>NZ_JABWMT020000099.1:0-691 GCF_013368915.2 Escherichia sp. 93.1518
GCGAAACGTACAGCGCCATGTTTACCAGTCCCGGAATTTGTGAGAGATAGACTTTCTCCGTGGTGAAGGGATAGCTCTCACGGAAAAAGAGACGCAGAAACAGCGGATCAAACTTAAATTTCTGCTCATTTGCCGCCAGCAGCTGGGCGGTTGTGTACATCGACATAAAAAAATCCCGTAAAAAAAGCCGCACAGGCGGCCTTTAGTGATGAAGGGTAAGGTTAAACGATGCTGATTGCCGTTCCGGCAAACGCGGTCCGTTTTTTCGTCTCATCGCTGGCAGCCTCCGGCCAGAGCACATCCTCATAACGGAACGTGCCGGACTTGTAGAACGTCAGCGTGGTGCTGGTCTGGTCAGCAGCAACCGCAAGAATGCCAACGGCAGCACCGTCGGTGGTGCCATCCCACGCAACCAGCTTACGGGTGGAGGTGTCCAGCATCAGCGGGGTCATTGCAGGCGCTTTCGCACTCAATCCGCCGGGCGCGGTTGCGGTATGAGCCGGGTCACTGTTGCCCAGCGGCTGGTAATGGGTAAAGGTTTCTTTGCTCGTCATAAACATCCCTTACACTGGTGTGTTCAGCAAATCGTTAACGGCATCAGATGCCGGGTTACCTGCAGCCAGCGGTGCCGGTGCCCCCTGCATCAGACGATCCAGCGCAGTGTCACTGCGCGCCTGTGCACTCTGTGGTG
>NZ_JABWMT020000100.1:0-606 GCF_013368915.2 Escherichia sp. 93.1518
GATGCAAGAATGGCCCCCGTGATGTTGTCAGGTATATACCTGCAACGTGCGGGGGTTTTCTCTCTCCAGCAACCAATGCCACCAGGGATAAAGCCCCCGCAACATTGCGCCTCACCGGAACCCTCCGGCTTGCCGCTGATTCTACGACTGTTTTTCCGCTTCGAAATCCATCACTTCTTCACTCTGTGCTGTGCGTTCCGCAGAATATTACCGGCTTGCAACCGTTGCATTTTTCTTACGAAAAAGGCCGCAGAGTTTCACCCCTGCGGCCTGGTCCGGGCGCAAATTGCCATTACGGCAGCCTGACGCCCGCATGACACGTTACTTCCACTTATTCAGCCAGTTCACGATCATACTGGCAAGAATGCCAGCAATGACCGGAGCTGCTAAATCATGCCAGAAGGCCATGCCCAGTTCTGCGAGCGTCATATAGCCGCCTGTGTTGTAATGACAACGTTTCGCGGCTATTCTTGTATTGTTTGGATGCAAGAATGGCCCCCGTGATGTTGTCAGGTATATACCTGCAACGTGCGGGGGTTTTCTCTCTCCAGCAACCAATGCCACCAGGGATAAAGCCCCCGCAACATTGCGCCTCACCGGAACCCT
>NZ_JABWMT020000101.1:0-580 GCF_013368915.2 Escherichia sp. 93.1518
TAAGCCTTCTGCGCCTCTTCGGTATATTTCAGCCGTGATGCCTCAGACTCGGCCCGATCTTTTGCTGCCATCTCACTGGCCTTTTCAAGATCGGCCTGCAACGTGGCGGCTGAAAGCCCAAGTCGCGCATTCTCTCTCTTCTCCCATGCCCCCCGGAGATTGGCAAGAAATGCTGACGTTTTACCGCGCCGGTGGCTTCGGCTCTGATACCACTGCCATTTTTTATCCGCTTCATCAAAAGCCTTTTCAGCTTTGGCGAGCATATCTGCAGAGGAGTCCGGGCGACCAATATCCAGCACCGCATCCCACATGGATTTGAATGCCTGTGCAGTCTTGTCTGCCCAGGTCTCCAGCGTACCCATGTTATCTTTCAGTTTACGGGTCTGGTCATCAAACCCTTTCGTTGCGGCCTCGTTCGCCGCCTGCAATGCCCCGGCCCCATCGCCGGAACGCTGCAACTGAGCAACATACGCAATCTGTTCCGCCGTCACGTTATGGAACTGGCGCGCCATCGCCGTCAACCCAGACGTCGGGTCAGTGGTCAGCTTCCCGAAGGCTTCAGCGACCTTGTCCACCTCCA
>NZ_JABWMT020000102.1:0-574 GCF_013368915.2 Escherichia sp. 93.1518
CTTTATACATAATTCGAATAAGCATAATGTAAATAAAAGCATTTAATAAAACAGTAAATGCTATATTTAACAACGGTTCTAATTTCATTTCATTTATAAAATAATTTGAGCTTAACCCACTAATTAAGCATAGACACCATATAGGCAGCAAATTTTTTAATTGCATCCCTATTGTGATCGTTGAAACTTTTTGGCTAAATAATCCATTTAAAAACCATGAGAGATATGAGTGTAGAACTAAGCCAATCACCATCGCATTTATATTTATTTGTGTCGTAATGACAAGAATAATTGTCATCAATATTTTCTTTAGTACTTCTAAACGCAAAAAAAGATCACTTCGCCCATGAACCTGCAGTATATTAATATTTATTGCATGTATAGGATAGATCATAAATGCAATACAAAGTAGGAACAGAATATCAGATGTAAATTGCCATTCCTTTCCTAATAAGACAGATACTAATGGCTTTGAAATTAAACCTATTCCTAATAAAATTGGGAAAACAACAATACCTGCAATTTTAAGTGTATTTAAATAAGCATCATCTATTTTACCTTTACTATTATAAAT
>NZ_JABWMT020000103.1:0-558 GCF_013368915.2 Escherichia sp. 93.1518
GCAGAACATTGCCCTGGGCAACCATGTTATCCAGTGAGGAGAAATAGGTGTTCTGTTTGCCGTTATCCGTTGTCTGTGTGCGGGGGGTTTTGGGTTTAGGGGCCAGCATCTGAGCCACACCGCCAAGCGTCATACTGGCACCGAGAGAAAACAGCAGATTACTCGCCATAATTCCTACCCCCGGCATCCATATAGCAACCGCCATAACAGCCGCCCCCAGCACAGCCTGAAACACACCGCCACTTTTGGCTCCTGCCAGACGCGGCACGATATGGATCACAGCACCATTTGCCAGCGGTTCATTAAGACGGGCTGATAATTCCGTTTCACCTGTATCACGCCCGGCAATGCGTACCTGATACCAGCCGTCGCTCAGCTTCTGACGAAACGCCGGGATCTGCATGGCCAGCGCCCGGATGGCTTCGGCCCCCGTTTTCACACGCAGATCGATGCGGCGGCCAAATCGTTGCAAATCCCCGTAAAGGCAGATGCGTGCCATGCCTGGTGACGCCAGAGGGAGTGTGTGCGTCGCTGCCATTTGTCGGTATACCTCTCTCG
>NZ_JABWMT020000104.1:0-527 GCF_013368915.2 Escherichia sp. 93.1518
GTGCAGGCACTGGTGGAAACCACCTCAAAGGGGGACCGGAATCCGTCGGAAGTCCGCCTGCTGGTTCAGATACAACGTAACGGTGGCTGGGTGACGGAAAAAGACATCACCATTAAGGGCAAAACCACCTCGCAGTATCTGGCCTCGGTGGTGGTGGATAACCTGCCGCCGCGCCCGTTTAATATCCGGATGCGCAGGATGACGCCGGACAGCACCACAGACCAGCTGCAGAACAAAACGCTCTGGTCGTCATACACTGAAATCATCGATGTGAAACAGTGCTACCCGAACACGGCACTGGTCGGCGTGCAGGTGGACTCGGAGCAGTTCGGCAGCCAGCAGGTGAGCCGTAATTATCATCTTCGCGGGCGCATTCTGCAGGTGCCGTCGAACTATAACCCGCAGACGCGGCAATACAGCGGTATCTGGGACGGGACGTTTAAACCGGCATACAGCAACAACATGGCCTGGTGTCTGTGGGATATGCTGACCCATCCGCGCTACGGCATGGGGAAACGTCTTGGTGC
>NZ_JABWMT020000105.1:0-510 GCF_013368915.2 Escherichia sp. 93.1518
TATACCGACAAATGGCAGCGACGCACACACTCCCTCTGGCGTCACCGGGCATGGCACGCATCTGCCTTTACGGGGATTTACAACGATTTGGCCGCCGCATCGACCTTCGTGTGAAAACGGGGGCTGAAGCCATCCGGGCGCTGGCCACACAGCTCCCTTCGTTTCGTCAGAAACTGAGCGACGGCTGGTATCAGGTACGTATTGCCGGGCAGGATGTCAGCACGTCCGGATTAACGGCGCAGTTACATGAGGCTCTGCCTGACGGCGCTGTGATTCATATCGTTCCCAGAGTCGCCGGGGCCAAGTCAGGTGGCGTATTCCAGATTGTCCTGGGGGCAGCCGCCATTGCCGGATCATTCTTTACCGCCGGAGCCACCCTTGCAGCATGGGGGACAGCCATTGGGGCCGGTGGTATGACCGGCATTCTGTTTTCTCTCGGTGCCAGTATGGTGCTCGGCGGTGTGGCTCAGATGCTGGCACCGAAAGCCAGAACTCCCCGCACACAGACAA
>NZ_JABWMT020000106.1:0-501 GCF_013368915.2 Escherichia sp. 93.1518
CAAAACTACAATTGTAGCAATAATATTAAGCGTAAGAATTAGTCATGTGATTGGTGTCGTGTAAAATTTTTTTCTCATTTAATTAAAATTATCCTCTTGACTTTAGATAATTGCTCATTTAGAAAATTTAACACTTTCCCTTTCCAGGTAGGGAAAATAGAAATCACAATGCCGCTTTCACCAATTTTTCCTGATATGAAATGTTCCATGAAAACACATTTAGCTTTAATGTTAATTCGCTTTTTATCATTATGTAACAATTTAGCTTGATACCAAACCGTATCCGTGTGTATATCGATTAAATGACTACGAATAAACTCTCTCAGTCTTGATTCAATTTGTATTCCCCATCCGGGTTGACTAATATCAAGATCGTTATTGGAAAAATAATTTGAAAGTTCATTGTAACAACTAACAATTATTTTCGCTGCTTTTTGATTTATTAGCATACAAAAAGAAGATATATACCCGTGCATAGCACTCCATGGATTATTATAACAT
>NZ_JABWMT020000010.1:0-168124 GCF_013368915.2 Escherichia sp. 93.1518
ATTATAGACTTAGCGTCATTTGTATGACTTTTTAAAATTGTGCAATAAAAGCCATATGTACAACTTTTCTATCAATTCTAAACTCTATAACCACGCTTCGTTAACATTTTAAAATTCCAGATTACATTTTGTTACACGTTTAACACTTGATTTAAGATTTGTAATGGCTAGATTGAAATCAGATGTAATCCATTAGTTTTATATTTTACCCATTTAGGGTTGATTTATTACTACACACAGCAGTGCAACATCTGTCAGTACTTCTGGTGCCTCTATTTTATAAAGGCAGCTGTCAGGTGTGCGATTAATAAAAAAGCGGGGTTTCATCATGTTTAATGAAGTCCATAGTATTCATGGTCATACATTACTGTTGATCACTAAACCTTCTTTGCAGGCGACCGCGTTATTGCAGCATTTAAAACAATCGCTGGCAATCACAGGAAAACTGCATAATATTCAACGTTCTCTGGACGATATATCTTCTGGCTGCATTATTCTGTTGGATATGATGGAAGCAGATAAAAAGCTCATTCATTACTGGCAGGATACATTAAGCAGAAAACACAACAACATTAAAACGCTGTTGTTAAATACTCCAGATGATTACCCGTACCGCGACATTGAAAACTGGCCGCATATCAATGGTGTTTTTTACGCCATGGAGGATCAAGAACGCGTAGTCAATGGGTTGCAAGGCGTCTTACGTGGTGAATGCTACTTTACGCAAAAGCTTGCCAGTTACTTGATTACACATTCCGGTAACTATCGTTATAACAGCACGGAATCAGCCCTCCTTACTCATAGGGAAAAAGAGATCCTTAATAAGCTGCGTATCGGCGCCTCCAATAACGAGATTGCTCGTTCGCTGTTCATCAGCGAAAACACGGTAAAAACGCATCTTTATAATCTTTTCAAAAAGATAGCAGTTAAAAACCGAACACAAGCGGTCTCATGGGCAAACGATAACCTCAGGCGATAAAGCCATGAAACGTTATTTATGCTGGATTGTAGCAGTAGAACTTCTCTTCGCTGCGGGAAATGTTCACGCCGTTGAAGTAGAAGTACCGGGATTGTTAACTGACCATACCGTTTCCTCTATTGGCCATGATTTTTACCGTGCCTTTAGTGATAAATGGGAAAGTGACTACACCGGTAACTTAACAATTAATGAAAGACCCAGTGCACGATGGGGAAGCTGGATCACAATAACGGTGAATCAGGACGTTATTTTCCAGACATTTTTATTCCCATTGAAAAGAGACTTCGAGAAAACTGTTGTCTTTGCACTGATTCAAACTGAAGAAGCACTAAATCGTCGCCAGATAAATCAGGCGTTATTGAGTACGGGCGATTTGGCGCATGATGAATTTTAAATAAAAATTGTTCGGAGGCTGCAATGCGTGTCAAACATGCAGTAGTTCTACTCATGCTTATTTCACCGTTAAGTTGGGCAGGAAATATGACTTTCCAGTTCCGCAATCCAAACTTTGGTGGTAACCCGAATAACGGTGCTTTTTTATTAAATAGTGCCCAGGCGCAGAACTCGTATAAAGATCCGAGCTATGACGATGACTTTGGTATTGAAACGCCATCGGCGTTAGATAACTTTACTCAAGCCATCCAGTCCCAAATTTTAGGTGGGTTGCTGACAAATATTAATACGGGTCAGCCAGGAAGAATGGTGACCAATGAATATATTGTTGATATTGCCAACCGCGATGGTCAATTGCAGTTGAATGTGACGGATCGCAAGACAGGACAAACCTCGACCATCCAGGTTTCGGGTTTACAAAATAACTCAACCGATTTTTAAGCCCCAGCTTCATAAGGAAAATAATCATGCAGCGCTTATTTGTTTTGGTTGCCGTCATGTTGCTGAGCGGATGCTTAACCGCCCCACCTAAAGAAGCCGCCAGACCGACATTAATGCCTCGTGCCCAGAGCTACAAAGATTTGACCCACCTGCCAGCGCCAACAGGTAAGATCTTTGTTTCGGTATACAACATTCAGGACGAAACCGGGCAATTTAAACCCTACCCGGCGAGTAACTTCTCCACTGCTGTTCCGCAAAGCGCCACCGCGATGCTGGTCACGGCATTGAAAGATTCTCGCTGGTTTATACCGCTGGAACGTCAGGGCCTACAAAACCTGCTCAACGAACGCAAGATTATTCGTGCGGCACAGGAAAACGGCACTGTCGCGGTAAACAACCGAATCCCGCTTCAATCGTTGACCGCAGCCAATATCATGGTTGAAGGCTCTATTATTGGTTATGAAAGTAACGTCAAATCGGGCGGTGTTGGGGCGAGATATTTTGGTATTGGTGCAGATACGCAATACCAACTTGATCAGATTGCAGTGAACCTGCGCGTCGTCAATGTAAGTACCGGTGAGATCCTCTCTTCGGTGAACACCAGTAAGACGATCCTTTCGTATGAAGTCCAGGCGGGTGTCTTCCGCTTTATTGACTACCAGCGGTTACTGGAAGGGGAAGTGGGTTATACCTCTAACGAACCGGTTATGCTCTGTCTAATGTCCGCCATCGAAACAGGCGTTATCTTCCTGATTAACGACGGCATCGACCGTGGCTTGTGGGATTTGCAGAATAAATCAGAGCGGCAGAATGACATTCTGGTGAAATACCGTCACTTATCAGTACCACCGGAATCCTGATACATAAAAAAGCCGGAGTTAATTCCGACCCTTGATGATTCAATATAAAGCGTGAGTGCTCCTCACGCTTTATTTTTGACTTGTTGCTCACGGTGAGCGGACTTAGCACTGCGCGCCGCCAGCCAAAGACCGCTGTTTTTCATTGCGTAACCAAACACCAGCCCAAGCGCCAGCGAAGGTAGCACCAGCTTCCAGTTCCCTTGCCCGGCAAACGTCGCACATGCACCAATAAACGTCCCCGGAACAAACGACAACAACACCTGTTTCGCCTGAATACACATCAGAAAAGCGACAATACCGGTTATGACATAACCGAGAATTTCCAGATGTGGTGCCAGAGCACTGCCGTAAATAATAACCATCGCCCACACCACGCCGCTAAGCAGTGTTGCAGCGGAAATAGCCAGCCCTTTTAGCCCACCTTGCGGACAGGCAAAGTAGGCCGTGCAGCCCAGGAAACCTGCCCAGCTAAGTAAGCCAAGGGAAACAGCCACCCAGCCCCAGATACCGGAGAGAATGCCTGTTGTGATTGCAATAGAGAGAAGTATGTTCATGCCGCGCATAATAGCAGAAAACGCGACTATGAATGAGATCGAGCACACATTTTATGCAACAGCTATATATAGATTGCAGTAATGAGTGATTCCGATCACATTTACTCCTCTGATTCTTCCTCAAGTTCATCCCACATTGCGCTGATTGCATCGCGGGTCAGCGGTGCCATGGTGCGCCAGAACGGTGTAGTCGCATGAGCCTCTACTTTTCCGAGAAATGCGCCGCACCAGGGCAACAAGTACTCGCTAAACAGTGTTTCCAGAGCTTCGCTTTCATCCTCTGTTGACTGATCTTCCAGCCAGGAAGCGGCCAGCAGCAAAGTACCGATGTGATCGGCTGGCGTATCCGCTAACGGCATCCCGCGTTCAGAAAGGAAAGTACGGATTTCCGCTTCTGTGGCTCCCTCAACCCAGGTGCTGCGATAAGGTGAAACTGCGCATTCATCACCGACGAATAATGCATTGTAATCGGCAGAAACTTGCGCCATATCACAGCTTTTCTGCAAACGCGCCAGCAATTCATCCTGTTCCAGCGGCCAGTTCGCCGCCAGTTTCCCTTCACGAATTAAGGTAAACAGCGGAACCAGTAAAGGATCCTGCGGTTGACGGTAATAGAGCGAACCCAGCACACGACACAGGATAGAAAACTCGTTCATTAATTTATTTCCGTTAATAGCAATTAAAGATCAGCAAATTCCGCAATCGGCGCCATACCGCGAGATTCAAGGAAATTCAGCAAACGGCGTGGCGAAACATTCAATATTCTCTCTTCCGGAAAATCCACTGCGTCGAGGATCTTACGGCATTCTTCAAAATCGCCCATGGTAAAAGCGGTATGAGAATCCGATCCTAACGCGACCCAACCTCCGGCATCGCGCACCGCAGCGGCAACCGCACGGCAGTTATCTTCACTGCCCTTACGCGAATGTAAGAATGAGGAGTTATTGATTTCCAGCGCCACCTGATACTTAGCAGCAGCTTCAGCAACAGCTTTAAAATCAATTGGATATCGTGGATTCCCTAATATCATAAACCCATCAACACGAGAGAGGGTACAACAATGAACATTACCAAAGCAATCCATAACTATGCTCGCCGCCGTGGAATCGAACTTCAACTCGAAGATGAGCAGGTTAGATTCTGGGAGACTGAACAAGATTGTGAATGGATGTTCAGCTATTCGATTGCTCAATGTGGTTGCTTGTTCTGGAAAGGTAATGTGTATCTTCCCCGCGATATTAAAGAAGAACTTCCGGCGATGATTGGCACCGATAAGAAGTTGAAAGAAGTTTTAGATTTTATCCATAAAGAGTTTATTAGCAAGAAGTAAGGGTAGCACTATGTTCAATATCATGATTCGTAAATTTGGTGAGATGACTTTCGAGAAAGCTGGTGTTGCTCGTACCGAAGAAGAAGCAATGGCCTTAGTTCTGGTAGCACTGAGATCATCACCTGAGATCATCGACGCTGAATATGTAGCTGCCTCTGGTGAGATTAACGAGATTAAAGCAATTGCTAAAGAGTTAGGCATTAAAGGTTTTCGTAAGCTGAGACTATCCCGCGAGTCATATGTAATTGGTAAGCAGGGGCAATATCTTGATGAGAATAGTGCGATTGTTCTACTGAATAAGATCACCCGCTATGGTTTCCAGATTGAACAATATAAAACCTGCTTCGAATTACACGAGAAAGGTTTGCTGGATACACTGACCATCACTCGCGCTTAATTAATTTCTAATTTGGTGGGTGTAATTCCCACCGCTTTTTAAACTAGGAGAATCAAACATGTTAGCTTTTATCTCATTCGTGGGAGGTAGTCTCACAACTATGATTAGTCTTTCTTATCTTGTCGTTAGTATGGGGTGAGTAATGAAACAGTTTCATGATGGCATTTCATCTAAGACATTCAAGAAAGATTATTCACTTAGTATTAGCTGGACTGATTTAATCTGCGCGGTTGCATTTGGTCTGATTATTAGCATCAACTTTTAACGATATAAATATATCGTAATTCAAATAACAAGAGGAAATTCTACTATGAAACGATTGATTATCGCGAGTGTTGTATTGGCTGCATTTGGTCTTACTGGTTGTAAGGCAGAGGAAGTAAAGCCGGATGTAAAATATTTCTGTGAGGTCGAAGATGTATATGATACCAGCACAGGAAACCATATCATTCAATTTGTTAATGGTAGTAAGAATTATAAAGGTAGCCGTGTTATGATTAAAGGTGACAATTCCGGCTTCATGTATGAAGATGTTTTAGGTGCGGTAGAAAAATCCCCTAAGTTACATCGACAATCTGAAAATCTCTACTCGTCTGAGAATGGAGTGTTCTCTCTAAAATATGACGAGTTCGGGGATATTGACGCTATAGAAATCAAATATGAAGATACCACTAGTGTTATTCATGAATGCGTTAAACGTTGATATAATGCCTCGACTTCGGTCGGGGCTTTTTTGTTTGGAAATGGTATGAAAACTAAACTGTATTCGTATATTCGCTTCTCGTCTATGCGTCAGAATGATGGTTCGAGTTATGAACGACAAATCAGGATGGCTAGAGAGGTTGCGGCAAAGTATGACCTTGAACTGGTAAATGATTATCAGGATCTGGGTGTATCTGCGTTTAAGGGTGCTAACTCTAAAACAGGTGCGCTATCTCGTTTCCTTGATGCAATTGGTAGATCCGTTCCTGTTGGTAGCTGGCTATTCATTGAAAACTTGGACCGCTTATCCCGTGCCGATATTGTCAGTGCGCAGGAGTTGTTCTTGTCTATCATCCGTAGGGGAATAACCATTGTTACGGGTATGGATAACAAGATCTACTCGCTGGATACTGTTACCGCTAATCCGATGGACCTGATGTTCTCCATCCTTCTATTCATCCGTGGTAACGAGGAAAGCCAGACTAAGCGCAATCGTACTAACTCAAGCGCATTGATTAAGATTAAATCGCATCAAGAAAATCCACAAAATCCGGCTGTTGCAATCGAGGAAGTTGGAAAGAATATGTGGTGGACTGATACCACTTCCGGTTATGTATGCCCCGATCCGGTTTACTTCCCGATTGTTAAAGAAATTGTGGAATTGCGGAAGAATGGACGTTCAACCTCCGAAATACTGAATTACCTTAACGAGACATATACACCACCACCAGCGGTTAGTAATAAGAAACATTCAAAATGGCCACGGGCGATGATTGGTAGGTTGTTCCATACCCGCGCTTTGATTGGTATCAAGGAAGTCTCGGTCGATGGCGTTAAGTATGAGTTAAAGGATTATTACCCGCGTGTTATTGATGATGCTACGTTCTATCACCTTAAGAAAAATATTGGTGCTAGAGCATGGAACTTTGGAGACAAGGAAGAAGTTAAACCGATCCCCCTGCTTAGTGGCATTGGCCTCTTGAAATGTGAACATTGTAGTTCCGCTATGATTAAGGTGAAGGGAACGAACAAACGCGCTGATCAATATCGTTATTCATGCGAGGGTATACGATCACATAGATTTGATTGTGAGCACCCAAACTGGAGTTTTCGAGGCGACCAATTAGAGAAAGCTGTATTGCAATTGCTGGCTGATAAAATCTGGATTGCTGAGGACAAGGCTAATCCGGTTCCGGCGTTGAAAGTACAGATTGATGAAATATCACGCAAGATTGATAACCTGATCGCCCTTTCTGCTATGACAGGAGCAACGAAGGAGCTAGCCGATCAGATTACTACCCTCAATAGCGAGCGTGAAACACTCTACAATCAAATTAAGATGGCAGAAGAGGAAATGTATTCTGTGGACTCTCAAGGCTGGGAGAAGCTCGCAGAATTTGATTTAGAAGATGTTTACAATGAGGATCGCATTAAGGTCCGGTTTAAGATTAAGCAAGCTCTAAGGCGGATCGGGTGTAGAAGGATTGACAGGAACAAAAACTTGTTTGTACTGGAATACGTTGATGGTAAGACCCAGAGAGTTGTAATAGAAAATTCAAGAGGAACGAGGAAAGGCCGGATATTCATTGATTTGAAGACTATCAATGATAGGCAGATTCTGGAAAGTAACGGGCTTGTTCTGCATCCATGTTTAGACATGCTGACAGATAAGAACTGGAAACCAGAAGAAGAAATACCAGGTCCGTTACAGGAATTTGGGATTTAAGCGGCCTAAATCGACGTATAACGAGTTAAACGCTTTAAGGGGTACAGATGTACCCCTTTTTAATTTAATTGCGTTAGAGAGCCTATAAAGGGCTTAAATCAAGTTCTAGGTCTTCCGGTTCCAAATCGGCTAACGGTGCATTCATCCATTGAGCTAAATCTTCATCGGTTACGACAAAATCCGGTTTTTCTTCCCATTCATTAAGATACATCGGACGATCTGGATTTGCTGCGATATATTCATTAATGAAGTTTAATGCTTTCTTGAGAGTTTTAATCGGGCGTGTTTCCGTCCATCCATCCGGTACATCATGTTTTGAGGCAGTCTTACCCTTAACATGAATCTTTAACCCTTTCTCTAAGTCGATTGCTTGCCATCCCTTTTCAAACAGATGATTGAATATCAATTCATGTTTGTATGTGGATAATTTGGCTTGTTGTTGCATTCTCTTTTTAGAGTTGGAGGCGAAACCGATTTTAATAAATTCATCTCCTAATTTCTGAATATAGAGATAAGTCGGACGTGTCTTGTCAATTCTTCTTAGATTATATTCACCTGTTTCTAATGAACGTTGGTTTGAAAGGCAATCTGGACAAATCAGGATTCCACGGTCGCAAGGTTCACGGGTAGTTAAATCCCAATCCCCATGATGCGGACAATTACAGCGCAAGAGTGTCTCTCTTACTCCCTTCTCTTCTGACAACCAACAAACGAAGGTGTATCCGAATTCTTTACACAATTCCTTAATCTGTGCTTCTCTCTTAGCTCTCAATTCGGTGAGCGTATTACATCCGTTTCTACGAGCCAGATTGCTCTCTGCGGTGCAGCATGAACAGTTTAAATTTCTTCTGAATGCCAGATTAAGAGGGATAGTGAATTCTTCGTTATGTTTCTGGCAGAGGAATTTTGCTTTGGTTCCTTTGATGTGATTGTACTCGCCATCCCAACCTAAAAATTGTTTCCCTTCCTGTTTCCCTCGTTCGGTTAGCTGGATTTTATATCCTTCCTCATTCCTTTTAAGGCTTCCCCCATTGATTTGATTTAACTGTTTCAGTGCATGAATGCTGGAAAGTCCGGTAGGTTGATATGACACCTGAAAACGGGCTTCTACTCCTGATACATATGGCAAAACGAAACCATCAAAGGTTAATCCATGTTTCTCGCACTGTTTAATGATTCTGGCTTGCACTTCTTCCGGTGTCTTCTGGTTTGGGTGAGTCTTAACAAAATCAATATCTTTGGCAAATGCTAGTTTCATAGTAGTTTCCTCTAAAATTATAAGTTCACTACTATTTATTGGATAAAATTATCTCACTATTGCATCCTCACCCACTTTGATATATAATCCGCGACCCTAAAGTTACAAACCAACCACATTTCGAGGGTGTGCCTATAAGTTAAAGTGAGGTCTATATGATTCCAGTAATGGCTAAAGATATTGTTTTTACCCCTAAATCATCCCGTGCTGTAACTCCACCAGCATTAGAACAACGCATTCTTACTCACATCAAAGATAATGACTTACCGTTAGTCTTTCATGGCTTTCTGGGTGAGTTTAAAGGGCTTCACACGAGAATTGCTCTTACATGTACTCGCTGCGGTGATAGAGCCGACAAATCAGCTACTAACCTGCTTAATGAAGGCAAACGCTGTGTATGTTTCAAGAGTGATTATTTTCAATATAAAGCGGGTGTGCCTTATCTCTATGTGATGCAATCCGGCGATATTGGTAAATTTGGTGTAACAAAATCGATTATCAAACGTAGGGTTAATCTGGGCTTACGCAATCCAGGTCATAACTTTGATATTGTCTATGCTCGTGAAATGCCATCAATGAAACATGCGCTAGCCACTGAGCGAGCAATAAAGAGAATGTTGGATGTGGGTATAGGCGGGATTGAATACGGCAAAACTGAAACATTCCACTACTGCAATAAATCACTAAACAATATAAAGAATATTGCAAGTGTGGAGTGGAATTAATGCAAGATATTAACATTCATTTTCAAGATTACAGTTTCGTTAAGGTTGAATGCTCTCCTTCTATCGGAATGGAATTAAGAGATTATTTCTCGTTTGAGGTTGAAGGGGCTAGATTTAGCCCCCGCTACAAATATTCCGGCTGGGATGGAAAGATAAGACTGTTTACGCATGAAAATACCCTGCCAATCGGATTATTGAAAACATTGGGTATCTTCGCTAAAAACATGGGCTATAGCGTATGGGTAGACCCCAGATTGCTTGAGAAGGAAGATGTAACCAAAGAACAGATTGATTCATGGATTGACTCTTTAGAAGTGTATTCCGGTAGCAATAAAATCAATCCTTACTGGTATCAAAGGGAGGCAGTCTTTCAGGGTATCCATAATCGCCGTAGAATGCTGGTTCTTCCTACCAGTGCCGGAAAGTCATTGATTGCTTGTATGCTGTCTCGTTGGTACTTAGAGAACTACACCGGAAAGATTCTAATCATTGTCCCGACTACATCGCTGGTGGTTCAAATGAGGGATGATTTTGTTGATTATCGGCTATTCCCTTATGAAGCAATCCATACAATGATGAGTGGAAGCGGGAAACATCCGGGAGACAGGTTAATCACTGTTTCAACATGGCAATCAGCTTGCAAGATGCCTCCTGAATGGTTCCGACAATATGGAATGTTGATAGTTGATGAATCACATCGTGCCAGTGCAAAGAACATCACCAATATCATCAACGGAATGAATCATTGCCAGTTTAAAATCGGTATGACTGGTTCCCCGAAAGAATCAAAGTGCCATTTAATGCAATATGTCGGTTTGTTCGGTGATATTCAGAAGATAGTAGCAATTAAACAATTGATGGATGACGGACAAGTTACCCAGCTTAAAATTAATGCTCTCTTCCTTAAGTACAAAGATGAAGAATGTAAAGCAATGCGGGGCAAAGATTATCAGGAAGAGATTAAATTCATCAACGCCCATAAGGTAAGGAATAAACTGGCTTGTAATTTGGCCTTAAAACTCGCCAGGAAGCAAGAAAACGTATTTTTGATGTTCCGGTACTCTAAGCATGGAAAAATTCTTTATAATGCATTACAGCGCGTTTACGATAAGGTTTATTACGTTTCCAGTGAGATTACAACCGCCGAACGTGATGCTCTAAAGAAAATGGCTGAAAATGAGAAAGGATTGATTGTAGTTGCCTCCTATGGTGTTTTCTCTACTGGCGTTTCAATTAAGAATCTTCATCATGTTATTTTTGGTCATCCAGTGAAGGAATCAACCATTGTCCGGCAATCAATAGGACGTGCTCTTAGGAAACATGGTAGTAAAGCAATTGCGTATGTGTGGGATTTGATAGATGTGATTTGTTCGAAAGACAAGAAAGGAAAATATACACGCAAGAATTATGCTTTAACTCATGGCCTCCAGAGAATCAATACTTACATATCAGATCGCTTCGAATATGTAACAAAAACCATTGAAATTTAATAAATAGGGGATTCGTCCCCTATTATCATACGGAGATTAAAAATGATTAGTTTTAAACGTTTTTTGGTTGAGGCCGCTATTGACGGTTTCATGAGTAAGATTTATTCTTGTAATACTATCGAGGGATTAAATGAACTTGAGGCATATTATGAGAAGCGCAAGAAAGAAACAGAATTGAAACCTGCTGATGATATTTCGATCCGTGATGCCATCGCCGGACGACGCAAGCAACTGGAAGCGGAGAACGAGCCGGATGAGGAGCCAGAAGAAGATTTTTCTATCATCAATTTGTGCCAGATAAAATAAAAGCGCCCATGTGAGGCGCTTTTTTGTTATATGTGAATTGATGATCAGCCATTCCATCGAGATTTTTTCGACCTGCTATCAATATGCGTAAAGGTTTTATATTTGCCTAAGCCGTATTGAGTAGGATATTTCCCATCAAGATAAGCATGGACAATATCAGGAGAAACACCCTTGACAACTAGGTCACACGCTCGACCGCGAACATGGTAGCTATTGGTTGCCCCGCCTACATTCTTGTTATGAGTCGGACAACGGTTCCCACTGTTAATAATTACTGGTTTCCCGAAGTGTTCTCGTACATCCTCAAGAATTACCAGTAATTCAGCGTCGATAGTATCATAATCACATTTTCCGCATTTACATTTAAATTCCTTGCGAGAAAAGTATTTGCTTAACATATTACCCCCATTAGATGTACTGCATAAGATACCCAATAAAGCGCATCCCCTTGATGTAATAAGGTGTAGTGCCTACACAAACCGCTCGTGCATCGCCAATACAATTGAAGTTGTAAGGATTAACTACATCAATCTCCTGCCCTACACGAAAGCGATACTTAGGACGTTTAGCGAGTGTCGCAACACAAAACACTAGCCCGTTACCATCATCGCGGATCATCTGCTTGAATTGTTTATGTTGGACTCTCTTCGCCTCAAAATCATGTGTCATGGATTCTGGGCTAATGCCATTAATAAAAATACCGGAAAGCTGTTCGACCGGATAAGTAGGAAATTCAGTAAAAATATTTTTAGCCATGTTATACCCCCATAAGATTCTATGAGGGTATTTATGGATTAAACGTATTTCATGCGCGATTTAATGTGCTTATTGATGTTTTCAAGCATCATTGCTTCGTTGCTTTCCCATGATCCCATTGTCGAATAACGAGTAGAAATTTTGTCCGACTTAACGGCAACAATTCGCTTACTCTGTTTCTGTGTGCGTTTCTCTAAGCGACGTTTTGCCACCGCCGACCCATTCTTAGCGCGTTTAGTTCGGGATTTCTTAGGCTTGTACTTCTTCATGATAAAAGTCCCTTCCTGGTTCTCTACCTTGATGAAGTTGCCGTTTTCGATGTTACGCATCATCTTACCGCCTTTGATGGCCTTAATGTTCCCGTGGGAGTCTAAGACCTTGCCGTTGGCGATTGGAACTAGCTTATTGATTTTGCCACCATCGAAATAATGTTTCAGATAGTCATCCTGACTGCCGATCTTCTTGTCCTTATCCCTTGCGCCCTTGATGAAGATTTGGTGTCTCGTCCCTGATCTGTTCTTATAGTTGGTATTACCTACAGCTTGCTGAGTCCAACGAGTAGGTCTATCAACATTCTTGTTTATCTTCTTCTGGAGTGCTCTGGAAGCAAAGATCGCCCCTTCCCCTATTGCCCTTTCGAATGTATCGGTTGCTTTATCAGTCCATTGGCGTAACGCTTTCTTAGTCCTTAGAGCGTTTCGTTTATTGGTACTGATTGCCATGTTAGCCCCCTAATAACGAAAAGACCCCCGCCAGTGTCCTTAGCAATTGTTCATCCACGGTCATAGCCGGGAGTTCAAGCCCAAAGGACGTAAGCAGAGGTCTAATAGCTACGTTATAAGTGAGGGCGATAATTAAGAGATAACCAAAATATTTCTTAAGTTTATTCTTCATATATTCACCCCTTTTATTATTATTTTTTCTTGAGTAAATCGATAACCTGATCAAATTTGGCGTCCATCGCAACCACTTTCTTTTCTATGCCGTGTAGTGTTTGTTCCATTTGGTAAACACGTTCAGCAATCTGAGTATGGTTGTTCTGCATCGTCTCAAACTTCTGGTTTAACAATGCGTCGCTGGATTCCAATTTAGACAACCTATTTTCTGTGGCTATTTGATTTCGGTGGAGTCTCCAAAGCCCACCACAAATTAAGGCGATAACACCGATACCGCCATATATAATTTCAGTCATTACGCCCCCGATATTTTTATATAGTTTAATGGCAGAAATATTTAGATAAAAATAATCCCGCCTAACTCAAAAGAATTAAGCGGGATTAATTATTAAATTAAATTTTAAGAAATAGAAATGCCCGTTGAGGCTTTCTTAGTGACAATTACAGTCAAATCACTGATATATCCAATAGGGTTATAGTTGTTAACACCATCGCAAGAAACTTCAAACGTTAGTGTTACCGCCCCCTGTCCGGCTGGCATATCAATTATACCACTGTACATACAGCCAGAAGTTGCCGTGCGATCATACAAAACAGTACCATTCTTTCTAACGATAAGGCGGCAAGTGTCCCATAAATCCGCGCTGTCATATTTCCTAACAGATCCATTGTGATGGATAGCCGGAATAATGATTTGTCGGTTGAAATTATGGTCATCTTCAATGCGCACTGTCAAAGTGCCGTTAGGCCAGTTGGCGTTTGTGTGTGGGAATCGCTTACCAACCGCTTTCACGAAGTCACCGCGTACCTGAGTAGCATCAAGCATACCCTTAATCGTACAGTTAGAGTTAATCGTGACGTTGTTCAGAGTACCAGAATCAGCCGTGATATTACCTTTAACGGTGGCGTTCATGAACGTAGCACTACCATTCTTGTTAATATGCCATCCGGTAGATCCGTTCCAGTTGGAAGACTGGATATAGTTACCGATTTTGGCATTATCAATAGCACCGTTTACGATCTTGGCATTGGTGATCGCCCCGTCCTGAATCTTCGCTGAGTTGATAGCAGCATTGCCGATCTTAGCGGTAGTAATAGCCGCATCATTGATCTGGGCTGTGCCAATCGATGCATTGCGGATCATTGCGGAATCGAGATAAACCTTGTTATTTTCGATACCAAACGGACAAACACCCGATCCAGTTTGTGGAGCTACCGCGATTTTATCAGCCGTAAAGATGATTCTCGTCGGTTGTGCCGGATCGTTGGTTGCGCTCATGTGAATACCAGCCACGCGACCATCTGCATTAACTGCCAGATTATATTTGCTGTTAATGGTTCCCTTCAAAGCATCGATTTTTACGTCTGCTTCCTGGTTAACGCCAGCAATCTTACCGTCCATTTCTACCCGAACTTGATCAATCTTACTTGCGCTTGCTGCCTCACTGGTAGCAATAGCTTGTTTCAGGGTAGTAGCAGATGCGCTAACTTCTTTGGTAATGTCGCCTTTCAGTTCAGCTTTAACTTGATCAATTTTAGTGGAGCTAGCTTGGTCACCAGAGACAATCAGACTCTTGAGAGTATCGGCTGAGGCTTGAACAGTTTTACCCGTTTCGGTAGTAATCTGCTTATGCATTGCATCAATCTTAGCATCGGCATTAGCGCCAGCTTGAGCAATAGCATCAGCGATAGTTTCATCTAAGCGATCCTGTAAACCAATCAGGTCTTCCAGTGCTTCTTTGTCCTGATCTTCCCAACTAATCGAAGATTTCATTTGCATGAAATAAGGTTCAGACCAGACAGCATCATCAGTACCGAAAATATCGTAGTGTGCCGCACGAAGATAATAATCACCGTCCGCAATATCAAAGGATGTATGACTAACACTATTCGTGCTTACTGCCCGTGCATTAGAAAAATCTTGAGTAGTTGCATACTGGATGATTGTACCCGCGTAATCTGACTCTAAAACATCACCATTCCAGCTAACGAAAGCAGAGTTAAAACCACCACGCGCACTAAAACCTTTAATTGCTTTATGTTGTGGGTTAATAGCCACTAAACGCGCTGGGGCGCTTTGTGAGTTGTTATAGCCCTTAGCCGATACTTCTACAGTCAATTCACGGGAAAGGCCGTTAAACTGGTTCATATCGAGCGTATAAGTCCATGATTCAGGATCGCGGGTACGGTACTGAATAGACTTACCAGCTTTGTTAGTGATCTTGATAATGTATGCGTCAAACAAATCACTGAATTTATTCGTTTCACCATTCACGACTACATCTAGCTTTTGCTGGTTTTCCCATGCAATAGTAAGGTCATTGCCTTTGAAGTAGTTCGGTTGGCTTCCAACGTTTTTAATTCGAATAACTGGAGTCGGCAATTCATAGGTAACAGTCGGATTCTGGTTGATCAGTTCCACCCAATCACTACGCGCAATGATACCGAAAGCACATACACGATAATCATAAGACCTATCGCTTGCCAGTGCATTGATATTAAAAATTTGCTGTGACGTCTGACCAGCTTTAATCCAGTTAGGTGATCCACTCACGCGGTAATCTACCTGGAAGCCGTAACGGTTAAAGTCTTCCGGTGCATCCCATGTTAAAGAGATATTTTTACCGTGTAGAGTCTCACCAGTTGCCTTAATTCTAAAGTTAGTTGGTGCTTGTACCGTCATCGAATCCGGCAATCCGGTCGGGCGATCATCTGGGTTTGCTGCATAGTTCAGATCGGTATAAATCTTGGAATTGTATTCCGTGGCGGTGATTGCCAACATACCAGCGATACCAGAATCAATAGAACGTTCAATTGCAGTAATACGCCAAAGGGAATTGCTTAATTTCAATTCATCATGAGTAACGCTGATAACGTCCCAGACTTCGGCGGTGAATGCGTCGGTAGTCATGAAACTGATAACCTGAGTAATACGAGATTTATTTCGTTCTACGCTCGCAAGTTTATCAATCTGCTTTTTATCTTTAACAAAGCGATATTCTACATCTTTAGCGATAATTCGCCCGTCTTGTTGGACTGTAGCATCACTTTCAGCATCAGCCGGATAACGTAGCATTGTTTCAGCATAGTCATTTGATGGGTTCTGATACATCGCGTTGATGGTATTAAAATAACCGTTAGTGCCACCTGTTTTCAGTGTCACTTTACCCATCATAATATTATCTTCGTCGAAAGTATGTTTAACCACATCAGGGGCATCAAGTTTCAGAGTAATACGCCCAAAGGATTCAAACATCACCCCGCCGAAAGTTTGCATCAATCCGGTCAAGTTCTCTTTAAAGCTGGCGTTAGGATCGCAAGCCCCGTTAGAGTGTAAATTCATCTGGCGAACTTGAGAACGTACTTTCAGGAATGAATCAACGTTAATGTTTTCAATTGGCACGGATAAACCATATTTGGTATTTGTCAGATAATGAAAAATCTGGTCCACACCGTTGGTGCTGGCTTCAATAGCATTAGTTTCAAGGTTACGAATCTTAAGGCCGGATACATCGACCGCGATCTGGCTGTTAGTCTGGAGAATCTCGACACCATCTGCCAACGAGCGATCATCACGACGTAAAATAATACACATGGTCGCAATGCCATTACCAGTATAACGGTCATCCCAATCTGAGCCTAAATGATGTTTCGCTAAAGACAATGCGGTATTTGGATTTTTACCCGTTCTAAATTCTACTTCTAAAACTTTGCGGTAGCGTTCTTTAATGTTCCCTTTATCCAAAACACCATCACGGATGGTCATTGTTTTACTATTGAGAACGTTCTTATTATCCATGTATAAGGCTTTATAGTGATCGATCTCACCCTCGGCAATTGCGAAAATCTGCACCAGCTTATTGCTTTCCTGTTTAGAAATAGCCTTATAAACGCAGATCGCACCGACACGGGTTACACCAAATACAACAGGTAATACTGTCTTCGGATCGGTTGTCGTTCCCAATGTAGTTGAGTTATCCGCACTCTGTACTTTTGGTGTTTTTGGAGTTGCCAAAGTGGAAGCGATCAAGGTCATCGCACCAGCAGCAACGCCGATAGCGACCGCCGTCATTACGGAAAACGTTGCAGCAGCAGCCATCCCAGCCGATGCACCCGCAATCACTGCACCGACCAATACTTCTACGCCCATAGATCACCCCCAAAACGATATGCTTCTTCAAATTCAATTTCGTAAACTGGTTTATTTGTCCAAATTCCATCTTCGGTAACGAGGCCATAACCGGAATAATAAGGAGTAACAGAATAGTATTTCCGGTTCCCTAGCTTATGAGTTTTAATCAGTAAATCACCGTCCTGTAATTCATCGGTGACTAACTTAAAATGCTTCTTAATTGGTTGAAGGATGTTTGTGTATCCGCTTAATTCTTTGCAGACTTTTAAGCCTTCTTCTTTCGTGGAATATTTTTGATAAAGAGAATCATGTAGGTCGGTTCCAGCGAGAATATCGATGATTTTACATGCAATCAGATTGCAATCATTCTCACCTTGAACAAATTCACGACCTACCAGAGAATTGATATAATCGGTGATAAGCCTAGTTTTTAGCATGTTTAATACCTCCATGCTGTTATTTACTAGGCTTAAGAGAAGGGATTATTTTTTATAAGAAGCCCAACGCGCTTCTGCGTTCCAGCGACCCACCCTTGAGAAGAACAGATCGTTCTCATTGCCTGGGTAGGAACGATGAATACCGTCTGAGGCATGACTACGAGCGTTTTTATCTAGAACTTCCCAGATACTATTAAGCTGGATCTCTGATTCGTTTTTACATTCATCTTCATTGTATTCGATAGAAATATTGATGTTATCGACTACCCCACGGAAAACAGGGTAAGTGGTTTCAACCATTCCTGTATTCGGGTTCAGAAATACCATCTCAATTTTCACATCTGATTTATCGAATTGCTTGTTACGAATCAGGGTAATGTATTCCTCGCGAACGTTAGAGATGTTTACGGTGATCCCGTTGTTGTTGATCTCTTTCTCTTCGGTGTTAGATGAAATATCGAGAAAGTCACCCGTCGCAAGATAGGTAAAGCCGTTATAGTCTAAATCGAAGTACCCATCAGTAAGCCGTAGAACGTCCCCTGACGCGGTGACGGCTTCGATAATGTGAAACATCGAGCCAGTGGAAAAAAGCTGCGGTAGCGTCAATCTAGACACGTTTTGACCCGTCTGGTCGTTGTATACCTCGATAAAGTCTACATTGGTGCATAGGCTATTAAATGCGTCTTGAATCGTTGCCATTAGACATTCTCCACTAACTCAAATTTCATTTTCCCAATCTGTGCTAATTGCCAATCAATCTGGTCTGATTTGAGAAGAAATTCACCCTCTACGTTCTGATATTTGATCACCTCACCCGCTAGAACATGCTGGCGTAAGTTAGGGAAGAGTTTCATTTCACCACCGGATTTCACGTCTTCGGTGATCGTGTAGATTTTCTTGTGGTTCTCAAACTGGATGATAGTTCCTGCTTTCAGTGTTCCGGTGAAGTTGGAGAGTCTTACCTTACGCCCACCACGGTCTGTGCGAGTAGCAGCCGTTACCATCTGCTTAACGTCCCCTGTGTATTTGGAATAGTAAGACAGTGGAACTTTGAACGGACGACCAAAAAGGTGTTTTGCTACAAATTCTTTTACTTCGTTGATGTGTTCAGCCATGAAGTTAGCTGTAAATTCTGCTTCATAAAAATGAATGCCAGTAAAGCGACGCTGGAACTTACCGGAAATAGATTGCGCCTTGAAGAAAGGCTGTTTTGATTTCAGAGTAAAATCTGTGATTTTAATATTACGAGAATTGAACATAGAAAAGCCCCCATAGTTTTATGATTATTTATCACTATGGGGGCAATTAATTACATTCTACGACGCTGGGCGTCTTCTACCGTTTGAGCAACTAATTTAGCATGACGCTTGATAGCTTCCATGACCATCTTGTCTGCGCTATTAACGTTGCCTTGAATGGTTAAAGGCGCATGAACTTCAATCGGCTGAGAGTTACCACCGCCTGATTTTTGAGAAGCAAGGAAGTCTTTCAAATCACCGTTAGTACGCTGATCAACTACTCGTTCACCCTTATCAAGCAACCATGTACCCTCACGAGGGATGTTATCGATACCATCATGAGCCATACCACTAACATTAGTCGATTTGATGTTTGCGATGTTCCCCATATTCTGAGAAACAGCCAATGCAGCAGCAGCGATCTTTTGTCCTGTGGTAACGTTGGTTGGATCGTTCCATGCATCGGTAGCAGCCGTCCACATGTTCACCGTCGCTTGTCCAATGGAGAATGCTTTATGAGCATTGAAAGCCATCTGCATAGCTTTAGTGTTTTCCTGCCCGAAGAGAGTCATTGCAGCAGCAAAACCGCCGTACATATCATCGGCTATTGACTGGCGAGCATCAGCATATTTCTTCTCAATTGCAGCCATTCGTTTTTGATGGTTTTCATTGAGTTTTTCTAATGCTTCCATCCGTTTAGCCGGATCGGTGATCCCATCAATCTTGAGTTTATCGGTCTTATAATCTTGTTCCGCTTCCGATTTCTCTTTATCGATTGCATTAAATTTAGCAAACGGGTTATTCGAGTCCTGATAGTCTAAACCATTGGTCAACTGATTGGTTTTAAAACCATCCATTCCCTGCAAAGATTCTTCAATCTGTGAATAACTTTGTTCGGTATCATTCACACGACGCATATATTCTTCGTAGGAGATAGCCTTACCATCAAGTAACCGTTTATGGCTTTCTAACTCATTGTCCCTGATTTGTTGCAATTGTGTTAAAGCATTTAGAGCATCAACCGGATCAGCACCTAAAACCATCTTATAGACGTTTGCGGCATTCTGGTCGATTAGCGCCTGGCGTTTCGCTGCGGCTTCTTCCTGAGAAATTACACCCAACTTTAAAGCATCATTAACATCTTTCAAGCTAGATTCTAATTGGCTATTTTGAGAAGAAATAGACGCGGCTGTCTGTCCTTGTAGTTTAACGTTTAGAGCATTCAATCGCTTGATTGCATCCTCACGTTCTTTCTGTGCTTTCTCTGCGGCTTCCTTAGCCTTTTTAGCTGCCTCTTCTGCTTTCTTGCGTTTTTCTTCCTCGGCTTTCTTCTCTTCGGCAGACTGACCCAATGAAGCTGGTCTGACTGGTTTATTTGGTAGAGTCAAACTACCGCTTGATTTGGTTGTCAGATGTTCACCAGCATCGACTACAATCAGAGAGCCATTTTTCTTATAAGAATTACCAAAACGTTTCTTAAATCCTTCAACATCAAAGCCAGCAGTACGAGGATCTACACCAGCACCACGGATCGCGGCCTTTTCCCAATCTGCCAGATTATTCCAACGCTTTTCTTTATTGTACTTGTCAATAATCTTTTGAGCGTCTTTATGGTTGGCGTTAAGAATACCACCAGTTGCGGTTGCACCTTCTTTATTCAGTCGGTCTAATGCCTTGAATAGAGAACTCTTCTCCCAATCAATATTAAACCAATCAAATAACCAGTTTAAGCTATCAACCAAAGGACCAGAGATGGTCATGGCTGCGCCTTTCATGTTATTTTCTAGCTTATCGATATTCTGAGAAAACTTATCAAATTTCTTTGCGTTTTCTTCGGTGACTTTAACAGATTGATTCTGGATAGCGGTCATCGCTTCTTGAGCATTATTATATTTCTCAAGCTGGCTGGTCATATGACTTGAATCACTGGCTAAAGATTCCATCATGAATTTGATTTCAGCCATTGATTTTCCGGCTTTCTTCATGTCATAGAACACTTGGATCGCCGCTTTCATACCACCTTGCGGATCTGTCATGAAGTGAGCATAGTTTTCTAACTTGAGTCCAACCGATTCTAAGTCATCGGCAATACCACCACCGTTAGCCCATGCATCACCCATCTTATCTAAGGTGTCTTTGTTGATGTCACCAAATTTTTCAACGGTTAGGCCAGTACCAGAAAATTCCTTTTCCAGTCTTTGAAGGGATTCAATCGAGAGTCCGGTCGCCTTAGATACTTCTGAATACTGTTTAACGTAATCAGCACCGACTTTAATCAGTCCAACCATTGCCCCGGTGACACCTAGAACACCACCAACGGCAAGACTAGCAGACCCACCCAAACCCCTGAGCGAGCTACCTAAACTTGATAACCCACCAGAAAAATCAAGTTTTGATGCCTTATCCGCAAGGTTATCAAGCATGTCAATAGCCTGATTTGTGCTTTTCCTTAAGCCACTATTATCCCCTTCCATTGTTACTACATGTTTTGTCATAAATTACCCCGTATGTGCGCTTCTGAGTTTCTCAAGCAAAGATGGATCGAACATGCTCAATGTTGCAGCTTTACGTTCTTCTTCTTTCTTGCGTGCAAGTTCTTCCAGTTCTTCTTTAGTTTTAAAGAGTTTTTCTTCTCTAATTAATTGGAATTGGCTAGGCTTGAGTTTCTTTGCAGTTTCGCGTGTCATTCCTTGCGATGTCATATACATGGAATATTGCAACATTGCATTCTGCATATCTTGAAACGCGGGGCTTTGTGGTTCTAAGTAGGTGTCGAAAATGTATAATTTCCAAAACAAAGTGATTGGCATATTATCCATTTCATCTTTACTAAGCCCCGATCGCATCATTTGCCGAAAATAGAAATTCAGAAGCGGGTTTACTTTACCTCGCTTTCAATTACTGCCGGATCTTGCATCAAGGACGCTTGAGCAACTAAGCCGATTAATTCACTGCGGACGTTAGTATACAGTGCTTTAACTTGTTCCATAGATTCAAATACTGGCTTACCGTCTTCATCTTCAATACAACGAAGAATAGAACGTTCATCACGGTCTTCTTTATCAGTATTGAAAACATGTTCGTTAAATTCTTTTACTGACATAGGGCGAGCATAGAAAGTGAATCCACCGATGGTTAGAGATTCGCGTTTCGGAGAAAGAGCTTTCAGCATTTCATTCAGATTCATTATTGTTTCCTCTTAAGTTAATTAGATATGTTTATTTAGAATTGGAAACAAAAAAGCCACCCCGAAGGATGGCTAATTTTATTATTCAGCAGAGAAAACGGCTTGTTTAACCGGAGCACCATCAACTACAAAGGTGTATTCTTTGGTGACTACTGAGTCATCGTCGCCCTGCATGGTAGCTTTAGAAATAAAGCCGTTAAATGCGGTGTGAATACCAGTTTTGCGGGTAGCGTCGATGTAATACTCGACCTTAATCTGAATGCGAGTACCAGCTTCTGCGGCAGCATCCAATTTAGTATGAACTGGATCTGACGGGATATAATTCACGGAAAGAGTCAGGTCGGAAACATTCATCTTACCAACAAGTTTTCGGTTGTACTGAGAAGAGAATGATTTTACTTCAATTGTGCTACGTTCTACGCCAGTTTCCGGGAATCCAGCACACTCTTTAATTTCTTCGTATCCTTCGTGCGCAAGATCGGTATTTTTGGTATCAGAATGATAGAAAATGCCAATCTGACTACCAGTGAAAATATCATTAATCTGAGACATATAATTACCCCTTTAAAATAGATGAACTTATACGGGGATATTGCATCCCCGACTTTTATTATTTAGTGATGAGAGTTTCTAAATGTGCGATTCGGTTTTCTAGTGCCGTTACTCGATCATCAGTTTCACGGGCAACTTGAACAAGCAAGCCAGTAACACCGGAATAATCTACTGTGTAATAACGTTCGCCTTCTTCCCCTTTCGACCCGCTTCCACCATCCTGATATTTCATTGCAGAGCCTACAACTTCTGGGATTGCTTCTAAGGCTTCTTGCGCGATAACACCAGCGTAAGGTATGCCATTTTCTTTAAGAGTGTAGGTATAGCCATTCATCTTACGGATGCGGTCGGTTGCATTATCGATCACCTGAATATTGTCTTTCAGATCTCGGTCGGAATGCTGGTTAAATGCGGTGGCATGACATGCACCATTAACGCTTAACATATAGGTGTTGTCGGTATTTTTCTGCGCATAGAACATATAAGCGCCACCATCAGCACCAACCTCATAAACAACCGGACGGGTAGAGTTACCCCACAAACTAGCAGTAACACCAGCGTGAGCGGTTCCCTGTGTGTTTATTGTCATGGTTGACCCATGATTGGCATATTTGATTTGCAATGAATCGGTATAATCAAATTTAATCAGGGAGTTGCTACTACGGTTTCCGTAAGACATGAGACAGTTACCCATTTTCAGATAACCGGACGTGCCGGGGAAAATCATTGTCCCACCATACAGGGTACTAAAATCCCACCAGCAAGCCTTACCCTTTTCATAAACATGTAAACGCGCCATTAGAGATTGGTCGCCGTCTACGTTTTTTCGGGTGTAGAATTCCGTATAAACGTCTATTGCGTCTGCCGTTTTATGGACGGAACGATGTTTACCACCAAATACCGTACCAGTTGCGGGTAATGCTGTATCTTTTTTGGTCGCGTCCCAATCACCTAAAACCTCACGTTTACCATCAACATAGGTCTTGGTCGCCAAAGTTCCCTGATCTGTTTTCAGTTTGCCTACGTCATTTTGCAAGTTAGTGATATTGGTTTTAGCGGTGGCAATATCACTTTTAGCGGTCTTTACATCATTTTGTAATGTCGTGATGTTAGTCTTTGCCGTGCTAATGTCTGATTTCGCTGTCTTCACATCATTCTGTAAAGTGGTGATATTAGTTTTCGCTGTGCTAATATCAGATTTAGCCGTAGTCATATCGGCTTTTAAATTATTAATATCGGTTGGAATTACCGTTACACTCGCCATCTTTCACCCCTTAAGCCCATTCATGAAGCGGAGCATCAAGGTTCACTACATTTCCGGTAAACGGTGATGCGTCCAGCTTATCATCTAAGATTCTAATATTTACAAAATAACCATCACGGCGCTTGTAAATTGGTTCATCGTCGGCATTTCTGCCGACTTCATCGAAGTAATATCCAATTACATCAATCAGGATCTGATCTTGTAATGTTTCGTTATTTTCCCAATCGATGTATTCTAAGAATTTTTTATATTCTTGTTTATCTTGAAACTTCAAAGTTAAATCTTTCATTATACTGATTCCCTCATTTGTGCATCAGTCAATTCTTTATGCCATAGACGGAGATTTCTTAAATGACCGAATAAATGACGGGTTCCCGATGTAGCTTGACCACCAATTCGAATAAATGTTCGAGTCTTAACGCCCGTCCATTCAGTTTTCATTGTTCCGGTAGCTTCACCATTAGTAACCACGCGTTTAGTACCGTTAGAATAAACGTTAAAACCGCCAACAAATTTACGAACATCAGTTCGACCAGTGAACACACTACTAACATAAGTGCTAGTTGATTCTTTATAAGTCTGCATATAAAGCTGACCGTAATATTTCTCGGTTGTGTTGAATGCATATGTAATGGATTCAATCGGAGGAACACCGGAGAAATCGAAAATTCGTGGTGCTACGTTCGGAGGAATATCACCCCAATTTCGATTAACCTCAACCAGACATGTAAGCGGTTTACTGTAAATGTTGTTTTCGGTCGGGATCGTCACCATATCACTAGCGCGGGTAGCTGGTGTGGTTGTAGTAACAATAAAAGATGACGCACACCCACCATTTTCAAATTGCGGCGTAGCCAAATAAACATAGTCTTCGGCTTCGGTTCCAGCACTTTTTTTCGGTGCATATTGAATCATGCCACCAATAAGGGATTCACCTTCAATCGCTTGTAGTGTTGCTTCAAAGAATATCCAACCAGTGACCGGATCTTTAATGGCACTTGCTGTTATACGGTTAGCAGCACCACCAGTTTTTTCAATTGTCATTGTGCTTGGGGTTAGATAAGCATCACCTAAAAATGTGTATGCCGACCCATCGTATTTTTCAAAACGAAGGCGTACTCGAATACCTTCCGGTGCTTTTACTCGACAAGAAATAGTAGAATATTTTTCGTCGCCGCTTGCATCAAATCCCTTAGATGCACTACATGCGTGCAAGTTAATGGCAGATGTTTGACCTACTAAAGCTGGTTTAACTTTCATCTTCGCATAAGTAAATCCAAACTCATCGACACCCGTTAAACTTTTGTCAATGTTACTGGATGCCGCCCACTCTGACGGGATATTAGATTTAGTAAAATAGTTAGTTCGCTGGCCTTCAATCAATAAGCCGTCTTTTTCAAATCGCGGTTCATCAATTCCAGCGACACTAAACACACCAGATTTATTGATATAAGTGGCAGTTGATGCGCGTTTAAATTTAACGGTCTTGTCACTCGGCATAGTAATTTCATCCTCGCCAATTACAATCTTTTTGTAACTAGGAGAAAATCCGGTGATCATATCCAGAGAATCATTAAACGGTATCCATACATCCGGCAAAGGCTGAATAGGTTTAGATACTAGCGCATTATCCAAATCAGAAATTTTCTTATCAATTTCCGCTTTATTGTATGTGCCAATTTCAGCAGGAGTAAAAAGACCAACCTTTTTCCATGCTTCCCATCTCGGCGCGGATGCATCCCACGAAGCGGCGAGAGTACGGATATACACACGACCGTTAACGGTAGTATATCGCTGCATACGGGAATAACTACCACCTTCAAAAACTTCTAACAATCCTCGACCATCTGCCCCTGCTTCTGGGAAGTTTCGATCTAACGACGCAATTGATGTAGACCCGTTTCGCCATAACCCAAAATGCTCAACACCACCAAAATCATTAAGGTCAATTGACGTTGAAAGCGGACGAGTACCCATCTGAATATTACGCCACGGTGTCCACGGACCATTAGTACCATTCCATCGAGCGGAAAGATTGCGAACAAAAATATTACCGTATCGTGTGGTATAACGCTGAGTTCCAGCAAAGTTACCAGCGGTGAAAACTTCCAAAATACCAACCGAGCCATCTTCTGGGAAACTATAAGCGGTGGTTGCGTTAGTTGAAGTTGATTTACCCCAGACACCGACAAAATCAGAAGTCGGACCATACGTATCTAAGTTTGCATCAGTCGGCAACTCACCACGGAAAACAGCATCATCAATGCGACCATCTAAACGGGTGATCTCTGCATCGGTTTGTGTTTTATTCGCATCAACCTTTTTATTAATGCTGGTGTTATTTGATGTAACGGTCGTCGTTAAAGCGGTGATCTTATTATCTGCATCTGTTTTGTTATTAGCTACGGTCTTTTGTAGGTTCAAAACAGCGGTATTGATACCATCAGCACGTTTATTGATTGCCGCATCTTTAGTATTGATAGTGTTATTCAATTCCGTTTTAGCTGCCGCAAGATTATTAGCCGCTTCGGTCTTGTTCGCTACAATAGTTGCATCGGTCGTTTTCTTGTTATTATCGACCTTAGTATTAAGCGTAGCATGTGCTTCTGGAGAAACAGAGATTTGCACTACAGCATTGCTTTTATCTTTTGTGTAGATTACATGATCTTTTAAGTTAAGGGCGATCTCCCCCTGCATTAATGCGTCTGGAGTCGGCTTTTTACCCGCGACATCAGATCGCTTAAATTGGATAGATTGCATTGTGAATCACCTCAATGTAAACCGGAAAAAAAGGGAGGCGTTAACCTCCCACGTCTGGTTTATTTAGGGTTCGAGTTCATCAATACTCGCCAAAATCAACGCGTGCAGTTAGTGACACTGCCCCTACATCTGCGGCGGTTGGCTTTTCAGCCGATGTGTAAACTTTAAACCATCCGGTAGCACCGTTTTTCTGAATGGTTCGAACACGAACACGAGGGTTTCCGGTCGTCGAGCTAGTAAGCTGCCATCCGCTTTCCTCGTTAGGTTGAAGGCTGATCATTGTGGTGTCAGCACCGAACGGGTTAGAACTAGCGGTTCCCTTATACGTTACGAATCGGTTTCCTGTCAGAGATTCGCTATCGATAACACCAGGAAAAACACCAACGCCAGCACCGATACCAAAATCACCCTCACGCAATACGCGTCCTTGTGTCGCGATCCCGTCTAATAGCACACCACCTTCTGGTTCTAATCGATATTCAATACTAACCGCGCTTGTGTCACTGCCCTTTGTTTTGGCGCTAGTGACGTAGGCGTCGTAGACACAATAATAGCCCGTCTGACCGCTTGTATTCTGGTCGGTGTCAATCACATAAAACACTCGGAAGCGGAGCAATTGCTTGCTTAGTACAGCCTGATTTAATAGCTCTTGATGTTCATCGTTAATGACACGATAGAGACTCAAGTTTGTATTTTCGATCTTACGTCCACCGCGTAATTTTGCCGTAACATCAGAATTATATTCTTCCAATGTCTCAATCTCATTGCTAAACGAGATGGTAGGAAACGACGCCAGATTCTCTACAGTAGAGAATGACGGATCGAAAAAACTAGGTTCAGCATCAATATTCGTAGAAATGGATAATTCAACATGCGATCCGGTGAAAATATCCATATTGTCATAAGTAATACTCATTTTTACCCCTTAAAAACGCGCTAGATAAGAAAATTTAAGGCTAAGTGTCCCAACGATACCCCCATCACTAGAATCATCGTCATAATCGGTATTAGAAGCGACTGGAGTTATATCTGAAATGGAGAAGCCTAAATCTTTAAAACGTGGGTTATCCGGCTGAATCTGGATTATCTGGCAAATACCCTCATGAATTTTGGTTTCATGAATCTGAGAATATAACTGCATTTCGATAACGCATTCAGCTTGCATTGCATTACCACCACGGACCCTAGTGTAAGTCTCATTCATTCCGGTAATCCAACACACCACGTCATCGCTAAAACCAGTTTGAGTTTGTTCTACGTTTAAAGCCAGACCTAGATCTTGTTCGATAATATCCTGTAAAGCACGTTTAATCTTAAGACGTGGCATATTATTAACGGTAGCGAGCATGAGCACCCCCTGCTAAAGTGATAAAGCAATCACTGGTATTGTCACCGTTGCGCTTAATGTATTGAACTTTGAAACGCTGATTTTCTACAATGACAATATCACCTTGCTTTAAATCTCCCTCACGACAGAATAAGAATTCTGTTTCTGTCATTACCCCTTGTTCGTCGGTAGTAGTAATTTCATGGTAAGCACGAATTGATTTACCACCTTCCACCACAAAAACAGGAGCACTCTTAAACATTCGATTTAATTGTGATTCTGATAATTTGAACATAGTTACCCCCTTTATGGAGTATTTACATACAAAAAAGCCCCACCGTTAGGCAGGGCTAATTATTATTCTTTAGGCTTGCGGCCTCGTTTTGTGGCTTTCGCCGTAACCGTCTGGGAATCTTCTTCCTGTGGTGGAGTCAGATTTTCTTCCCCCAATTCGGGGGAAGGTACAGAAGGTTCTACGTCAGTTCATTCAGCACCAATCTGGAGAACTTTCAGAGCTTCCGGCTGAGTAACAACATAATCCAGATCTACCCAGATACGCGGAACGATAGCAGACTGTGCACGGTAGGTAGTGTCGTCCATATCCAATTCCAGACCGCCCCACTCACCGATAGTGATGCCGGAGAAGTCACCCAGAACGATGTGATCTGCCGGAATAACACCAGAAGTAACTACTTCGTAACCAGCAATTTTGCCGTTTTCCATAATGAAGCCTTGAGCGTCACCACGATCAGATTTCAGAGTAGATTCCAGTTCGGCAGCAGTTGCACCGCTCATAGCAAACTTGATCGCCTGAGCAGGAACGCCAGCGTCGGTCAATGCGGCAATCTCTTTCAACAGGTCTTTGTAGCTGAAAGCGGCTTTCTTAGCAACACGACCACCGTCTACCAGTTGTTTAACCAGACCAGCCGGACCACGAGCATTTTCTTTGTCAGACAGGATCAGTTGTTCCAAGCGGATGCGAACAGCCTGGTTAATGTGATCAGTGATCAGGGTAGCAATTCCGGGTACGGTTTTGATGCTCTGGCGCGAAATTGGGTTCCCACCAGCAAACGTCTTAGGAGACAGTTTCACGTTCGCAAATTCAGCTTTGCTTTCCGGTGCAGCGCCGTTTTCATCAACGAAACCGAAAGCATCAACGCTGGATTTAGTCATTTTTGGAATAGCGGTCGGAGCAGTCAAGCCACTATAAACAGTCACACCCAGACGACCCAGAACAGATTCCGGCATCAGCATTTCGATGTAGGATTCAGTCATCAGTTTTTCGTCGGTGATAGCAGTCAGATCGGCTTTGGTGTTACCAGCAGCAGCAGCACGCATAGCAGCAGCCGGAACGAATACGGAGCCACCACGAGCAGCACGACCACGCTGCATAGTTGCAGTAGCAGCCATTGCAGAAAACTCGGCTTCGTTAGCACCCAGAGCTTCACCATCTACCAGAGAGCGAATTACGTTGTTCAGGTCAAAAGTTTTTTCCATTTTAGAGTCCTTAATTTGTTCGTTATTACGTTGAGCATTGGTAATGTTATTTAGTGCCTTAGTGCGGAATGCTTCCGGCGTCATGTCTTTAATTGCCAATGCGCGTTTTAATTCTTCGTCGTCAATATTTAGTTCCCGCGCGATCTCGCGGATTTCTAATTCGTCTTCTTCGGAACGTTCAGCCACTTCTTCGATTTTTTCTTCTTCAACCGGAGCGGCTTCACGTTCTTCTGTTTTTATTTCTTCTGCTTCCCGAACAGTTGAACTATCATCATCAACACTTTCAGGATGTTCAGCGTCTTTTCCGTCTTCGAGATTTTCATTTTCTTCATTCTCTTCAACTTGGCGCTCTTGAGTTTCTTCAACTTCCGATTCTTTATTTTCTTCTACCGGAGTTTCTTCAACCTGAGCGACTTCTTTTTCTTCTTCGTCTTTAACTTGTTCGATTTGTTCTTTAGTCATATCGCGTTTCGCCTCCAAATTAACTGTGATAGTATTTAGAGAGCGATTTAAACCGACCGAATCGTCAGCAGGAACTGTCACAAATGAAATTTCAAAGGGTGCCCACTTAGTAACAATCAATTGTCCTTTAGCGTAATCGATGTGATATTCTTTAATGTCATAGCCGACAGAAATTTTTTCCATCGTACCTTCAATGACTTTATTACGAACATCATTAGCCAAAGTGCCATGCTTAGAGAATTTAACCAGAGCACGGCCTACGTTATCCGCATCGATTCGAGCGTCGCAGACTACACCTAAATGATTATCGAAATTATGATTGAACAGCAACGGAGCGTTATTATTCAGGCGAGACAGATCAACCGCTTCCGGTGTATGTACCAGAATTTCATCTAATACCACCATTTCTTGATTTTGCTCATCCCAGAATTGGCGCTGATAAGGCTGTTCACTGGAGAAAGCAATTTCAAATTCGTATTGATCATTATGCCCTTCATTAATAACCCCACCGTAACCGTTAAGATCGCGGCGAAATTTAAGCATTTAATCACCTTTAATTAATTGGGGGCATTGCGCCCCCGTTGGTTATTGGGGATCGGCTTGAGAAGGGTTATCCTTGCTCTCGCCATTAACGATAATATTTAGTGCGCTCTTTTCGGCTTGAATCTCTGAGAATACTTTTTCAGGATCATCACCACGTTCAAGAATAACAGCAGTACGTGATTTAAGTCCTTTATCAATTAAAGCAATCTCGGCGTTTACGTCTTTAATTGGATCGACGGATTCAAAACGCGGACGAATAATAGTAGTGTTATCGATAATATGCGGAATTGCAGTAATACGAATCGGAACAATACCACGCGCGGAATAATGACGCAGATACGCTTCGAAAATTGGCAATACCACTGTTTCAATTAATTTGTTTTGCAGTGCTTTAACTCGTGTGCGTTGGGTTAATTCACCAAAACGTGCGGCTGAGTAGTTAATCTGGCTAGTATCACCAGTCAAGCCCTGTTTAAACACGCCTAAGCCCATTGATACGCTAGTGAACATCGCATCATTGAAGGAGTTAAAATCATCACCTGATTGGGTAGCCTGAATTGACTTAATCGTTGCCCCTTCCGGTAGTTCCTGAATAGTACCCGGTGCAAAATCCTGTACTACTTCCGGCGCTTGATATTGTTCTTCATCTTCACCAGTATCAAAATCGTCGCCAGAGTCTTTAGGACGTTCGATAAAGCCCATAGAACTAGCTGCAATGCGTTTCTGGATGATCGCAGTTTCGCGGAATGCGTCTTGATGTGCGATATCCTTAATCACTGGCAGGAAGTCGGTCACGCCGCGCAAACTCTCGGCGCACAGGGGCTGATAGTAATGACACACTTGCGAAGCATCGACACGATAGTTATCACCAGTGTAGGTTTGAGTCAGTAGGTTGACTTTTCTAAACCAGTATGCAACAGGGCGCATTGTTTCTACGTCATACTCTATTCCCTGATAGATAGCGCGGTCTTTGCTTACTTCACGGTTGAGTGTCCAGTCGCACTTATCAGCAGACAGGATAGAAACGTTTAACTCATTGTTTTCTTTAGTTAAAACGATGAAGCACTCACCACCCATAACGCGCTCACGTTCAGCCATTACCAGCAGTTCACGGAAGTTAAAGCGACCGTTACGAGAGAAGCGTTTAGCATTCTGCGCCCACTTCCAGAAAGCATTCTCGATCTGCTTATTCAGTGCGCTATCAAGTTTGCCGTTTGATTTAACGATAGATGGTTTCGGATCTAGGCCAGTACCTACCACCATATCAGTGATGTATTGCGTGTAGCGACTGCCTACGGAAGTGTTTAAGGCCAGAGTACGACCCTGATCATAAAGACGCTTACCGTTCGATTTGAGAGCCTTATTGAAGGTTCCTGTGATAGTGTCTTGTTGAAGCGATCCATCAATGCGATCACCTACTAAGCCCAGAGAACGTTTATTCAGTTCTTTTTGGAACTTGTCTACTTGTTTGTCGATAAAGATTTTTTGTTGTTGCTGGCGGTGATTAGTTTTAACTGGAGTTTCTACCGCCTTTTTGCGTCGAAAAAGATTAAACATGATTTACCCCTTATCGCGTCAGACGTAATTTGATATTTTTAATCGGGCTAATTCCCTGTTTACGTCGTTCGGCTTGAATTACTTTAGATAACTGACGTTCATAATCAGTCTTCAATTGCTGGAGAACACCCAATGACTCATAGGCGAAAGTATTCCCTTTCACGGTCATTGCAGATAATGCGGCTTCGTCCCCAGATAAACGGGCGAAAATAACTTGCTCGATTAAGGCGATAGTTTCCCGCAGATACTGTTTTTTGGATTGTTTTGCAAAGACGGGCAATACAGTCAATTGCTGCATTGACACTAGTTCTTCATCCAAAGTTATTAAGATGGTATATTTACCCTCATCAAACGAGAGAGTTTTAATCTCGTGATTAGCCGGAGAATCATCAACCTGATAAATGATACCTTTATTATTTCCTACCTGAATTGTTACACCCTCTTCATTCGCCAGCGTGATTTTTTCGCCTTTACGAATTACTAAGGGAATTAGTTCTAAACTCATAATTACCCCTATTTAATTGTTATTGGTTTAACAATATTTAGGGATGCCGCCCCGAAGGACGGCGAGTTATTAGAACGATGTTACCCAGCTACGGCCTCTATTTGGGCGTCTGGCGATGTTTTGACGTTGTGGTCGTGGGATTGGCTTAGTTTCTTCGATTTGCTCGTTAGATTGCGATTTAGGAGCTTCTACGGATTCTTCGACAACACGGTTTAAGCTGTCTTTCATTGCAATGAGTTTATCCCATGACATTTTTGAAAGGACGTAGCGAGAAGCAGCCGTCGCATAAACGGCGCAGTCGAGCGCCTCGTTCCTAACTCCTGGGTTCTTTACCCATCTCACACCAGTTGTAGTACGCTTGACAGATTCACTTAATAGCTGTTCGAGGTAATCATCAGGAACGGTGTCTGATATTTCTAAGCCAATATGAGGATTATCTTTCAGGTTCCTAGCCAACATTTCACGAAATGCAGTTTTACCCACGTTAACACCCAACATAAGCAATTCATGACCACCTGTGCGGGTAGGTTTAACCGGAATGATCGGAGCGTTACCAGCAGAACTACCCTTAATAGCATGAAGATTTTTCCACTTACCGCAAATACGGTATCCGGCTTGAGTGAATCGACCGTTCGATGTATCAAGGAAGCTGGCGAGCATAGGAACACGATCACCCGACACGGTAGTAAATTTGGTTTTATGGAAGTTGATTAATCTATCCCATACAGGGGATTCATATCGTTCACAGTTATGATCGTAAAAGCTGCGATGGTCCAGAATATAAATCTTATCCTTTGCCACGCCCATGATCGTAGTTTCTGCGCGGTCTAATTGCTGGTCAGTACCCGCACATAAGAAAATAACGTCATCAGGGATATTCTCGATAGAAACATCTGTTTTGAGTTGTTCCAGTTCATTGGCTTCTACGGCAGTGTCCTGATCATCATATACCTTTCCTAACACGGTGTTAAAAAATGATTGTAAATCAAAGGATTGCCATGCATGACTAAAATCAACCACACAAGCGCGGATCGTACTGAAAGGTGAATACAGACGGCTGATCCAGAATCCTGCTACTTCACTTTCACGGGTTGCTCTCCACTCGCCTTGTGCTACTGCCCTGATTCGTTCCCCTTCGGTCCAGGCGTTCTTACAATGGGGGCAAATATAACGAGCGGTATCAGGATCGGGTAAGTTCTTACCATCGATGTTACGCCATTCAAACTGTACGTTTTCCCACTCGATCACCTGGTGTTCCCCGCAATGCGGACACGGAACAAAAAACATACGCATATCACTTGATAACCATTGCTGGTTAATGCTTCCGAGCTTACTGGTCGGGGTACTGGATACGACTAATCGACCTTCATCGCCAAAGGTAGTTAAACGGTTAGCAGCAAGTGCCACCGGATCACCTTCTTCTGAGGCTGTAGCAGCATCGATTTCATCAAGCAATCCAACCTTTGCGGTCTTACCACGTAGGGTTGATGGACTGGTAAGCGATACCATGTACAGGAAGTGATTCGTTTTTAGCTGTAGCTGGTTATTGTTGTTAACAGCATTGCGATCATTCTTGTCTGTAACCACGTCTTTTAATGCATCACATGCTTCGATAGACGGTCGGATCTTACCCGCGAGATATTGAGACATTTCTTTAGCGGTTGATTGTCCGATAATCATATTGCATGGATCGTTAGCCATCTGGTTAAACAGGATACCGTTCAGGATGGTAGTCTTTCCGATCTGCGCACTGGTCATCAGAACATACTTTTTCTTGTTCTCAAGGAAAGGAGCATCAATCATGCCTTTCTGGAATGACAGCAATTTAACTTTATCCCCAGCTTGAGGACCATCTACCAGCACCATATTCGCTTCGCACCATTCAGAAGGAAGGAGTTTAGGCGGTGGAGTGATATATTTTGCGGCATTTCTAAGAATTCTTTTTAGTTTTGTTTTGTTCGAAATTAGTTTCATTCAAATACCCTCATTACAAAATATGAAGGTATTTATTAAATTGTTGATTTTCTGATAAATACGGGTATTAAGATTTAAGGGGGTTGTATGCTAATTAATCAGCAACAAAGAGATGAATTAGAATTAGCCTTTTCTTGTTGTATCGATCATGAATACCGTTTGCCAGTCAAGCATAAGCACGGAAGGAATGATATAACCACATCTGGATTTAGCCGCGAAGAAGCGAAAGAGATTTTAATAGAGTTTTATCGTGATTGCGGATATGGTGGCGACAGAAAAGCATTTTTTAAGAAGCACAGAACATCACAGACAGTATTTCAGACAGTCAGAGACTGGTTTGATTTTGACATCAAGCGGTTTTACAGAATCGACGATGGTCCAATCTACCGGATGCAGTGGATACCAGTAAGAGAAATGATGAAACAGGGAAGATTGCATAATCTAGCGGTTACATATCATCGTAATGATGCATTCAGGAAAGGATATGGTGATACAAGGGAATTGTTTGTAGAACTCGCTAACGTGAAGTACAGCCACTATTACAACGATCCTAAATCCTTCTTTGAAGTGCTTCGCAAGGTTGATATTAGTCGGGGTACATACTATTCACGGTTGAAGAAGTACGGGATTAAGGTTGAGTTCTTTATGAGTATTGACGATGGAGAACTTTTTCCGATAAAATGTAAATCCTCTAAATAAAGGTGAACATTCACTTTAATTTGGAGAAATGACTATGACTACTAAAGCTACTCGCGGACGTCCTTGCCGTTTTGATCGTGAACAACTGGCAGCGATTGTAAAAGCGTACTATCAAGCACCGAAAGGTAAAGCTGAAAAAGAGCAAGTATTGAGTGAACACGGTATTTCAATCGCTCAATTCTACAAATCACTCCATAAAGTTGATTTGAAATTCTTTGTTCAGGTTGACGGTGAAATGGTAGAAGCAACAGGAATTTGATTCTCTAGGCCAATCCTTCGGGGTTGGCCTTTTTTTATACCTACAGATACAAAAAAGCCCCTGAAATTCAGGGGCAAAAATTATCACAGTCCGAAGACTTCCAGTGATCCAACATTCTGGCGGAGACGTTCAGCCGCTTTATTTTGAATCAGAATAGTGTTGTTCGGCTTAGGAAGATTCAAAGTTGCTTTTTGTTCTTCTTCCAAAACACCCAATTCAACCAGCACCGGAAGCACATCAACAGTAAACTCAAGCTGGTAGTGAGCATTCATGCGGCAGAAAGACAGAGAAGAGTCATTAGCAACATACCCACACGGCTTGTTATTTTCATCATAGACGCGCTCAATGTAACCAGCAGTACGTAAGGCCGTCAGTGCTTCTTTAACCTTCGTAGCGCCCTTTTTAGCGCCTAACAGACGTGTCATTGAATGGCTATCTACGGATTTACGAACATGAAGTTCAATCAGCTTTTTATTTTCGCGAGTTTTCTTTAACGCCAGTTCGATCCAATCGGTTTCTTCAAAGTCTGCATACGGGTTAACAGCTAAACGTTCCTGACGCAGTTTTTCATTCTCTTCTTTCAGTCGTTTCCATTCCTGGATAACGATCATTCGACGCTTAACATCGTAACCAGTGACAAGAGTCAGCGTCAGTTCTTCGTCAAGATGAAACACTGGTTCTTTAACAGCGAATCCTAAGTGATTGATTTTCTCAACAAATCCAGTTTTGGATGCATGATCAATACCCAGAGAATCGAGCATTTCACGAATATCACGCATTACATGAAAGTGTTTCTTTCCGGTGAATTCCGCGATCTGACGAGAAGACATGGTCAGCGGTTTGGTGTTATCAACAACCAGAGACACAGAAGCAGTTTTAGTAGTCATAGTTTTAACAGTATTCATAGTAAAAATTCCCCTTAAACGGTTTTGCGATTTGGTCCTCCGTGTTCCGGCATCACCACCGGAACAATTTTATTTATAAGAAAAATAATTCTTATTAGTTTGCACACATACGGCTTAAAGCCATTTGAAGCGGTGAGCGTTTCGGTTGTTTGCTTTCGTCTTTGTATTCCACATCAACGGTTTCTGTTACCCAGCCATACTTACGGTCATAACGACGACGGCGGGTTTCAATTACTCCTTCTTCACGTTCACGAGTGTAGGTTTTCATTTAACAATCCTCTTACAAATCTAGGTCAAATCTGGTTAATGTTGTCAAGTGCGATAATCATAAAAAAGTCAGAAATATTTGTCAACACCCCTTGACAAGTCGCCAAAGGGTTGACCTAACTTACAGCATTTCTAAGCCATCGTGATAGCCGTAGAAGCCATTCTGAGAAGATAAACAGATTGGTGTATAGTCATCGTCATCTTCGTCTTGTTCATCTTCTTCTGGGGCTTCCTGAGCGGTTTCTTTACCGTAATCAGCCATAATCTGGTCCAGTTCGGCTAAAGAGTAGGAAGACCCTAAATCAACGTCATATTCACGAACATCAAAAGGCAGGTCATCACGAACAATAATTGCCGGAATGTCGTTGTATTGAGAACGGAACTTATCATCAAAGCAATCAACAATAACGGTAGGACGACCATTTCGTTTTAAAGCGTAGAAAGCAGTTGAGAAATTGGAGTCTTCGGAATGACGAATGATGTTATAACCACGATGAGCAAAAACTTCTAGCATATGGAAGTTGTTGTAGCTACGAGTATCAAAACCTAAAAGAATGAAAGGAGTGTTAGTCTTAATCATAGTGGTAATCCTCTAAAAGAAAGTGAATCAAACAAATTACACTAGTATTTATAACGAGAATTTTTTATCTATTTGGAAGTGATTGGTATTCAGTCTGGCTAAAGCCATCCTTCATGTACTAGAACAAGAATTATACAAAACAAATTTTCTTCTATAATAATATTATATAATAGTTCTTCGTTTTGATTAAATGATCATCAAACTAGTATTAGCAACCGAAGGTTGCAATCCCGAAGGGATAACCAATACCTTTCTAGAAAGTGATTATTACTCACTTCGTTTACTAGAATCAGTTAGTAATCATCTAGTATTAAATCCCTTTCTAAGAAAATCCTTTCAGAAGTGAGTGAACGCCGTAGGCGTGAACGTGAGCGAAGCGAACTATCCAATCCCTTTCGAATCCTACTTGCAGGTCTTAGAAGGTGTTGGTGGGCGCTACGCGCACGGCTACGCCGTATTCTTTTTGCGAGATCTTTCTTGAACGTAGTGAGAGAAAGCGAGCAAAAAGGAGAACGTTAGTTCGAGTTTTATATTCTATGGTCTGTGGGGTGCAATCTCTTTCAAGATCATACACTTACGAGATTGAAGTGTAGGGTTAGTGTAGGTGTGTAGGTTTCATAGTGTAGGTTTGATGGTGTTATAGTGTAGGTTTACTGGCTAGTGTAGTGTAGGCCAATCCCTTTAAAGTGTAGGTTTGTAGTGTAGGTTTTTCATCAAATATTTTGATAGAAAATTCTTGTATATTATTTAACCAAAAAATCACCGAAAATCGGTGTAAGTTAATGATTTAAAAAGAATTATCAAAATGTCTCCGTGCCATAATAGGTTATAAAGGTTGATAATCCTGATCAGCCGTTTTCACACAAAAATTTTGATAGTCATTTCTCGCCTAGATCATGGGTATTGACAATAGTCAAGAACTATTTTATACTTTTTCTCACTGGTGGGGGTTGAAATTTTCAAAACAATCCCCATATAGATGATAGGCAAGAATTTCTCTTGTATAAATACATGCATGAAATGATTGTTCACTTCTGAAATCTCCTGATTCACTGTTAATTCATACAGCACTGGTTAGATATACAGTGCTTTTTCGGTTGAATAATGTACGAATTGATTAATTATTAATCTTCTCTTTAGCAATTCGTGCTCCCACTGATCGGATATACAGTGGTTTTACAGGGTTTTTGAAAATCATTTTTATAAATAGAAGTATCAAGAGCGAAAAGCTCTTTTTATTGTCCTTATTAATCCACATTTGAGGAATCTACTTATGGCTAGACCTGTTAAGTTTACTCGTGAAATGATTGTTGATATTGCTAAACGCTTTTATGGCGATACTGAACGAGGCGGCGAGAATTTCTTTAAGAAGGAAGGAATTGATAGAAGCGGATTCTATAAGCTGATGAAAAAATACGACATCAAGGTGATGATTAACGTTCAAGTTTGCTAATCACTTTTCACTGAGAATTATATGATGGCTTTAAAAATAAAAAAGCCTCCCTGTTGGCGCAAGGAGGCTTTTAGCATGAAACATTAAAAACAAACACAGAGCATTCAGGAGTATTTATATGAAAAATTCTAAGCGCATTACCTTCAACATGTTTATCAAAGCAAACGGCAAACTGAACATTACTGTTATGGAAGGTAAAGCAAGCAAACAAGACAAATCCTTTGAAGTAGTATCCGGTAAGACTCTGACCGAAATGCGTCAGAATGCTGGCATCAAAGACGGTGCCGAATGGCAGATCACTAACCGTTTCGACAAACGTCACGTTAAACCTACACTGGTAGAAGGTGAATCCGTTTATTGCTTCGCTCGTGCTGTTAAAGCTGATGAGACTTACTATCTCGCTGTTGTTAAAACTGCTTCCGGCTTCCGTGCTGTAATGCATCACAAGAGCAAGCGTAACGAATACGGTGTAGAGACCCAGGAAGTTGCAAAACGCTTCCGTACTGTTGCTACTGAATCCACTGTAAAGGATGTTTCTGGTACTGTTAACACCGCTAAAGGCGGTTCTTTCTACAACCATGCGTTACAGGTTACTTCCTCCTTCTTCTGCAAAAAAGAAGCACAGAAAGAAGTTGCTCCGGTAGTAGTTGAAGAAGTTAAAGAAGAAGTTGCAGTGGTTGAATCTTCCGAAGTTGAAGCACTGAAAGCACGCATTGCTTCCCTGAAAGAAGAAAACGCATCTCTGAAAGCAGAACTGGCAGCACAGGAAACCACTTTCGAAGCAGTAGTTGAAGTTGAAGCAGTTGAAGAAAAATCCATTGATGAAGAACTGGAAGAACTCCTTAACTATCGCTGGGGTAACGGTGAAGTAGAAGAAGAAGAACAGGAAAACGAGAAAGAAGCTGATCCGGTAGTAGTTCCGGTTGAAGTTGAAGCAGAATCCGCACCAGTTACTAACTTTGAAACCCTGCGCAATAACTTTATGGCTAAATTCAAAACTACTTGGGAAGATACCGAAGAAGAACAAGAAGATATTGAAGTAAACGAAGACGAGATCCGAGAAGCACAGATGGCACTGCATGACGCTATCTATGACACTAACTACAGCGCCTACGCATACGCAGCTTAATCGAGGGTGAATCTATGATGAATCAAAACAAAGAATTTCTGGGTAATCTGATGTTAGAAATTACCAAAATGAAAGAAAGAATGGTAGCGATGGAATCAGAGATTAAATCACTTAAAGCTGATAATAAGGCGTTGAGAAAGTCCTTAAAGCTGATTGATGAGACTAATGCGGTTATGATGGATCATGTATTCCCTGAATGGCGAAATGAAACTAAACCTACACAACACAAGAAACCTACACTTCGGATTGTTGCATAAAAAAGGGAGTCCCATTTAAGAGACTCCCTATAGTTAGGTTAGGTTTGCACAACAAAGATGAGGTTATAATGAACATAATGCTACATTATTCTTTAAAGCCAGAAAATAACCGCCCCTTTCGAGGCGGGAGGATTAATACTCAATCTATACTTGTTATGTTTTTATGTTGTATAGATCACTGACTATGAAAACACTGTACTGGAGTTGTGTTTTATGGCTTTTAATCGGGAATCCTCAAAGAAGATCCCCTGTTAATAACCATAAGGAGAAAAGGCAGATTACACTATTATTTAGTACGCTTGAAAATGTGATTCAAAACGACAAACAGACAGTAAAACCAAAATGCGATTAACAACACATGAATTGATGAAGTCGGTTTAAAATCAAATAAGAACATCGCCAGACAATCCACCGTAAAGGAAATTACTTCGACAATCGCAAACAAACTAGCAATTCCACAAAACGCGCCTAAAAACAATTCCCAACGTTCTTTTTCATTGGTAGACAGTTTGAAAGCAGAAACGATAGAAAGAACAACGATGATCACGAGATAAGTTAAGAAAGTAGCCATTAGTATTTTGCCTCTAGTTAGACAAACATCCTCTAAAAATTCAAATCAGAAAAGTTAAGCGGGGGAGGACATCCCCCGTAGACGTTGACCCATTCAACACCCTTCATATATATTTAGTATCTATTTTTTAGGACACATCGAATTCATCGTCTTCTTCTGATTCTTCTTGTTCCGGTTCATCCATTAATGGCAATTCTTCTTCGTCCTCGTCTTCACCTAATTCTGCATTTTCGAACATATCCCCTACTTCATTTAAACGACGCTCGATGATCTCCCTTAGCTTATTCTTCAACGTTTTCTGATCGGTTGCAGATTCGAGAATTTCTAAAGCGTCGATTGTGGCGATCTGCAAAATAGTCTGTTTCACTTTCCCGCAATATTCCGCTAGTTCCTGTTCTACATATCCGACCGGAATCAGGAGATTCATTGCTTCCTGGTTCTCGCGTTCGGCTGCATCCGCTAAAGCACGTTCACGGCGTAATTTCTCTACGTCGATTTGTTCCTTGACAGTAGTTTCCCTGAGTGGACTGATGATATTTTTTGCTATCCATTCGGTCCCTTCCTTGAGTGGTACGCGTCGTGTATTGGTGTTAAATGGCATTCCTCGTTCTTGCCATTTCTTAGCGGCGTTAATTGTATAGCCGTATAAGCGGGAAATTTCTGTAAGGGTTAATTCTTCTTTCATCCGGTTATCCTCCATTAAATTTGCGTAAAATTATTTATCTGATCTGCGCATTCAGGAGAGCGCCTAAAACGCTTTATAACGAGATGAAAGATCGAGGCGGGGAAAGGGATTGGCTGGTGTTAATAGTCGCGTAGCGACCGCGCTGGTGGGCTGCACTGCACCTGTTTTAAAATCTCACACGCACATCAAATACCGGGGTGCCGAAAACTCCCTTTATTTGACCCGTGGAACAGTACCTTTTGATTTTGTCAAGTCTTTTTTGAAATTTTTTTCGAAGTTTTTTCATCTTTTTTCGTTCAATCGCTCACTAATCAATCAAACGATTCGATGAATAAAAATTTTAGTTATTGTGGGTTGACAACGTTTGGGTTTCCGGGATGGCTAACCACGTGCACATGCCCACTCGCCATCGCGGCAATCATGGCCTGAGTATTCGTAGCTTCATCATGCGGCGCAAAAACCGGTTCATGAAAACCAGCAATAATCAGATCCAGCGAGTCAAACATTTTGCCGCTGCAATCAATTTCACCATCAATATTTTTGATATTGGCTTCGATGCCACGCAGGATCCCCACCCCATCGACGACTCGCGGCCAGATACGCATATTAATAAAGTGCCAGTGATGCGGTGCATCTTCCATATCAGGGCCATGATCGGTAATCGCAAAAAGTTTAATGCCTTTCTGTTTGGCCTGGGCAATGTAATCACTTAATGTGCTATATGCATGTGTACTGGCAACGGTATGCATATGAAGGTCGACGGGATACATAACTCTCTCCTGTATTCAATTCCCGCCAAGGATAGCAGGAATCCGTATGGTTTATTAGTAGCCTCGTACACGGTCGACTTGTCCGCTGACCGTCTTCCCTTTTTCGAGTTGTGTAATGGCGTGTGCAATGTACTCCACTGCTTCAACGGGTCGGGTAATGGCTGCGACATGTGGTGTTATTGTCACGCGTGGATGTTGCCAGAGCGGGCTTTCAGGCGGTAAAGGTTCACGATTAAAAACATCCAGCATCGCCGCTTTAACTTTACCGCTATCCAGCGCCGCGAGCAGGTCATCTTCCACCACATGAACGCCACGCGCCAGGTTGAGGAGATATGCGCCATCCGGTAACTTTTCTAATAATTGTTGATTAATAATGCCGACGGTTTCAGGCGTATTCGGTAATAAATTAATTAATACACGGCATTGGCTCAAAAATTTTCCTAACTCTTCAGTTCCGGCAAAACTTTGTACGCCGGGCCAGCTTTTATGGCTACGGCTCCAGCAACGCAGTGGAAAACACCAGGTCTGCAAGCTCTGTGCGACTTTACTGCCCAATACGCCAGCCCCCAGAATGCCGATAGTAAAATCTTCCCGTTGATACTCAGGCAGAGGTTGCCAAAGCGAAGCATTTTGCTGCGCTCGATAATCGTCAAAACGTCTGAACCAATGGAGCACCTGACTGACAGCATATTCCTGCATTTGCTCGCCCATACCCGTATCTTCCAGGCGAAAAAGTGGAATAGACGGTTTCAGCATTTCAGGGTATGTCTGTAATTTACTCAAAATCGAATCAACGCCGGCACCTAATGCGAACACGGCCTTAAGATCACGACCTGCCAGCATTTCAACAGGCGGATGCCAGACCAAAGCATAATCCGCAGGATGATTATCACCGGTTTTCCATGCTCTGACTCTGGCCTGAGGAATAGCTTTACCCAGCGCATCAATCCACCAGGCAGTATCGAACACAGGATGATAAAAAATGATATCCATACTGACTCCCGAAAGCGGTTTTGCGGAATTTACCCGCGCTTATCATTATGATCTATAAAGCTCCTCAGCATAACAAATCCACTGCTGGTGGTAAAAAAAGCAAACTTTGCTTATTAAAGTTGCAGATTGATTGAAGTTTGAATAAACGCGCTATTTTTTTAAAAAGTTTGTTGACCTCAGGCCGTGATTTCCCTAAATTAGCGCCCGTTCCAGCAAGACAGGAACGACAATTTGGTGAGGTGTCCGAGTGGCTGAAGGAGCACGCCTGGAAAGTGTGTATACGGCAACGTATCGGGGGTTCGAATCCCCCCCTCACCGCCATCTTTTAAGAAGAGCCCGTACGTAAGTACGGGCTTTTTTTTCGCATATTGCACAACACCGGGGGGATGAGAAACCCCGACCGGGGTTCGTCAACTGGCGACAGCCAGTTGGACAGTCCGCGAACGCAGTGAGTGGGCTGCCCGCAGGGCGAGTGAAGCGAGTCAATCCCTCCCTCACCGCCATATTTTGAGAAGAGCTCTTATGAAAGTGGACTGCACCTTACTCAGCTGAGTGTCCAACTTTTGGGGTGCACTCCACGCCAGGGCTCTGTACCATTAAAAATCTCAACTATAGGCATGTAGCGTACGTTGGCAAAGTGCCGAACGTACGCAATCCTCTTTACTAAATCGGACAATCCCGACCATTTCATCTTCTTCGAAACGTTCCAGCGCGTCACTTAATCCGGAGCGCACACCGCGAGGTAAATCGCACTGTGTAATATCTCCGTTAACAATAACCGTCACGTTTTCCCCGAGGCGGGTTAAAAACATTTTCATTTGCGCGGCAGTCACATTCTGCGCCTCATCAAGGATGACGACTGCATTTTCAAAGGTACGTCCACGCATATAGGCGAACGGCGCGATTTCGACCTTCCCTATCTCCGGTCGCAGGCAGTATTGCATAAAGGAAGCGCCCAACCGCCGAACCAGCACGTCGTAGACCGGACGAAAATAAGGAGCAAACTTTTCTGCGATATCTCCAGGTAAGAAGCCAAGATCTTCATCAGCTTGCAGAACTGGACGGGTGACGATAATTCTGTCGACATCCTTATGTATCAGGGCTTCTGCCGCTTTTGCCGCACTGATCCAGGTTTTACCACACCCGGCTTCGCCCGTGGCGAATATCAGTTGCTTACTCTCAATAGCCTTCAGATAGTGCAATTGCGCTTCATTTCGCGCGAGGATTGGCGAGGTATCGCGACTGTCGCGAGCCATGCCAATGGCTTCTACGCCGCTCATCTGCACAAGCGAGGTGACCGATTCTTCTTCACGCTGTTTATGGCTGCGCGAATCCCGTCTCAGCACACGTTTTGCCTCGCGACGAGCTTTGATCACTGCTTTTTGTCTTCCCATGGAGAGCACCTTGAGTTGTTTGTATTCATCACACGCGCCGTTGGCAGCGCGATTATGCGCACGAACATCAGAGGGTTGGCTTCCTTGTAAGCCATAGTTTGCTTTTGGAGATAACACCGAAAACGGCTACGCGCACCGTTAAAGGCGTCGGTAACACGAATAAAGAAAGGAAGTGGGTAAAAATACAGAGTGACGAGATGACTACCGGAGGAGAACTCTCCGCGAGTGGTGAAGCGTTGCTTAACAAAACATTGTCCAGTACAGGACGTTACCATCCGCGATCTCCATAGTGACTGACTATCACTGCCGGGAACTACCGCTGTTACTTAATAAGTACAACAGTTTTTGCCTTTATTGCAACAATAAATTTACTTATATTTAACTATAAAACACCATTTTGATGACATTAGTTTCTACTGGAAAGATGACAGAGTGATGACAGTGATGGAAAAAGCTGTGTGCTTTCAGCAGGATTCGCGGTGCTGGTAAAATGTGCCTTGCGCTTGCCGGATGCGGCGTAAACGCCTTATCCTGCCTACCGATCCGGCACCGATTGTAGAACTGATAAGATGCGTCAGCATCGCATCAGGCACCAGCGCACGAACGTCGGATGCGGCGTAACGCCTTATCCTGCCTACCGATCCTACACCGATTGTAGGCCTGATGAGATGCGCCAGCATCGCATCAGGCATCAGCGCACGAACGTCGGATGCGGCGTAACGCCTATCCGCCTAAAAACATTAAACCCGCAATAATGCGCTTCCGAGATAATCGTTCGCGTCCTTCACCCCTGGCAACGCAAAGAAATAACCGCCACCGATAGGTTTAACGTATTCCTCCAGCGCCTCGCCGTTCAGCCTTTTTTGTACTGTCAGGAAGCCCTTTTCCAGATCGTGTTGGTAGCAAACGAACAGTAGCCCCATATCCAGTTGCCCGGAGTTGGTGACGCCCAGTGAATAACTGTAGCCACGGCGCAACATCAGGCTGGACTCACTCTCTGGCGTGCGTGGATTCGCCAGCCGGATATGGCTGTCCAGTGCTATCACCTTCCCTTCAGGATCGCTGGCGTAATCGGGCACATCATGCTCGTGCTGCATTCCTAGCGGAGCACCGGTTTGCTTATCACGACCAAAAATCATCTGCTGTTCTTTCAGTGGCGTTCTGTCCCAAAATTCCACCCGAAACTGAATCAACCGCACCGCCTGGTAGCTACCACCGATAGTCCAGGCAGGTTCCTGCTGATCTGCCGTGACCCACACCACTTTTTGCATCAACTTCGCATTATGGCTGTCGGGATTAGCAGTGCCGTCTTTAAAGCCCAGCAAATTAATCGGCGTCTCTTTGCCTTTACTACGCGCCGCATGATCGGAAATAAACCCTTCCCGCTTCCAGCGCACGCTGAGCAAATCCGGCGTGTGTTTAATGATATCGCGCAGCGCGTGGATCACCGTGTCCTGGGTATTGGCGCAAATCTGTAGCAACACATCTCCATGACATAACGCTGCATCAAGCGAGTCGTTGGGGAAACGCGTCATCTTCTGCAACTTTTTCGGCATCTGTGGCGCAAGGCCAAACCGCTCATCAAACAACGAGTGACCAACAGACAACGTGATGGTGAGATTATCAGGCGCAATGTAGCCGCCAAGAATACCGGAATCGAGTGGCGGCAGGCGCGGATTTGGCGTTTCTGGTGCCATTCCGCCCTGAGTCAGAAAAGCAAAACGCTGAGTCAACAAGCGAAACAACCGCTCAAGATCGGCTTTATCACTGGCAAGCACATCAAACGCCACCAGCATCATTGCGGCCTGCTGTGGCGTCACAATCCCCGCCTGATGTTCGCCATAAAACGGCTGTTTCTCATTGCGCGCATCCGGCGAAAGCGTACCCGGTGCACTTTGCGCTTTTTGTGCATGAGCCACCGGGCAACTTCCCGCCAGCGCCAGTGCACCAATCCCTTTCAGTAAACGTCGGCGTGACGGTTCATTCACGCCGTTTTCATCTTCATACTGCATAACGCTTAATCCAGTCCCAGCACACCGCGAAGTTGCGCCAGATCTTCCGCCAGCGCGGTAATCGGGCCTTTTAGCGCGTTACGGTCGGCATCAGTCAATTTGTCGTAGGTTTCAAAGCCGTCTTTGGTACGGTATTTCGCCAGAATGGTATCGACCTTTTTGAAGTTGGTATCGACTTTTGTTAACAGTTCCGGGTTAGCTTTTTTCAATTGTGGACGCAGCAGATCGACAATTTTCTGCGAGCCTTCAACGTTAGCCTGGAAATCCCACAGATCGGTGTGGCTGTAGCGATCTTCTTCACCGCTAATTTTGCTGGCTGCCACTTCCTCAATCAGTCCCGCTGCGCCGCCGACCACTTTTGAAGGTGGGAAAGCCAGTTCACTGATGCGTTTATGCAAATCGACCACATCGGTATAAAGCTGGTCAGCGTACTGATCCATTCCTTTGGTGGTGTTGTCGCCAAACAAGGCTTTTTCCAGACGGTGGAAACCGGTGAATTTTGGGTCGGCAGCTTTTTGCTCGTAATCATCCTCACGGGCGTCAATGCTGCCATCCAGATCGGAGAACAGTTCAGCGATCGGTTCAATGCGCTCATAGTGCTGGCGCGTCGGCGCATACAGTGCTTTCGCTTTTTCGATATCGCCCGCTTTAATGGCGTCGGTAAAGGCTTTAGTGTCGGTCACCAGCTGCGTGGTTTCCGCCATGACATACGTCTTATATGCGGTGATTGCACCGCCGAGGCTTAACAGTGCATCACTTTGCGCCGCATCCGCCGTCGCCTCGCCTTTGACGATCAACTTCCCTTTCGGGTTAGTCAGCAGACCGCAGGTCATATCGTATTCACCAGGCTGTAAATTCGCCGTCATTTTTTGGCTAAAACCAGGGGCGATATTTTCCCGCTCTTCCACCACCATCACGCCTTTGAGGATCTCCCACTCCAGCGCCTTCTGACTGTGGTTCTGAATGATAAACTGCGTTTTCCCGGCGTTAACCGTAATAGTCATTGGTTCGCACTGCTTATCCGTCACGGTCACTTTGACCTGCGGCACATCAGCGGCATTTGCCATAAAAGCAGAAGAGAACAGCGCAGCCACGCTTAATTGCAGTGCGCTACGGCGGAAGTTAATGGTCATGACGAGACTATCCCTTTAAAGTATGTTGTAACTAAGCAAGAGTTTGCGTCGTATTTGTTACGCGGAGCGAGACGCTGTCGTTCCTGCACGTGGCGGCAGAGCAAACGCCACCAGCGCCGGGATGAGATAAATAAACCAGACGGCGACTTCGCTGACGCTCGGCGCTTCCTGATAACCAAAAATACCTTCCATCAGCGTGCCGAACAGCGAGTGAGTTGAGAGCACCGCGCTCATATCGAAGGCGATTTCCTGAAAGTGGTTCCACAATCCGGCTTCATGAAATGCGCGAATGGCACCTGCAGCCAGCCCTGCGGCGACGAAGAGAATAAACAGGCTGGTCCATTTGAAAAATGCGCCAATATTGAGGCGAATACCGCCCCAGTAGAGCAGGAAACCAAGCACCACGGCCATGGCGAGGCCAAGCATTGCACCGAGCGGCGGCCAGATCCCGACATCTTGCTGAAATGCCGCCAGCAGGAAAAAGACCGACTCCAGCCCTTCCCGTGCAACGGCAAAAAAGACCATCATCACCAGCGCCCAGCCGTGATGATTCCCGCGCTGCAATGCGCTATCGACCGCCTGCTCCAGTTGCACTTTGACGTTGCGCGACACTTTGCGCATCCAGAAAACCATCCAGGTGAGGATCACCACGGCGATCACCGCCACGATACCTTCAAACAGCTCCTGTTCTTTTTGCGGAAATTCGCCGGTGGTTTCATTAATGAAGATACCCAACCCCAGGCACAACGCAGCGGCAAGCAACACGCCAATCCACATCACACCAATCCATCGGCCTCGCTGGGTACGCTTAAGATAGCTGGCAATCAAACTGACAATCAGCGCGGCTTCAAGTCCTTCGCGCAACATAATGAGAAACGGAACAAACATGCCACCCACCCTTAAACGTTTTTCTGAGTCAATCTATGCAAAGAAAAGTAAATCGCAGTGATAGCGATTATCATTACGGCGGAGAAATACACAAGCGGAATGTAGTGATAATGATGAGGAAATGTAAATTTTTTTTGCGAGAAAACACAGAGGGCAATCACTGATTGCCCTCTTCTGCTTCCCATTATGACGTGGAATTTTCGGTAAAACGCCTTCCCTTAACCTTCCTGCAACCGTGACGGTGGCGCCGAATGATAGTGCGCATCTGCTTCGGCAAAGCGTTTTTGCATCGCCGCTGACGGCGCTTTACCCAGCAAACTAAACACCACAATCCCAATGCTGCCGAAGATAAAGCCCGGAATAATTTCGTACAGACCCAGCCAGCCGAACTGTTTCCAGACGATAACCGTCAGCGCACCGATGATCATCCCCGCCAGCGCGCCGTTGCGCGTCATGCGTGACCACATCACCGAGAACAGCACCACCGGACCAAACGCCGCGCCAAAGCCTGCCCACGCGTAGCTCACCAGCCCCAGCACGCGGTTTTCCGGGTTCGCTGCCAACTCAATGGCCACCAGCGCCACCACCAGCACCATAACACGCCCTACCCACACCAGTTCTTTCTGGCTGGCATGTTTACGCAGAAATGCTTTGTACAGATCTTCGGTAATCGCACTGGAACATACCAGCAACTGACAGCTTAACGTTGACATCACCGCCGCCAGAATCGCCGACAGCAGGATCCCGGCAATCCACGGGTTAAACAGAATTTGCGCCAGTTCGATAAACACGCGTTCAGCGTTCTGGTTTACCGCACCTGCTACCGCAGGATGATCATTAAAGTAAGCAATCCCAAAGAAGCCGACAGCCACCGCCCCAGCGAGGCAGAGGATCATCCAGGTCATACTGATACGACGCGCATGGACGATGCTGTGGTGAGAATCCGCCGCCATAAAACGCGCCAGAATATGCGGCTGCCCGAAGTAACCCAGCCCCCAGCCCATCAGCGAGATAATGGCGACAAAATTCAGTCCTTTAAGCATATCAACGTTTTCAATGCTCTTTTGTTTGATCACTTCCAGCGAGTCGCCAAACCCACCAACGCTAATGATTACAATAACCGGCGTCAGGATCAGGGCAAAAATCATCAGGCTGGCCTGTACAGTATCGGTCCAGCTCACCGCGAGGAAGCCGCCAATAAAGGTATAGAGGATGGTCGCCGCTGCACCTGCCCACAGAGCCGTTTCGTAGCTCATGCCAAAGGTGCTTTCAAACAGACGCGCGCCTGCCACAATGCCCGAAGCGCAATAAATGGTGAAGAACAGCAAAATAACCAGCGCGGAGATAATGCGCAAAATACGGCTTTTATCTTCAAAGCGCCCGGTGAAATAATCCGGCAGGGTTAAGGCGTTATTGTTGTATTCGGTATGCACACGCAACCGCCCGGCCACCAGTTTCCAGTTAATCCACGCGCCTAATGTCAGGCCAATAGCGATCCAGCTTTCGGAAATCCCGGAAAGAAACACTGCGCCCGGCAGCCCCATTAATAGCCAGCCGCTCATATCCGACGCCCCCGCCGATAATGCCGTTACAAACGGCCCAAGGCTGCGACCGCCCAGAATATAGTCGTCAAAGTTTTTCGTTGATCGCCAGGCGATAAACCCAATCAATATCATGCCAAAGATATAGACACAAAATGTCACCAACATCGGTGTGCTAATAGCCATCTAAAGTCTCCAAAAAATTATTATCGGCAATGTCGAAACTTGCCGTTATATCTGCCACCGGAACGGGGTAACAGAGTTTATGTTTACCAGGGCGACCGTATCCTGCCGGAAGCGTTGGTTATTCACAATCGATTTAACACATCATTTACATTAAATTTTAGTGCCCAGCGATACTATTTTTCATCAGGTTGCACTCCCTCACATTTTTTGCGGTTGCACCTTTCAAAAATGTTAACTGCCGCAGAGAAAAAGTCTGCGTTATTTTTTATTCCCTGTCATATCGATTTCTTTTATTAACATTTCATTCATTTTTAAGCTTGCTACGTAAGTCACATTTAACATGGTTGCACAAAGTTGCAACATAATGGATATTTCACAATAACGTTAAGTTGCACCTTTCAGAACAACAGGAGTAATGGCATGGGAACCACCACCATGGGGGTTAAGCTGGACGACGCGACGCGCGAGCGTATTAAGTCAGCCGCGACACGTATCGATCGCACGCCACACTGGTTAATTAAGCAGGCGATTTTTTCTTATCTTGAACAACTGGAGAACAGCGATACCCTGCCGGAGCTGCCTGCGCTGCTTTCTGGCGCTGCCAATGAGAGCGATGAAGCACCGACTCCGGCAGAGGAACCACACCAGCCATTCCTCGACTTTGCCGAGCAAATTTTGCCGCAGTCAGTTTCCCGTGCTGCCATCACCGCTGCCTATCGCCGCCCGGAAACCGAAGCGGTTTCTATGCTGCTGGAACAAGCTCGCCTGCCGCAGCCGATTGCGGAACAGGCGCACAAACTGGCATATCAACTGGCAGATAAACTGCGTAATCAAAAAAACGCCAGTGGTCGCGCAGGCATGGTTCAGGGATTATTGCAGGAGTTTTCACTGTCATCGCAGGAAGGCGTGGCGCTGATGTGTCTGGCGGAAGCGTTGCTACGTATTCCCGACAAAGCCACCCGTGATGCGTTAATTCGCGACAAAATCAGCAACGGTAACTGGCAGTCACACATTGGTCGTAGCCCGTCTTTGTTTGTTAATGCCGCCACCTGGGGGCTGCTGTTTACCGGCAAACTGGTTTCTACCCATAACGAAGCCAGCCTCTCCCGTTCGCTAAATCGCATTATCGGTAAGAGCGGTGAACCGCTGATCCGCAAAGGTGTGGATATGGCGATGCGCCTGATGGGCGAACAGTTTGTCACTGGCGAAACCATCGCGGAAGCATTAGCCAATGCCCGCAAGCTGGAAGAGAAAGGTTTCCGTTACTCTTACGATATGCTCGGCGAAGCCGCGCTGACCGCCGCAGATGCGCAGGCGTATATGGTGTCCTATCAGCAGGCGATTCACGCCATTGGTAAAGCGTCTAACGGTCGTGGCATCTATGAAGGGCCGGGCATTTCAATCAAACTGTCGGCGCTGCATCCGCGTTATAGCCGTGCCCAGTATGACCGGGTAATGGAAGAGCTTTACCCACGTCTGAAATCACTCACCCTGCTGGCGCGTCAGTACGATATTGGTATTAACATCGATGCCGAAGAGGCCGATCGTCTGGAGATCTCCCTCGATCTGTTGGAAAAACTCTGTTTCGAGCCGGAACTGGCAGGCTGGAACGGCATCGGTTTTGTTATTCAGGCTTATCAGAAACGCTGCCCGATGGTAATTGATTACCTGATTGATCTCGCCACCCGCAGCCGTCGCCGTCTGATGATTCGCCTGGTGAAAGGCGCGTACTGGGACAGCGAAATCAAGCGTGCGCAGATGGACGGCCTTGAAGGTTATCCGGTTTATACCCGCAAGGTGTATACCGACGTTTCTTATCTCGCCTGTGCGAAAAAGCTGCTGGCGGTGCCGAATTTAATCTACCCGCAGTTCGCGACGCACAACGCCCATACGCTGGCGGCAATTTATCAACTGGCGGGTCAAAACTACTATCCTGGTCAGTACGAGTTCCAGTGCCTGCACGGCATGGGCGAACCACTGTATGAGCAGGTCACCGGGAAAGTTGCCGACGGCAAACTTAACCGCCCGTGTCGTATTTACGCGCCGGTCGGTACGCATGAAACGCTGCTGGCGTATCTGGTACGTCGCCTGCTGGAAAACGGTGCCAACACCTCGTTTGTTAACCGTATTGCCGACACCTCTTTGCCACTGGATGAACTGGTTGCTGATCCGGTCACTGCCGTAGAAAAAATGGCACAACAGGAAGGGCAAACAGGGCTACCGCATCCGAAAATTCCGCTGCCGCGCGATCTTTACGGTCAGGGGCGCGACAACTCGGCAGGGTTAGATCTCGCCAACGAACACCGTCTGGCATCGCTCTCCTCTGCCCTGCTCAACAGTGCGCTGCAAAAATGGCAGGCCTTGCCAATGCTGGAACAGCCGGTAGCGGCAGGTGAGATGTCACCCGTTATTAACCCTGCGGAACCGAAAGATATTGTGGGCTATGTGCGTGAAGCCACGCCGCGTGAAGTGGAACAGGCACTGGAAAATGCGGTTAATAATGCGCCAATCTGGTTTGCCACTCCTCCGGCTGAACGTGCGGCGATATTGCATCGCGCTGCCGTGCTGATGGAAAGCCAGATGCAGCAACTGATTGGTATTCTGGTGCGTGAAGCCGGGAAAACCTTCAGTAACGCCATTGCTGAAGTGCGCGAAGCTGTCGATTTTCTCCACTACTACGCCGGACAGGTGCGAGACGATTTCGCTAACGAAACTCATCGTCCATTAGGGCCAGTGGTGTGTATCAGCCCGTGGAACTTCCCGCTGGCGATTTTCACCGGGCAGATCGCCGCCGCACTGGCGGCAGGTAACAGCGTACTGGCAAAACCGGCAGAACAAACGCCGCTGATAGCCGCGCAAGGCATCTCTATTTTACTGGAAGCCGGTGTACCGCCAGGCGTGGTGCAATTGCTGCCAGGTCGGGGTGAAACCGTGGGCGCGCAACTGACGGGTGATGATCGCGTGCGCGGGGTGATGTTTACCGGATCAACCGAAGTCGCTACGTTACTGCAACGCAATATCGCCAGCCGCCTGGACGCTCAGGGTCGCCCTATTCCGCTCATCGCTGAAACCGGCGGTATGAACGCGATGATTGTCGATTCCTCCGCTCTGACTGAACAAGTTGTCATAGATGTGCTGGCCTCAGCGTTCGACAGTGCAGGTCAGCGTTGTTCGGCACTGCGCGTGCTGTGCCTGCAAGATGAGATTGCCGACCACACGTTGAAAATGCTGCGCGGCGCAATGGCCGAATGCCGGATGGGTAATCCGGGTCGCCTGACCACCGATATCGGTCCGGTGATTGATAGCGAAGCGAAAGCCAATATCGAGCGTCATATTCAGACCATGCGTAGCAAAGGCCGTCCGGTGTTCCAGGCGGTGCGGGAAAACAGCGAAGATGCCCGTGAATGGCAAAGCGGCACCTTTGTCGCCCCGACGCTGATCGAACTGGATGACTTTGCCGAATTGCAAAAAGAGGTCTTTGGTCCGGTGCTGCATGTGGTGCGTTACAACCGTAACCAGCTCCCAGAGCTGATCGAGCAGATTAACGCTTCCGGTTATGGTCTGACGCTTGGCGTTCATACACGTATTGATGAAACCATTGCCCAGGTCACTGGCTCGGCGCATGTCGGTAACCTGTATGTTAACCGTAATATGGTTGGCGCAGTGGTTGGTGTGCAGCCGTTCGGCGGCGAAGGGTTGTCCGGTACAGGTCCGAAAGCAGGCGGTCCGCTTTATCTCTACCGTCTGCTGGCGAATCGCCCGGAAAGCGCGCTGGCGGTGACACTCGCGCGTCAGGATGCAGAGTATCCGGTCGATGCGCAGTTGAAAGCCGCATTGATCCAGCCACTGAATGCACTACGGGAATGGGCTGCAAACCGGACAGAATTGCAGGCGTTATGTGCGCAATATGGTGAGCTGGCGCAGGCAGGAACACAGCGATTGCTGCCAGGGCCGACGGGTGAACGCAACACCTGGACACTGCTGCCGCGTGAGCGCGTGTTATGTATTGCGGATGATGAACAGGATGCATTAACTCAGCTTGCCGCCGTGTTGGCCGTTGGCAGCCGGGTGCTGTGGACGGATGACACACTGCATCGTCAATTAGTGAAGGCATTGCCATCGGCAGTCAGCGAACGTATTCAACTGGCTAAAGCGGAAAATATTACCGCTCAACCATTTGATGCGGTGATCTTCCACGGTGATTCGGATCAGCTTCGTGCACTGTGTGAAGCGGTTGCCGCGCGTGACGGTGCGATTGTTTCGGTGCAGGGTTTTGCCCGTGGCGAAAGCAATATCCTTCTGGAACGGCTGTATATCGAACGTTCGCTGAGTGTGAATACCGCTGCCGCCGGCGGTAACGCCAGTTTAATGACGATCGGTTAAAGAGCTTGCCGGAGGATGTTGCAACTTCCTCCGGCAATCATTAACGTGGTCGAATCCCTTCAATAATAATCCGCTGCACGTTTTCAACCGTTTGATTGAAAAACACCTCATCGCGCAACGTGGCGCCTGTCACCGCCTCCACCTGGGGAGCGAAATCGGCATAATGTTGGGTGGAAGCCCAAATCATAAAAATCAGATGCTGCGGGTCAATCGGCGCGAGTTTTCCGCTTTTGACCCAACCGGCAATCAGCGCCGATTTCTCATCAATTAACGCCTTCAAATCCCCCGTCAGCTCATCCATTAACAGCGGCGCGCCCGCCAGCATCTCCATACAGAACAGGCGCGAAGCCTGCGGATAATCACGGGAAACTTCCAGCTTCAGACGGATGTACTCTTTGATCGCCGCCAGCGGGGAAAAATCTTCACGAAACGCTTTTAACGGTGCCAGCCAGATATCGAGAATTTGCCGCAGCACGGCAATATACAGCGCCTCTTTCGACGGGAAGTAATACAGCAGATTGGTTTTTGACACGCCCGCCAACTCTGCGATCTGTTCCAGCCTTGTGCCGTGAAAACCGAATTGTGAAAAAGTGTCCAGCGCCGCACCAAGAATCGCTTTTTTCTTCGCGCTTACTGCACGCGAACGTTTACCCGTTGTTTTCACTGCGCCTTGCGTCATGCGCTCTCCCCTCTTGTAGATTGGCAACAGGATAGCAAAATCAGCACGATGCCTCGACCATCAACATTCACGGTACAAATGAATAATGGTGAAATGAGCGAGAAAGGTATTAACACAAGGATATTAAGAAGAGTACCAGAACGAAAAACCGCCGGAATTACCGGCGGCAGTGGCGTAATGACGTGCGTCAGACAAAACGCATTGGTCATGGAGTAGCCCGGCTAGTTGTTGCTTTTGCCGTGACTGCTTTTGCCCCCTTTTTTTCCTGCTTCAGATGCGCGCTGCGGGTCATTTTTGAAATTCCCCCCGCTGTGCTGTCCACCTTTTTTACCTGCTTCTGATGCTCTTTCGCGGTCTTCTGCAAAATTGCCGGAACCGCCTCGATGGTTTGCCATTACTGACCTCCGTCATCATAGTGCCCAGGATTAACGCGGCGTATGGCGGGTGCCATATTTTCGCTACGTGGGACTAAGCTTAGTGAACTGACGCGGGTAAGCCTGCGTTTGGTAATATCCTGCAACAGCTTCTTAGCGAGAATAGATATCATTTCCGGTAATCAGCCATAAGCCGCTCTTATGATTAAAAAAACGCTATGGGATAAAAATGTATCATTTTGCGACAAAATTACATGCTTGTGAAAATTGTTATAAATCAAATAAGTGGTTGTGAAATTTGCACTCTGAATAGGACGTCTTATCTTTAAATGAGTGGTAGCGAATCGCTACGGAATAGAGATAACACGAGGAGTGGTTAGAAATGGCTAAAGTTCTGGTGCTTTATTATTCCATGTACGGACATATCGAAACGATGGCACGAGCTGTCGCCGAAGGCGCAAGCAAAGTCGATGGCGCAGAAGTTGTCGTTAAGCGTGTACCGGAAACCATGCAGCCGCAATTATTCGAAAAAGCAGGCGGTAAAACGCAAACTGCGCCCGTTGCAACCCCGCAAGAACTGGCCGATTACGACGCGATTATTTTTGGTACACCAACCCGTTTTGGCAATATGTCAGGCCAGATGCGTACTTTCCTGGATCAGACTGGCGGCCTGTGGGCTTCCGGCGCTCTGTACGGCAAACTGGCAAGCGTCTTTAGTTCGACCGGCACCGGCGGCGGTCAGGAACAGACTATCACTTCAACCTGGACGACCCTTGCACATCACGGCATGGTGATTGTCCCTATTGGCTACGCAGCACAAGAGTTATTTGACGTCTCGCAGGTTCGCGGCGGAACGCCTTATGGCGCGACCACCATTGCAGGCGGTGACGGTTCGCGCCAGCCCAGTCAGGAAGAGTTGTCTATCGCACGTTACCAGGGGGAATATGTTGCTGGTCTGGCAGTCAAACTTAATGGCTAATCTTCAACAGGAGGATACACATGCCAACTCAAGAAGCGAAAGCTCATCACGTGGGTGAATGGGCATCTCTGCGCAACACGTCACCGGAAATAGCCGAGGCCATTTTTGAAGTCGCCGGGTACGATGAGAAAATGGCGGAAAAAATTTGGGAAGAAGGTAGCGATGAAGTGTTAGTCAAAGCCTTTGCCAAAACCGATAAAGATTCGCTTTTTTGGGGCGAACAGACCATCGAACGTAAAAACGTTTAACCAGTGACTCCCCCGCAGCTGACGGGGGAGTTTTCTGTTATTTCACCGCTTCATTCAACACGCTATCAAACTTATCCATCGGACAAAAACCATTAGCATCTATCGGGCAACCGCTTAATTCCAGCGTCACCCGCTGAGCCGGAGCCTGCAACGTTAACGCATCGGCATTACGTAACTGTTCCGCGCTCTGGTATACATACTCGATTTTCATCAAATCACGATTGGCTTTGCTGTCATGCCAACGCTGGAAAACGATTTTGCCGCCAATTGGCGTGCGTTCGTTCTGGTCATGCAACTGATAGGGTTTAAAATCCAGCGCGGTGAGCAGCGAGGCAATATTAGAGTCATGCCCTACCAACACAGTGATTTTCGGTGCGCTGGCGCGATCGGTGACCAGGGCTTTGTCGATATAACTGACCAGCGGTTTCGCAACATTGCGCGCTACTTCCGGTGAGGTAAACAAGCTGTCCTGGTAGCCGTTTTTCAGCTTCGACAACACCTTCCACTGTTGGTCAGATTTAATTTCCCCCCACGCCACCTGATCCATCGGGAAACCTTCGTAGTATTGCAAAGTAAACGCATCTACCAGCGAATTGCCGACTTTCAATGGCCCGGAAACGCCCGGCTCTTGTTGATACTTCGCACTAAAAGTATTTTTGCCATCCACCAGCGAACATTGCTGCTTCTCTTTACAGGCTGGAGAGTCTTTATAGTTAACGATTTTTTCCAGTAGCTGATAGCTGTCCGTCAGTTGTAGTTTGCTGAACTCTTTCTCCATTGCCGCCACCGCCTGCTCACTGAATGCGGCGGAATCATCGGTAATTACCGGGTTAAAGGTTGGGTCCATGGTGCCCATTTTTTCCTGGTGATGAACAGGAATATCACATCCAGGGAATGCACCAGTAATAAAGAACTGCGCGGTAGCGACGGTACGTTGCAGGCTGTTTGCGTAGGCATAAACGGTGTCCGGCGGCGGGCATTCACCCGACTTTACCATCCCCTGCTCTGCCAGCCACTCACGCATGTAATGACCCATATACACTTCCAGCACGCCACCTTTAGTGGTGAGCTGCCCGCCAGGAACATCCCATTCCGGCCATTTATTCGGCGTCGACTGCTCAAGCACGCTGCCATTATTTGCCAGCGGCGCACGTAAGTTATGGCGACTCATCATCAGCACTTGCTGTAGCTGATAGCCTTCCGGTACAGTCTGTGCCTGAGCATTTGAAGAAAGCAAAGCCATCCCTGCCACGGCTGCGGCGATTAGCGTTTTTTTCATTCCTCACACCTCTTTTGTTATCAATGATTAAAGAGTGTGACAGAAATATGACTTTTTTCCGGGAACAGGTTCGCAAATTAGCAGATAACGAGGCGGGAAACTTGCAGAGCACCAGGCGATAGCGAACAGTGCGCTATCGCCTGGTTTGTATCGTTAAACTAATACCTGAAACAGCACGGCAAAAAGAATGATATTGGCAATGACAATGGTCCAACCGTTATAAAGCATATATTTCAGGTGAGTTGATTGTGCCAGCCCCATTTGACCAAACATATCCGATGAAGGGAAAGGCCCAAACCAGTCCACTTGCGATGAGGCTAACAATACCGCCGTTGTCCCCTGTGGCGGCACTCCCGCAGCCATCAACATTGGACCAAATATTTTGTGCGTAAAGGTCATCTGAGCAACAGCGGCGCCTGGCACATGACCGATAATGTTAAAAGCAAAAATACAGAAGCAAAGCCATGCCGGTGATATCCCGGTTAACAGTGGTTGGGTGTATTCGAGCAATCCCTGATACGCCTGCAGGCTATCCATAAGTTCCAGAATCGGGTTATACAGCCAGTAGAGCAGAAACATCCACACCAGTCTGCCACACCCTTTATACAGCGCCTGCAGTATCCCGGCAGGGCTTAATCCTCCCACCAGTCCAGTGAACAAAGCCACCAGTAACATCACGATAATGGCAAAACTAAAACCTGCTTTTATCACTACACCGATAACCGCCATAACAATAATGGTTGCGGCAAATGCCAGCGCGCTGAGCTTGCGACGGCGAACGCGGGCGGGTTCCTCTTCTTCCTGAGTTTTCTCAGAGAGATCCACTTCGTAGTGTAATTTTCCTTCCGTCATCTTCTGAATTCGCCCGGCCATGATCCAGCCAGCGAATAACGTCACGGCGCTCATTGGTAATCCAACGTACATCAGGTATTGCGGATAAGTCAGGCCGCCGAGTTGTAAAATCGTCACGGTACTGGGGGTAAATGGCCCGGTAAACAATCCCACTGACCCCGCCGTCATCATCAGTGCAGCCACCGTAGGCGGTGTCAGCCGTACTGCCGCCGCCACAGGAATAATCACCGCGACAATAATGGCATTACCGCCTGCCATAGTGCCCAGCGCGCCACAGATGAGAATGGAAGATACAACGATGCCAAATTTGACCCGCGTCTGGCTGGAAAGCCCGATACGATGTACCACAAATTTGACCAGTTCAACGGCGGCTCCGGTACGTGTTGCCACTTCCCCGACACCGGCACCAAGCATGATGATCAGACCTACAGTGGCGATAAACGATCCCGTCGATTTTGCCAGCATGGTGCCCATTTCTGGTAAGCCGGTGGAGGTCATTATCATCGCAATAATAATCGATGAAATAACTGCCAGAACAATATCGACGCCTATCAACGAGAGCACCGCTAACGCTACCAGCGGTGTAAAACCAAGCAGTCCGAGTTCATTACCTGGACGCCCCTGACACCAGAACGCTGTCAGTAAAAAAACAACCAACAGTAAACCAATAATGACATTCTTTTTGGTGATATTTTGTCTGGTTAGCGAACCACCAGCGAGCATTGAGTCACTCATATAACTCCTTAACCCCATCGAATCGACTTTCAATATCAGCCGATGTATTTGGACAGCTCAGAAAATATCCCCCCTCGTTATTATTGTTAGCAAAATGCACTGAGGGTTTGTCCGGGTACTACAGGTATTATTCTGAGTTCGTAATTAACCCCTTTAGGTGGGCAAATAACGCATTGTTACCAGAACAGGCGTTACAGATTAAATTTATGTTAACTTGGTGCTACCATGAAATGACTTTTTATCTATCGTCTATAACTCTGGGTTAACTCTTAATGAAACTGCGCCACCTGGAAATCTTCTATGCCGTGATGACATGCGGGACACTTTCCCGGGCTGCGGAATCGCTGAATATTTCCCAGCCGGCCGCCAGTAAAGCGTTAAAAAACGCTGAACAAAAACTCGGTTTTCAGCTCTTTCAGCGAGTTCGTGGCAAGCTTCTTCCAACCAGCGAAGCGATCACACTTTTTGAAAAAGCGCAGTCGATTTATCACGAACTCGATAACCTGCGACTGCTGGCCGATAACCTGACGCGAGATCCGCGAGCCAAAATAGCCCTGGGATGCCTGCCAAGTCTGGGGTTAAGTCTGGTGCCAGAAATAGTCACCGCGTTTTACCAGCAGAATGCGAATCTGGTAATGACACTGACGACAGAGCACACCGAAACGTTGGTTAAAAAGCTTGATCTGCGTGAGATTGATCTGGCTCTGACGCTACAGCCGATTCAACAGGGGGAGATTATGACGACGCTGATAGCCGAAGTTCCACTGGTTTATATCGACCGGGACTATCGACAGGGCGCGGTAGAAATAGACAAGATTGACCAACAACGCTGGATTTCTCCCGGCCCCTATTCCCTTTCCGATGCAATAGCCAAACGGCGTGATTTTTTGACGACGCGCCTGAATGTCCAGACATATTACATGGCGACTGAATTTGTAAAACGAGGAATGGGATGCAGTATTACCGATATTTTCTCTGCCCGTCATAACCTCCCGGCAGAGACAATTCACTCCATCGAACCACCAATAAAAATTGATCTTTGCTTACTACGCCGTGCCGATGTTTCGCTTAGCCCTATTACACAAAAATTTGTCGATTTCCTCTGTCAGCAATTACGTCAGCAACTGCGAGCCATTAACCTTGAGTTATACCCTGAAAATAAAAAGTCAATTGCTCCTCAGGCCTAAATGTTTTGACATATCCCCAACGCATTTATTAGCGGTGGATATCTCAGGTGATGAAAAAACGCATTGTAGTTATTGGCGGCGGGGTAATTGGTCTGGCGACAGCATGGGTTCTGGTAAAACAGGGCCATCAGGTGCAATTGTTAGAACGCAACGGTCAGGCAGGTATCGCCACCAGTTTCGCTAATGGCGGGCAACTCAGCTATCGCTACGTTGCTCCTCTGGCGGATAAAGGCGTACCGATGCAGGGGCTTAAGTGGATGGGGAAAAGTGACTCCCCTCTGAATATGCGTTTGCGCATGTCATTTAGCCAGTGGCGCTGGTTGCTGGCGTTTTTAATGTCCTGTAATAGCCGGACAAATAAACTCAATGGCGACCATATTTTACGCTTATCACTGTTAAGTCGTCAGGTCATGGAAGAGTGGCTGCTGGAGGATAATCTTGATGATTTTCACTGGCGCCGTTCTGGCAAACTGATTATTCATCGCCGCCAGCAAGATTTAGCCAAAGCAGCAAAAGGCATTGATCCGCAATTTCAACAGGCTTTATCACGCGAAGAGTGTGTTCATCTTGAACCAGCACTAAAACATATTGGTCATTCCCTGTGCGGTGGTATTTACTCCCCCGGCGATGAAACGGCGGACTGCTATAAGTTCTGTCAGGCATTACTTGCCAAACTTAATGCCAGTGCGAATTTTTCGCTACAGACCGATTGCGAAGTTTTGCAGTTGAATAAAAAAGGTGAGCGCATTGAGTCTATTACCACCCGCACTGGAACGCTGGTTGCGGATGATTATGTCGTTGCCGCCGGTAATGGCAGCACGCATTTGCTTGCCGGAACCGGGACTCACGTACCGCTCTGTGGTCTGAAAGGCTACAGTCTGACGCTCCCCTTCCCACAAAAAATGGGGATCGCACCACAAATCAGTGTCACCGACTATGGTCATAAAATTGTCTATGCCCGGCTCGGTGACCGGTTGCGCATCGCCGCCATGGTCGATATTGGCTATGACGGTACTGAACTGCGCTCTGAACGCATTGGCGCCTTAAAACAGATCGTAGCTGCCAGTTTTCCGCAACTGCAAGGTATCGATGAGGCCGAATTATGGACGGGTATGCGTCCATCCACCCCTGCGGGTCCGCCACTATTAGGACGGGCGAAGTATCAAAATCTATGGATGAATCTTGGTCAGGGCAGTCTGGGCTTTACGCTGGCGGCGGGTAGTGCCGTGGTGTTAGGCGCTCTGCTGTCGGGCGAAGATCCTGCAATTTCACTTGATGGACTGACATGGAGCCAATCAGCTTGAATATCAAACGTAATAACCCACAACCGCGTCTTGCCGCCAGTGTAGAATATGGCAATCTTGTTTTTCTCTCCGGTCAGACACCGAAGAGCAATACTCCGTCCATCGCGCAACAAACGCGCGAAGTGCTGGAGAAAATCGACGCATTACTTGCTAAAGCTGGCAGTGATAAATTTCATCTCTTGTCTGCTCAGATATGGTTAAAAGATATCAGCCGCGATTTTGCCGAGTTCAACGACGTATGGGTTAGCTGGATGCCAGAAGGATATAGCCCGGCACGTGCTGCCGTACAAGCGGAGATGGCCCGCCCGGAGATTCTGGTTGAAGTGATGGTCACTGCGGTAAAAGCGGGATAAGTACCCATTTTCTGCCCCCTGGCAAGATAGTCATGGGGCATCCCTGAAGGTTAAACATCCCCTCTTTCACCTGCCAACATTCAGGCTGAAAATATCATTTTTAGTTATGTTGTTGTCTCTGGCCTACGATTTTTTCTGATTTCCCCTACACTTAACACTGATACCTTGTCAGGGGTTTCCCTTTGTCTGTATTGATTTACGCGAGATAACGCTATGGAATTAAAGGATTATTACGCCATCATGGGCGTGAAACCGACGGACGATCTCAAGACAATCAAGACCGCCTATCGTCGACTGGCCCGCAAATACCATCCTGATGTCAGCAAAGAACCGGATGCCGAAGCCCGCTTCAAAGAGGTCGCTGAAGCCTGGGAAGTGTTAAGTGATGAACAACGTCGCGCTGAGTATGATCAGATGTGGCAACATCGCAACGATCCGCAATTTAGCCGTCAGTTCCAGCATGGCGACGGTCAGAGTTTTAACGCCGAAGATTTTGACGATATCTTCTCGTCAATTTTCGGTCAGCATGCCCGCCAGAGCCGTCAACGCCCCGCCACACGCGGCCACGATATTGAAATCGAAGTGGCGGTATTCCTCGAAGAAACGCTTACTGAGCATAAGCGTACCATCAGCTATAACCTGCCGGTTTATAACGCCTTTGGCATGATCGAACAGGAAATCCCGAAAACGCTGAATGTGAAGATCCCGGCGGGCGTCGGCAATGGTCAACGCATCCGTCTGAAAGGCCAGGGGACGCCGGGCGAAAACGGTGGTCCAAATGGCGACCTGTGGCTGGTGATTCATATTGCGCCGCATCCGTTGTTTGATATTGTCGGTCAGGATCTGGAAATTGTGGTGCCGGTTAGCCCGTGGGAAGCGGCACTGGGTGCAAAAGTCACTGTACCAACACTGAAAGAAAGCATTTTGCTGACTATCCCGCCAGGCAGTCAGGCCGGGCAACGATTACGCGTTAAAGGCAAAGGTCTGGTCAGCAAAAAACAGACCGGCGACCTGTATGCAGTGCTGAAAATCGTCATGCCACCGAAACCGGATGAGAACACTACCGCGCTGTGGCAACAACTGGCAGACGCCCAGTCGTCTTTTGATCCACGTAAAGATTGGGGGAAAGCATGATGGCTAATGTTACGGTGACTTTTACCATTACCGAATTTTGCCTGCATACCGGCATCTCTGAAGAGGAGTTGAATGAAATTGTCGGTTTGGGGGTGGTTGAACCGCGTGAGATCCAGGAAACAACCTGGGTGTTTGACGACCATGCCGCCATCGTGGTGCAACGCGCAGTACGCCTGCGTCATGAACTGGCTCTGGACTGGCCTGGGATCGCGGTGGCGCTGACGTTAATGGATGATATTGCGCACCTGAAGCAGGAAAACCGCCTGCTGCGCCAGCGGCTTTCCCGGTTTGTGGCTCATCCGTGAGTTTGTTGCCTGATGCGACGCTTAACGCGTCTTATCAGGCCTACGAAGGGCATTGTTCCCGTAGGCAGGATAAGGCGTTCACGCCGCATCCGGCGGCTCTGCCATAATGCCTGATGCGACGCTTAACACGTCTTATCAGGCTTACAAATCGGCATTATCTCTATTGGTTATCGCAAGCAACAACTGGCTTAGTGCCGCGTAAAAACCAAAGCTATCATACCGATGGCAACGCGCAGCAAACTCAGGTAACCATTGCCACAGTGCCGTTAGCGTTTTTTGCCGCAAACAGTCGATTCTTCGCGCAGGAACAGTCCCCTCTCCCAGTGAAAAATGCAGATGACTTAACAACTCCAGATAGATCGCCAGATGATCTGACGGTTCGTTGAAATTGCCACTGGTTTCCATCCCCGCCTCAACTAACAAGCGTTTAATCTCTTGCTCGTCCTGTTTGTAGGCCGATGCATAAGGCAGCGCCGCTTGTTTGTCAGTCATCAGAAACAGTCCGCAAAAGTCAGCGGCGAGTTCCAGACGGGCGTCGTCACGAACCGTCAATGCGGCGATTTTAGCTTCCAGTTCGTTCACCGCCGCAGCTAACGGCGGTTCGCTTTTCAGCAAAGAAAACCATTCAGACATCTGCGCACTGGCGATTTGCGTCAGTTGTTCATCGTCCAGTTCACGGGAGAACAACTGCGCCAGCCAGGCGTAAACACAGGCCGTCTGCTCCGCCGTTAGTGAAGTCATGATTTCACCTGCGACGCGGGAACATATTCGCACTGCGCCACCATCTCCACGGGGCCGTTAAACGCCGTTACCTGCTCCACTGTTCCGTTGTACTTCTCAATTTCTACCAGCGTAGTGTGCGCACTGGTCGCCTGCGCCAGCTGTGAAGTACCGATGTCGATGGTCAACACGTTGGGGTTACCGTATTTGCACAGCGCACCACGCTCGCCACCTTTATCTGGATCGTACCATGCCCCTTCGTGAATTCGCGCCACGCCGGGCGCATAGCGGTCAGAAACTACTGCTCCTGCCAACACCTGACCGCGAGCGTTAAACACGCGTACCACATCACCGTTACGAATACCGCGCGCGCTGGCATCCTGCGGGTTAATGAACACTGGCTCTTTACCCGCTACCGTATATTGCTGACGCAGCGTTTCCGACTCACATAACTGCGAGTGAAGTCGGAAATCCGGATGCACAGATTGCAGATGCAACGGATACTTTTGCGAGCCAGGCCCACCGTGGGAGCGTTCGATTTTCTCAAACCACATCGGATGCCCCTGACAATCGTCGTAGTTCATATCGGCGATGGTTTTCGAGTAGATCTCAATCAGGCCACTCGGCGTGCCCAGCGGTTCGAGATCCGGATCTTCGCGGAATGCCTGGTGGCGAACAAACATCTGCGGATGGTCAAACTCGACGTACTCTTTGTTATTCCAGAAGTCATCAAACGCTGGCAGATGAACGCCGCGCCCTTTGCCTTGTTGTACACCTTCCTGCCAGATGCGTTTCAGCCAGCCCATTTCGTCCAGCCCTTCGGTAAAGGCTTCTTCGCGATTAAAGCGGCGGCACAGCTCGCGGAAAATATCAAAGTCGTTGCGCGCCTCGAACTGCGGCGGCACGACCTGTTTCATGGCGATAATGCCACGGTTGGAGTGGTTGCCGTACTGGTCGAGATCGTTACGCTCAAACTGCGTGGTCGCAGGCAGCACGATGTCGGCAAAGCGGCAGGTTGAGGTCCACTGGTTATCTATGGCGATAACCGTTTCCAGCTTGCGCCAGCCTTCAATAATGCGGTTGATCTGCTGATGGCGATGGAACGGGTTAGTTCCGGCAAAAATACACATTTTCAGCGGCGGCAGTTTTACCGATTTACCGTTCCAGTTGATCACTTTCCCCGGTTCGAGGATCGCATCGATAAAACGGGCAATCGGAATGGTGCTGCTGTAGCCTTTGTAGTCACTGTTGTCGTGAACAGGCGGAATCGACGTAGAGCCGGAGAAACCACTCAGAATAACGCCTTTACGCCCCGGCGTGCCTGCGCCGTTATAGTGCCAGCCAAAACCAAAGCCACCACCTGGCAGGCCAATTTGCCCCAGCATCGCCGCCAGAACGACAATCATCCACGCCCACTGTTCACCGTGCTGCATACGCTGCACGCACCAGCCAGCAATAATTTGCGTTCTGTTCGCCGCCATCTGCCGCGCCAGCCCACGAATGGTTTCGGCATCAATGCCGGTCAGTTTTTCAGCCCATGCGGCATCTTTCGGCTGACCGTCTTTCTCACCCAGCAGATACGGCAGGAACTGCTCAAAACCCACACAGTAGTTAGCGAGGAAGTTTTTGTCGTACAGGTTTTCACTGTACAGCGTATGTGCCAGCGCCAGTTGCAGCGGCACGTCAGTTTGCGGGTTAACCGCAATGTGCTTCACATGCTCGCGCCCCAGATACTCATGGGTGGATGTGACAACCGGATCGATGCTGATGACCACAACTTCACCGGCAGCGACTTTCGCTTTTAGCTGCTCGTAATATTCATAAACATCGTGATCCGGGCACCACCAGTTCGCTTGCTGGTTTTTCAGCAAATCGGAGCCCCACAGCACAATGGTTTTGCTGTTTTGCAATACCAGCGGCCAGGAGGTCTGCTGTTCATACACTTCCATTGAGCCGACCACGCGCGGCAGGATCACCTGCGCAGCACCGGTGGAGTAATCTCCGCCCGTACCCACGCTATTACCATGTAAGGCAATAGCTTTCGCCAGCATCCCCGAAGCGTTATGGAACATCCCCGTCGATTGCCAACCACTGGCGGTCAGCAAGGCACTCGGCCCGTGAGTTTTCTGTACGCGTTCCAGTTCTTCATAGAACATGTCGAGGGCTTCATCCCAGCTCACGCGCACAAAACGGTTATCACCGCGCTGGGAGGTGTCGCTCAGATGGCGCTTACGCAGCCAGTCCACGCGTACCATCGGGTAACGAATACGCGCCGCGTTGTGTACATGATCCGGCAATCCGGCGATCATTTTCGACGGATATTTATCCAGTTCGAACGGTTTTGCTGCCACAAAGCGACCATCCTTCACCGTCGCGCGGATAGCCCCCCAGTGCGACCCGGTAAGAATACCCTCTTTCGAGATGACAGCCTCAGTCGCCGCTTGCGCCGCAGTCGCACGGCGCGGCGTTAACAATGACGTCCCCAGCATCCCGGCGACGGTTAAGCCGCCGAGTTGTGCCAGAAAACGCCGACGTGATGCCTGAAAGAGATCGTTATTGTTCATTATTTTTCTTCCTTCTTATCGCCGTGAGCCTTACCTGCGGTGTCAGACGCATTCATTTGCAGATATTTCAACAAGGTGCGTTCTTCACGTTTATCGAGGCTGGTAAAGCCAATCATGCCGTTGAGCGTGCCGATCCAACCGTTAGCGTCAAAGTGGGATATTTCCGGTGCGCCGTGGCACTGGTTACAGGTGCCGTTGTACAGCGAATCCGCATAAGCCCAGATCGGTTTGATATCGTTCACCATGTCGCCTTTCTTCATCCACGCGGTGGCCTGTAACTTGCTCCACTCGGTATTGGTGTCGGCTACGGTGGTTTTCTCCAGCGTTTTCACCTGCTGCTGCACATCACCACGAATCGAGGCAACAAAGATGCGTTTACCTGGCAATTGGGTGAGTACACGCTGACGTCCGGCGCTTTCCGTCCAGCCGGTAATTTCAATTTGCAGCCAGTCGCCGTCACGTTTAAGGACTTTCACTTCCGAAGCAGGCAGCAGAGAACCAGAGGCTTCTTTATCGCCTTTCGCCGCATAAATCGGCTTAATATCAATAGAGTACAGCGTGTCACCACTGTCATTAGCACTGGCGCGCAACTCATCGAACTGCTTACGGAAGCCGCTACTCATATCCGGTAACTGGTGGGCAATACCTTTATGACAGTCGATGCAGGATTGATTATCTTTCGCTGCCACCTTCATCTGACGTGCCGCTTCCGGATGCTGCTTCGCATGATCCATCGCATCGTAGTTATGGCAGGAGCGGCAGGTTGCCGAGTTGTTTTCTTTCATTCGCGCCCACTCACGCTCGGCAAGTTCCGCGCGTTTGGCTTCGAATTTTTCAGGTGTATCAATGGAGTGGGCAATAAAGGTCTGGTAGATATCGTTGCTCGCTTCCAGTTTGCGCTTCACCATGCCTGGAATATCCGGCGGGATATGACAGTCATGGCATTCAGCTCGCACGCCGGAGGCGTTCTGGAAATGCACCGACTGTTTATATTCTTCATACACCGGTTGCATACTGTGGCAACTGACACAAAATTCGGTTGTGCTGGTGACTTTGATCCCAACGTGTGGCAATACAATCAGCGCAATGCCAATCACAATCCCAGTAGCGACCAGCGCCAGTACCGACCAACGAGCACTGGGTCGGCGTAGCGCGTTCCAGAGTTTCCGCATAATAGCCCCTGTAAAATTATGGTTTAGTGAAGCGATCTTAATGAGCAAATATGAACAGCGGCACTGGTCAGGATGAACGGCTTACGGCAGAATATGAACAGATATGAACAGAATGAGTAAAACCCTCTGATGCCACATCATATTGTTATTGTTGAAGATGAGCCGGTTACCCAGGCGCGATTACAAACCTACTTCACTCAGGAGGGGTATACCGTTTCCGTTACGGCGAGCGGTGCCGGACTGCGGGAAATTATGCAGAATCAGCCAGTGGATTTGATTCTGCTGGATATCAACTTACCCGATGAAAATGGCCTGATGTTAACCCGCGCCCTGCGAGAACGCTCAACGGTGGGGATTATTCTGGTTACCGGACGCAGCGATCGAATTGACCGTATTGTTGGGCTGGAAATGGGCGCAGACGATTACGTCACCAAACCGCTGGAACTGCGCGAACTGGTAGTACGGGTAAAAAATCTGCTCTGGCGAATCGACCTCGCGCGACAAGCTCAACCGCACACTCAGGACAACTGCTATCGCTTTGCCGGTTATTGCCTGAATGTGTCGCGCCATACGCTGGAGCGGGATGGCGAGCCGATTAAACTGACCCGCGCAGAGTATGAAATGTTGGTGGCATTTGTGACGAATCCGGGCGAAATTCTCAGCCGTGAACGTCTGCTGCGTATGCTTTCTGCGCGTCGGGTGGAAAACCCTGACCTGCGCACCGTCGATGTGTTAATTCGTCGTTTACGCCATAAACTCAGCGCGGATTTACTGGTGACGCAACATGGCGAAGGTTATTTCTTAGCCGCTGATGTGTGCTGATAAAAATAGACCGGACGAAATCCCCCTGGCGACAGCGAGCGGCGGATATGTTCACGGTCGGCATTTTTCGGCGTCAGAACTAAAATCGGTGGGCTGACATTATCAGACACCGATTGCCCCTGTAATTGCCTGATGGCCTGCTCAACCGCCAGTTCCCCCTGCCAGACCATTTGATCGCTGGCAGCCATAATCACTCTTCCCCGCTTCAGCCCGCGATACACCTGATGTGAAAGATAAAACGACACCACGGTAAGCGGCGTTTTCAGGTTGCGCCCTTCACCCATAGCCGCCTCTGCCGCAATGGCCGTTCCGGCAACGACGTCGATTTCTGGATGGCGCTCCAGCATCTCCTGCAACAGGTTACGCTGGATTTCAATATCGTTATCACCAAGCGCAATATCAACAATACGCACCGGGCTTCCGGCAATGGCTGCGCGAAAACCCTCGACCATCTCCTTACTGCCCCCGGCGTTATCGGGTCCGGGCATCAACAGCACGTTCAGTGGTTTACCGTGCGCCCATTGCACCAGATATCGTCCTGGTTGATAGCCCATCTGAAACCAGGGCACACCAACGCGGCTTTTCACCTGGGGAGCATCAATAGCATTTACCAGTTCGATCACCGGCAGACTTGCTACCTGCTTTTGCAGATCGGGAAATGACGTCGTGCTACTACCGAGCAAAATGGCCTCTGCGCCCCACTCTTTACACTGGTCGATTTGTGCTTGCTGGGTAGCCAACTGGCTGTAGCCGCCTGCCTCCAGCACTTTTAAATCCACACCGTAGCGGCGGGCAGCCTCCTGCATACCATAGTTCAACGATAACCAGTATGAATCTTTCAGGCTGGGATAAAGCGCGCACAGTTTCCATACGCGTTTGGCTTTAAGCGGCATAGAGGCTTGCACCGTGAAATGCTGCGCATCATGCCAGCGCAACAGGTTATCAACCGAAAATGCCGATAACATGAAAAGGGAAAGAAGTAAAAATAGCAGTACGCGCATGATAGCCTCATCAATAATAAGGCTTTATGCTAGATGCATTCCGCTTTGCGACTCAACCTTTTTCACCTTAAGTGCACCGACCGTGAATTTAACCCTGACCCGAAGACTCTGGATGGGCTTTGCCCTGATGGCGCTGTTAACCCTGACCAGTACCCTGGTGGGATGGTACAACCTGCGCTTTATCAGCCAGGTGGAAAAAGACAACACTCAGGCATTGATTCCTACCATGAATATGGCGCGCCAGTTGAGCGAAGCCAGCGCCTGGGAACTTTTCGCCGCGCAGAACCTGACCAGTGCCGATAACGAAAAGATGTGGCAGGCGCAGGGGCGAATGCTCACCGCACAAAGCCTGAAGATTAATGCGTTGCTGCAAGCGTTACGGGAACAAGGTTTTGATACCACCGCTATTGAACAACAGGAGCAGGAGATTTCCCGTTCGTTACGTCAACAAGGGAAGCTGGTGGGGCAGCGTTTGCAACTGCGCCAGCAACAACAGCGACTCAGTCAGCAGATAGTCGCCGCCGCCGATAAAATCGCACGCCTGGCGCAAGGTCAGGCGAATAATGCGGCCACCTCCGCCGGAGCTACCCAGGCCGGGATTTACGATTTGATCGAACAACATCAGCGTCAGGCTGCTGAAAGTGCACTCGATCGGCTGATTGATATCGATCTTGAGTATGTTAACCAGATGAATGAACTGCGCCTTAGTGCTCTGCGGGTGCAGCAAATGGTGATGAATCTGGGGCTGGAACAGATCCAGAAAAATGCGCCAACGCTGGAAAAGCAGCTCAATAATGCGGTGAAAATTCTGCAACGTCGGCAAATACGCATTGAAGATCCGGGAGTTCGTGCTCAGGTCGCAACAACGTTAACTACCGTTAGCCAATATAGCGATTTGCTGGCGCTGTATCAGCAGGACAGTGAAATCAGCAATCGCCTGCAAACTCTCACCCAAAATAACATCGCCCAGTTCGCGCAGTTTAGTAGCGAAGTCAGTCAGCTGGTCGACACCATTGAGCTGCGTAATCAGCACGGACTGGCGCATCTGGAAAAAGCCAGTACACGCGGGCAATACAGCCTGTTATTGCTGGGAATAGTTTCACTTTGCGCACTGATTCTGATCCTCTGGCGTGTGGTTTATCGTTCAGTCACTCGCCCACTAGCCGAACAAACGCAGGCGCTGCAACGCTTGCTGGACGGCGATATCGACTCCCCTTTCCCGGAAACCGCTGGCGTGCGGGAACTGGATACCATTGGGCGGCTGATGGATGCGTTTCGCAGCAGTGTTCATGCGCTTAATCGCCACCGCGAACATCTGGCGGCGCAGGTCAAAGCACGCACGGCCGAATTGCAGGAGCTGGTAGTAGAACACCGACAGGCACGGGCGGAAGCAGAAAAAGCCAGCCAGGCAAAATCGGCATTTCTGGCGGCGATGAGTCATGAGATCCGCACACCGCTGTACGGTATTCTCGGCACCGCGCAACTGCTGGCAGATAACCCCGCACTTAACGCCCAGCGTGATGATTTGCGGGCAATTACCGACTCTGGAGAATCGCTGCTGACCATCCTTAACGATATTCTCGATTATTCGGCTATCGAAGCAGGCGGCAAGAATGTTTCGGTCAGCGATGAACCCTTTGAACCACGCCCGCTGCTGGAAAGTACCCTGCAATTAATGGGCGGACGGGTGAAAGGTCGTCCGATTCGACTGGCAATGGAAATTGCCGATGATATGCCGACCGCGTTAATGGGCGATCCGCGACGTATTCGCCAGGTTATTACCAATCTGTTGAGCAACGCCCTGCGTTTCACTGACAAGGGGCAGATTATCCTGCGCAGTCGCACTGATGGCAAGCAATGGCTGGTCGAAGTGGAAGACAGCGGCTGCGGTATTGATCCCGCGAAACTGACAGAAATCTTCCAACCATTCGTTCAGGTGAGCGGCAAACGCGGCGGCACCGGGCTGGGGCTGACTATCAGTAGCAGTCTGGCCCAGGCGATGGGTGGCGAACTGAGCGCCACCAGCACGCCGGAGGTTGGAAGCTGTTTTTGTTTACGCTTGCCGTTACGTGTTGCCACTGCACCCGTGTGCAAAACAGTCAATCAGGCTGTACGTCTGGATGGTGTACGTTTGCTGTTAATTGAAGATAACCCGCTAACCCAGCGAATTACCGTTGAGATGCTGAACACCAGTGGTGCGCAGGTCGTTGCCGTGGGAAATGCCGCGCAGGCAATAGAGACGTTGCAAAATAGTGAACCGTTTGCTGCCGCACTGGTGGATTTTGATCTGCCGGATATCGACGGCATTACCCTTGCCCGGCAACTGGCACAGCAATATCCGTCGCTGGTTTTGATTGGCTTTAGCGCCCATGTCATCGACGAAACGTTGCGCCAGCGTACCAGTTCGCTCTTTCGCGGGATAATCCCTAAACCGGTGCCGCGTGAAGTGCTCGGTCAGTTACTGGCGCACTATCTCCAACTGCAAACCAATAACGATCAATCGCTGGATGTATCGCAACTCCATGAAGATGCTCAGTTAATGGGGACGGAGAAGATTCGCGAATGGCTGACATTATTTAAACAACATGCCCTGCCACTTCTCGATGAAATAGACGCGGCCCGCGCCAGACGGGACGGCGAAAAAATTAAACGTGCCGCGCACCAGCTAAAAAGCAGCTGCTCGAGTCTGGGAATGCGTAGCGCCAGCCAGCTATGCGCGCAACTGGAGCAGCAACCATTATCTGCGCCCCTCCCACACGAAGAAATTACACGCAGTGTTGCCGCTCTGGAAACGTGGTTGAATAAGAAAGACCTGAACGCGATTTGAATCAATATCAGCCAGTTAAGAATATTTAGAATAGTGGCATTTAGTATGCAACTTAACGGGCTGGCAAAATCATGACAGAGAAAAAAAGAACCCGCTGGCAGCGGCGGCCAGGCACGACGGGCGGCAAATTACCGTGGAATGACTGGCGCAATGCCACCACCTGGCGTAAAGCGACGCAATTATTACTGTTAGCAATCAATATTTATATTGCCGTCACCTTCTGGTACTGGGTGCGCTATTACGAAACAGCAGGTAATACGGCATTTGTCGCCAGGCCGGGAGGCATCGAAGGCTGGCTACCGATTGCCGGTCTGATGAATCTGAAATACAGCCTTGAGACAGGTCAATTACCTTCCGTCCATGCCGCTGCGATGCTGTTGCTGGTCGCTTTTATCATCATCAGTCTGTTGCTGAAAAAAGCCTTTTGTTCATGGCTATGCCCGGTTGGTACGCTTTCTGAATTAATCGGCGATCTCGGGGAAAAACTGTTTGGTCGGCAATTTGCCCTTCCCCGCTGGCTGGATATTCCTCTGCGCGCAGTGAAATATTTGCTGTTGAGTTTTTTTCTCTATATCGCGTTATTGATGCCCGCTCAGGCGATTCACTATTTTATGTTATCGCCCTACAGCGTGGTGATGGACGTTAAAATGCTCGATTTCTTTCGCCATATGGGAACAGCGACGTTAATCAGCGTGATCGTTTTACTGATTGCCAGCCTGTTTATTCGCCATGCCTGGTGTCGTTATCTCTGCCCGTATGGTGCGCTGATGGGACTGGTTTCATTATTTTCGCCGTTTAAGATTCGTCGCAATGCCGAAAGTTGTATCGACTGCGGCAAATGCGCAAATAATTGTCCGTCACGGATACCTGTCGATAAATTAATCCAGGTTAGAACGGTGGAATGTACCGGCTGTATGACCTGCGTCGAGTCATGTCCGGTCGCTTCAACATTAACTTTTTCGCTGCAAAAACCTGCGGCAAATAAAAAGGCCTTTGCGTTGTCTGGCTGGTTAATGACGCTACTGGTTCTGGGGATTATGTTTGCGGTGATTGGTTATGCGATGTATGCGGGCGTATGGCAAAGCCCGGTGCCAGAAGAATTGTATCGACGCTTAATTCCGCAAGCACCAATGATTGGTCATTAAAATAGCAACAAGCGGAACATCACCTCGTGCGGGGTGATGTTCACAAAATCACATTATTTTGATTTTGACGTCATAACCTTCAAGCCCGGTCATTTTCTCCCGCGCAGTAAAGCGAATTTCAGAGACTTCTTTCCCTGTGTTCTTATTCAACTCGGCGATTTTTTGCGCAATAAACTCGGAGATTTCCGTTTCGGCTTGTTTTTTTAGCTCTTCAATATTCACTGTTAACCTCTTCTGGTCTTAAAAGACAGCAACACGCCAGCAAGGTGTTGGTTCCGATCCCCTGGTCAGGTTAGAAATGTTATAAGCCATCTGCATGAAAGATTCAATAATCAGTAGGTTATCGCTCAATATGCGTACAGGGATAAGTGCAAACAGAAGATATAAAAAAGGCTCCGCGAGGGAGCCTGATATTATTTTGTGAAATCCAGCGGCGCATGGTCAGTGCGTATTTGCAAGGCAACGTTATCAAAGGTGATCATCGTCGATTTACAGAAAATACACTTAGCGCCCAAAGGGTTTCGCTCCGTCACATCGAATGCCGATGTGCGGTACTGTGAACCATGACAACATGGACAGCGGAAATGGAGATGTTGAGTAATAACGGCAACCTTAGAGCGTAACAACGTTCGCTGCCGAGGGACCACGCTGCCCCTGCTCAATAGAAAATTCGACTTTCTGATTTTCATTCAGAGTGCGGAATTCATTGCTCTGGATGGCGGTGAAATGAACGAAAACGTCCTTGCTGCCATCATCAGGAGTGATAAAGCCAAAACCTTTATCTGCGTTAAACCATTTTACTAAACCAGTCATTTTATTAGACATATTTTACTTCCTTCATTTTGGGCCTTTCGGCAAACAGGGCTTTATTACAGAAACTACTTAGTGTTCAGGAGAGAGACTCAAAAGAAGGGGATAATGCCTGATAATGAGAACTGCTTTAGTAAACTACTTTGTATGCTGTCTGTCTTTCAAACCGACGCAGCTATTAACGCATGATAAATATGATTAAGCAAATTTTATTTTAGCCGTCCGGCGGTCTTAAATATCACTGGCTTTATTTTATTAACACCGTATAGTGCAGCGCAGTATTTTTAGTAAGGAATTTGTTTGTCCCGTAAAATGACAGGAATTGTCAAAACCTTTGATCGCAAAAGCGGCAAAGGATTCATCATCCCCTCCGACGGTCGTAAAGAAGTCCAGGTTCATATTTCCGCATTCAGTCCCCGCGACGCAGAAGTGCTCATCCCAGGATTACGCGTAGAATTTTGCCGCATTAATGGCCTGCGTGGACCAACAGCGGCAAATGTTTATTTATCCTGATGTAAACTACATGCCGGAATGCGCGCTTCATTCACTATTTGCGTAAAATCCGCCAGTGAACACATGCCCTGCGCGTTTCTCTCCTCACATTCTGCCAGTGTCAGTTTTACCTCTCCAGGCGGCGTTTTTAGCGATAGCGGCGTTTTATCACGCATCTGCTGCAAGGTCTGGAATACCAGCGAAACCTGAATCCATTGACTGTTATCACTTAGCCGCCGCCAGCGTTCAAATACCAGTTCACCACCCGGCGGGGTGTTATCCGGTTGGCCCGGCAGCGTCCAGTTAAGCTTCAGTGCGCCACCGAGATTCGCCAGGTTGGTATCGTGCCCGGCAATAAACAACAGTGAAGTCGGTAGCGTAATTCCATAGATCGATTTTTGCGGGTTGTTTGGCGTCAGCGCCGTCAGAACTAAATCCAACAACGGTGTGGCACGGCTACGAGCCACGTCAGGGGTACGTTGCAGCAAATAAAACTGCGCATTATGCAGACTTAATAAGGTGTTCCACTGATGTGAATCAGTGATTCGTCCCCAGCCAGGCTCCGGCATTCCCTGTGCTTGTTGCAGGAGAAAGATCTCCGTCAGCATGGATGCGAGGCTTACCGCACCTGTTAATGAGACGTTATCAGCACTCACCTTGAGTTCAGAGGGTAATGCCTGCGTGAACGAACAGCTTTCGTCTTGTTTCTCTCGTTTGAGGCACAGACTTGATTGCGGAAAATTGAGTACCCGCTCCAGTTCGTGAAATGCCGTTTGCCGATGATCGGTAAAATCAACGAGAGAGCCGCCTGCCCTGCTGAGAATCGCCTCAGTCACGTTCACTTTATCCAGTTGGCAAACACCGGTTTTCAGGGGATTAAATAACGGATCGGGACGGGAAGTGTCTGACTGAGTATGTACGGTTATTGCACAATCGGGAGCCAGCCCGGCAGCAAAGGCTTCACCTGTTTTACGAGTGCGCTCGTCGACATCGGCAATAATCTCGACCTGCCCAGCTTTCGGGCAACCATTTTTTGCCAGTAAACCGTCAGCCACCAGGCGTTGGCGTTGGTAATGTCCGAGATAAGAGATCAGCTCACCGCCTCGTGGTGTCAGCCAACCCAGCTTCACCGGCCAGCCAGGCCAGGTGTCTGGAGTAACGTCCTGCATGAGTTGCGTAGATTTGGTGGGTGCCCGCACACCATGACGGCTGACAATCACTACACTTTCCAGCTTCAGTTCCGGCGCCCCCTGAGCAAATGCAGGTAGCGGTGTTAACGGAAGCAAAAGAGAAAAAAAGGGGATCAAAATCGCTTTCATCGCCAGGTTTCCGTTTTTCATGTTTCGCATTATTGCCTGATGCGACGCTGATGCGTCCCATCAGGCCTACGTTCGTTGTGCGTCAAATCAACCTTTCAGACGCTGTTCCAGCCATACCAACACCACGGTGGAGAGTGAACACATCAACAAAATTCCGACGAACCACAATAAATACCACATTGATCATCCCTCCTTAGTACAGCTCACTATCGTGACGGCGAAGAGTTTCAGTTGTCATGCGCCCCCACATTTTGTAGTAGCTCCATACAGTGTAGAGCAACACAATAGGCAAAAATATCAGCACAATTACTAACATAATGCTCAACGTCAGCTGACTGGAGGTGCTGTCCCACAGCGTCAGGCTGGAGATCGGACTGATGTTCGAAGGCATGACAAACGGAAACAGCGTGATACCTGCCGTGAAGATAACGCCAAATTGCATCAATGATGCCAGCAGAAATCCCCAACCGGGGCGACCACGATAAATCGCCATCACTGTCAGTAACGGGCAGAAAAACCCCAGCAGCGGGAAGATCCACAATATCGGCGATTCAACAAAATTATTCATCCAGGCACCGGGCAGTACGGCAACCAGTTTCATTAACGGATTGGACGGGCCGTTAACATCCTGGGCAAGCAATACGAAGCCATCAATACCCACCCACAGCCAGTACCCCGCCAGCAAAAAGCACAGCATGACCAACAGCGCAGCGCGTTTGGTCGCCAGTTGCGAACGCAGGTGAATAGCACCGACTGTTTTTAGTTGTAACCAGACGCCCCCTTGCAAAATCACCATGCCCAGACTGAGCAAACCACACAGTAATGGGAACGGTGTCAGCAATTGCCAGAAAGAACCGAGGTACTCCACGCGTAATTGCGGCGTGAAGACAAACGGCACGCCAAGTAACAAATTGCCGAACGCGATACCGAAGACCACCGGCGGCACCAGACTACCGATGACCAGACCGGCATCCCACATTTTACGCCAGCGTGCATCGGCGATTTTTCCACGATAATCAAAAGCCAGCGGGCGAAAGAACAGCGAGCACAGCACCAGAATCATCGCCACGTAAAAACCAGAAAACGCCGCTGCATAGACTCTGGGCCAGGCGGCAAATAATGCCCCGCCCGCAAGAATCAACCAGACCTGGTTGCCTTCCCAGTGCGCGCCAACGCTGTTAATCAATACCCGACGTTCATCATCATCACGTGCCACCAGCGGCAGCAGACAGCCAATCCCCATGTCAAATCCATCGGAGATCATAAAGACCACCAGGATGACGCCAATCAGCAGCCACCAGATGAAGCGCAATGTTTCATAATCAAACATGATTCTCTCCTTTACCCCTGTTGCTGCGTCGGTTGTTCACTCTGCATCGCGCTCGGCCCCAGACGGGCATATTTCTGCATCAGGTAGACTTCGGCGATTAAGAACAGGGTATAAAGCCCTACGATCATGATCAGTGAGAAAGCCAGTTGGCCCGTGGTTAATGCGGAGTGCGCGGAGTATGTCGGTAAAATGTCCTGAATCGCCCACGGCTGACGACCAAACTCGGTCATAAACCACCCGGCTTCAATGGCAATCCACGGCAGTGGCAAACTCCAGAGCGCCATTTTCAGCACCCAACGATGCTGGTCGATTTTGCCGCGCAGCGTCTGAACGAGCGCAATCAGCATTACCAGTAACAGCAGCGAACCGCAGCCCACCATGATGCGGAAACTCCAGAACACCGGCGCAACCTGTGGAATAGCGCCACGCATCGCCGCCTGATACTGCGCAGGTGTGACATGATTCATATCCGGCGCATAGCGGGAGAGCAACATGCCGTAACCGAGATCGCTTTCCAGATTACGAAACGCCTGCAGAACATGTGGCTCACGGTTGCCCTGCGAGATCTCCTGCATCAGCAGCCAGGCCATACGTCCGCGTTGCAAGCGTGGATAGGTTTCAGCCATCAAATTTTTCAGCCCCGGAACGGGCTTATCTAATGAGTGAGTGGCGAGGATCCCTAACAGTGCGGGAATTTTGATGGCAAAGGCATTACGTTCTTGATCCTGTTCCGGCCAGGCAACAAGATGGAACGGCGCAGGTGCGGGTTCGGTTTGCCACTCCCCTTCCATTGCTGCCAGTTTTACCGGCTGAACGCGTGCGACTTCATAAGCAGAACTGTCTCCAAGTTGCAGCGCGCCGATTATCGCCAGTGTGCCAAAGACCGAGCCAATGGCAAACGAACGTAGCGCAACATCACGCTCCCGTCCGCGCAGTAAATACCAGGCGCTGATCGCCATAATGAACATCGCCCCGGTCACATAACCCGCCATCACCGTATGGACAAACTTCACCTGGCTGACAGGGTTAAAAACCAGATCGCTGAAATTGGTCATCTCCATACGCAGGGTGTCGATATCGAAATGCGCGCCGGTCGGGAACTGCATCCAGCCGTTGGCATTCAAAATCCACAATGCGGAGATATTGGAACCGAATGCCACCAGCCAGGTAACCAGCAGATGCTGGTATTTATTCAGCCGTTGCCAGCCGAAGAAGAACAGACCGACAAAGGTGGATTCGAGGAAGAAGGCCATTAATGCTTCCATCGCCAGCGGTGCGCCAAAAATGTCGCCCACATAGTTGGAATAGAATGACCAGTTAGTACCAAACTGAAACTCCATCGTCAGGCCGGTGGCCACGCCGAGAGCGAAGTTGATACCGAAGAGCTTACCCCAGAAACGCGTCATATCGCGGTAGACTGTTTTGCCGGTGACCACGTAAATGGTTTCCATGATAGCCAGCAAAAAAATCAGCCCCAGGGTAAGGGGCACGAATAAAAAGTGGTACAGCGCGGTCAGTGCAAACTGCCAGCGCGATAAGTCAATAACATCCCACATGCGAACTCCTGTAGGCGAAGAGAGGGAAATAACCCTTTAATAGTAGATCTCCCTTTTTACCCTTACAGTTTGTAGGTGGTTGTATTCGCTGATTGCGATATTCATAAGACTGAAAGCGACATTTGCCGCCGTTTTCACTGTTGCTCGTTTTCCACCAGCCACTGGCACACCTCGCCCAACCGCTGCGCAGAATCCGCCAAATCTTCCGGCGCTGCCAGCACAACTTCCGGTATAGGGCAGATTTCATAACTCTCAAGCAGCGGGCCTTTTAGGGTGTCCGTGCAGCGTAAATGCCAGACATGGCGTAACCCGGTGGCGTTGATATAGCTCTCGCCATAGCCAATGGTGCGAATCTGAATATTTCCCGGCCCACAGAGACGTGAGAGAAAAAGCCGATCAGCCTCGCTGATAGGTAATTGCGTCAGATTAATGCTGTGCGGCTGCGCGTCAGGATTACGTACATGTGCCAGTATTTCATGAGCCAACGGTAGGCCATTCATCAGACCATCAATGGGCGGCGGTAACAGCGAATCTGTCGGCAAGACGTTTTGCGTTGCCGCCTGCCACAATGCCAGCGGCGCGCAGCCAGCCTCCAGTTTGTCCTCCAGCAACTGTTCGCCGCAACGTCTGCGCACCCGCCATAATCCGCAGAAGATCGTCTCCTGTATTTCACTTTCACTGTCGTCAGCCTGTTGAATGCGCACTGACACTTCCCCTTCCCCGAGAAGCGTATTGATAAAGTGACGATCGTCGGCGTTGAGATTTAACAGATCGACTGACAGCACCTCGCCCAGCGGCAGCTGGCGCTCGCTTAGTTGATGTTGTAACTCGTTTAACAGCGCAATCACCTGCGGGCTGTGAGCACATTGCTCTAGGGCCTCCATACTCGGTTCATCATTCACCTGACAGGTGATCGGCAGTGGATTCATACTGAAACTGTCATCGTTCGGTTGCGTTCCTGGCCCCAGCAAATGGAAAAAAGTGTCACTCATGAGGCACGCTCCTGTTGCGGTTCGACAAGCCCACGCATCAGGTTTATCAGCTCCGCCCACGGGTGAATACCATTCAGCACGCCGCGATAGCTACCGCCGGTAAACACCAGTGTGGCGGGAAAGCGAAAAACACCAAAGCGATCGCCGATGGCTTCGCTCTGTGCAAGATCGGCTACCGCCACCTGCCAAACATAGTCTGGAAATTCGCGCAGTAATTCGCCAATCATTACCGGATTATCGCTGACCTCCGGCGTGCGTTTCGGATCGCTGCTTAACAGCACTACGCCGTCTGGCGCCTGCGATAACCAGTCATCAAGGCTGGATTCTGTGACAGGTGTCCATCCACGCGCCAGCATACGCTGCCACAACGCATTAAAAGGAGAGTCATTGATCATCCCTGCTCCTCCAGCGTCATCCGGTACTGGCGTAAGCGAACGCCTTCATAATTTTCCATCGACAGACAGTCATAGTTGAGACAGCGTGATTCCTCTGCCAGATGCGGCACTATTCCCCACTCAGCCAGTTGCGCCAGCGCCAACTGTTCTGCTGCTGGCAGTTGTTCACGCGCCAGCTCGCTCAGGCTGCCGCCGTAGTCGTCGAGCATCGCGGGTTGCAGACCGACGAGGGCAATACGTGCTGGCAAATGACCACGTATATCCGCCAGCGCCAACACTTCGGAGAAACTGTTCTGGTGCAGACTCATTTTCTTCGCGCTGAGGTATGCCGGAATGCGCTCTCCGGCATACGTCCGTAGCGTTCCTGGCTCCAGCCCATAATCAATGGCATCGAGGATCAACAAGTGGCTGGCGCTTTCAACGTAGCCCAGCAAATTCAGCCCCTGAGTGCCGCCATCGACAATCTCCACGTTTTCGGGCCAGTGATAATGGGCATATAGCCGTTCCGCCACCCGCACGCCGAAACCTTCATCGGCCCACAGCAGGTTGCCCAGCCCCATCACCACCACGCGCTGCTCGCTCATGAACGCTCCTTGTTGCTTTTGACTTTAAAAAACTTGTGGCTGCGGTAGCCGTTCACCATGGTGGAGATCACCGTGTCGTCGGACATGATGTCTTCACGCAGCGCCATATAGACATGACCGATCACAAACGCACCAATTAGCCACATCCCCAGCCGATGCCAGCTGTGAATGTCCAGCGAGTTGCCGCCCGTCCAGTAGAAAAACTCCACCACATAACGGAACGGCGCAAAAATAGCGTACTGGCTGTGTTCGCTGTACAGCGCAAAACCTGTGATGATCATAAAGACCGACATCAGGAAATAGCCGAACATCGCCGCCTGGGCGATGGGGTTATGACCGATGTCGGCGCTCGGGCGTTTTGCCAGAAACAGATACCAGCGGATTTCATACCACACGCCCAGCCACCAGCTTTTACGCCATACCGGCACGATGAAAAGCTCGCGTGAATAGCGATTACCAACGAACGCCCAGTAAATCCGCATTAGCAATATCACGGTAAAAATCATGCCTGCGCTGAAGTGAATTAACCTGATGTAGCCCATATAGAACAGATACGTCGCCTCGCCACTGACCGAAGGCAGCGGCTTGCCGATAAAGTAACCGGTGACCATCAACACCGCCATGCATAACACCGTCAGCCAGTGCCATATCCGCACAGGTGCTTCAAAGACATAATGGCTGACAACGTTGTCGCTTTTCTGTTGCATGATGATTCTCCTTCGCTGTTAACGCACCTGCACGGAGATAAGCTCGCTACCGTCGTCGCCCAGCACGTGTGTTGAACAGGCGAGGCACGGGTCAAAGCTGTGCAGAGTACGAAGGATCTCCAGCGGTTGCTCGGGGATCGCCATTTTGGTGTTCATCAGCGCCGCTTCATAAGCGCCAATCTGCCCTTTGGGATCGCGCGGGCTGGCGTTCCAGGTGGTCGGCACCACGCACTGGTAGAGATCAATCTTGCCATCGCGAATGGCGGCCCAGTGACCTAACGCCCCGCGCGGTGCTTCGGTAAAACCGACGCCACGGCACTCTTTCGGCCAGGTCGCAGGCTCCCATTTTTCGGTAGAGGCAGTGGCAAGATTGCCGTTTTTCAGGTTGGTCATCAGCTTGTCGAAGAAATATTGCAACTTGCCTGCGGCCCACTGCGCTTCGTGTGCGCGGCACAAAATGCGGCCCAACGTTGACTGGATACCGGAAAGCGGCAGGTTCAGCGCCGACATCATACGATCGATCGACTCAACGGTCGCTGCATCGCCTTTGTGATAAGCGATCAATGTGCGTGCCAGCGGCCCTACTTCCATCGCGTTACCGCGCCAGCGTGGCGCTTTGATCCACGAGTAACGTTCCTGTTCATTCAGTTGCTGAATGTTGGTATCGCTGCCTTTGACATCGCCAGGGTTGTACCACGGGTCGGTGATGCCATCGAACGGATGACGCCCGACCTGATCGTTGGGATAACGATACCAGGCGTGATCGACAAACTCCTGCACCTGCTGCGGATCAACCAAATCCACTGGCAGCACATTGTTGAAGTCGCCGTTAATCACCGCGCCGCTAGGCATCAGCAGACTTTTCTCGCCAAAGTCGTTGGCAATATCCGGGAATGCGCCGTAGCTGAGGACACATTTATCAGAAAGACCAGTGCCGATTTCGCTCCACGGTTTGTTGAACTGACCGATGGCTAAGGCGTCGGGGATCATCACGTTGTTAATGAAATCCGCCGTGCGGGTGATAATCGACAGCACCAGGTTCAGGCGTTCCATATTGACCGCCCCGACCGCGCCGCTTTCGTCAATGTTAATGGCGCACGGCATCCCGCCGACAATCCAGTTCGGATGTGGGTTTTTACCACCAAAAACGGCGTGAATTTTGACGATCTCCCGCTGGAAATCGAGGGCTTCGAGATAGTGGGCAAAGCCCATCAGGTTGGCTTCTGGCGGCAGTTTGTACTGCGGGTGCCCCCAGTAGCCGTTGCGGAAAATCCCCAACTGCCCGCCTTCAACAAATTTCTTCAGTCGGTTTTGTACGTCGAAGAAATAGCCAGGGGATGATTTCGGCCACGAGGAGAGGCTTTGCGCCAGTTCTGACGTTTTTCGTGGGTCGGCTTTCAGCGCATCTAACACATCTATCCAGTCCATCCCGGCGAGCTGATAGAAGTGGACCAGATGGTCGTGGCACCAGAGGGTCGCCAGCATAATGTTGCGGATGATATTGGCGTTGTCCGGCACTTTAATGCCTATGGCATCCTCAATTGCATAGACCGAAGCCAGAGCGTGTACGCCAGTGCAGACGCCGCAGATACGTTCAACGAACGCCCACGCATCACGCGGATCGCGGCCTTGCAGGATGATCTCCAGCCCGCGAAACATAGTGCCGCAGGAAACTGCATTGGTAATCACATTCTGATCGTTAATATTCACTTCGCAGCGCATATGACCTTCGATGCGCGTAATCGGATCGACCACCAGGCGACGTCCGGCATTATTGATGGTATATCCCTGAGTTTCGTACTGAGTGCTCATGCCTGTTTATCCTCGTTGCCCGGCTGTTGTTCGGCTTCTGCAAGTTGCTGGTTATGACGTCTGCGCTGGTCAACGGCGCTGGCGACTGCATGTACACCAACAGCCGCTGCCACGACACCAAGCGCGGTTAAGCCCACGGTATCGGCGGTAGAGTGCGTTCCCATCTGCGGAATATCGACCACGCGACTGTAGAACGAGCCGCGATCCCAGAAGCCATTTTCAGAACAGCCCAGGCAGCCGTGACCAGACTGAATCGGGAAGGAGACCCCATCATTCCAGCGGGTAGAGGAACAGGCGTTATAAGTGGTTGGCCCTTTGCAGCCCATTTTGTACAGGCAGTAACCTTTGCGCGCGGCGTCATCATCCCAACTCTGCACGAACTCTCCGGCATCAAAGTGGGCGCGGCGATAACATTTATCGTGGATTCGCTGACCATAGAACATTAGCGGACGCCCCATTCTGTCGACATCCGGCAGGCGATCGAACGTCACCATATAGGTAATGATGGCGCTCATCACATCCGGGATCGGCGGGCAGCCAGGAACTTTGATAATAGGTTTGTCGGTAATAACTTTGTCGATGGGTGTTGCCTGCGTAGGATTGGGCCGCGCGGCCTGCACACAGCCCCAGGACGCACAGGTGCCCCAGGCAATAATTGCACTGGCTCCGGCAGCTGCACGTTTGAGTTTCTCAATAAACGGTCGACCGCTACTGATACAGAACATCCCCTGCTCGCCCAGCGGCGGGTTACCTTCTACTGCGAGGATATATTTGCCGTTGTATTGCGTGATGATGTCTTCAAAGACTTCCTCTGCCTGAGTGCCTGCGGCAGCCATCAGAGTATCGTCGTAGTCAAGAGAAATAAGGGAAAGAATGACATCCTTCGCCAGCGGATGAGCAGAACGGATAAAAGATTCGGTACAGCAGGTGCATTCCAGACCATGGATCCACACCACTGGAATGCGGGGTTTATTCTCCAGTGCCCAGGCAATCTTTGGTGCCATCCCCGCGCCTAATCCCAGCGAGGTGGCAGCCAGACTGCAATATTTAAGAAAACTTCGCCGGGTAACCCCCTGACGTCGCATAGCCTGGTAAAAGGTTTCCTCGTTATTCATATAGCACGTCTCTTCTCCTTGCGACACCGGCTGGAGTGCCGGGCGCTTTTGGTCGGCAAGCGACGTCCCTGGAGCAAGGCAAACCATCGCTTCACGAGAGAGACAGAAAACGAAAGCTCATCCTTCTGCACTGGCGCACGTCGCCAGAAAGTATTGTTAATAAAGCGTAGTGAAACTTTTGCACAAAACAATACAGAGTGTGTGGATTTATCTTTTAACGATAAAAATGAACCTTATTTTCCTTAAGGTTTGCCGCAGGAAGGTTATGAAGCGATTTTTATGGCGATGGAATGCGCAAATTGCTGTTATTTCACGCAATCAACACGATTTTGTCTGTTTTTCAGGCAAACAAACACATTGGGGGTTTACACGACGCATCGGGATGTTTATAGTTCGCGTCATTCCGGAAGTGTGGCCGAGCGGTTGAAGGCACCGGTCTTGAAAACCGGCGACCCGAAAGGGTTCCAGAGTTCGAATCTCTGCGCTTCCGCCAAATAAGATAAGGGGTTAGCTAAATGCTAACCCCTTTTTCTTTTACCTGTCAAAATCGCCATGCCGTTATGTCATCCCCAATGGCTTACTCTGTCTTTGCTAAATCTGTTCCAGATCAAATGCGTAAAGATGGGTAAAACCTCTGGGTAGCTTTCGGCAATATCATTATGCTGCTTTATTAATTACACCTGTCATAGAGAGTGACTCCATGGATCGTATAGTTAGTTCTTCACATGACCGTACATCGCTACTTAGCACCCATAAGGTGCTGCGTAATACCTATTTCCTGCTGAGCCTGACGCTGGCCTTTTCGGCGATTACCGCAACGGCCAGTACAGTTCTGATGCTGCCATCTCCGGGTCTGATTCTGACGCTGGTGGGGATGTATGGTTTAATGTTCCTGACCTATAAAACGGCGAATAAGCCGACCGGGATTATCTCCGCGTTCGCCTTTACCGGTTTTCTCGGTTATATCCTCGGACCAATTCTGAACACTTACCTGTCTGCCGGAATGGGCGACGTAATCGCTATGGCGCTGGGCGGCACAGCATTAGTGTTCTTCTGCTGCTCTGCGTATGTGCTGACTACCCGCAAAGACATGTCTTTCCTCGGCGGTATGCTGATGGCAGGTATTGTGGTGGTATTGATTGGAATGGTAGCGAATATCTTCCTGCAGCTACCTGCTCTGCATCTGGCAATCAGTGCGGTATTCATTCTGATCTCCTCTGGCGCGATTCTGTTTGAAACCAGCAACATCATTCATGGCGGTGAAACGAACTACATTCGTGCCACGGTTAGCCTGTATGTGTCGCTGTACAACATCTTCGTCAGCCTGCTGAGCATTCTGGGCTTCGCCAGCCGCGATTAATCTCACCCGCTAACACTTTCATAGCCTCGCTTTATGCGGGGCTTTGTTTTTTGTTACACTGCCGCCAGTCTGATTAAGGTAGTAAAAAATTATGCTGATCTTCGAAGGTAAAGAGATAGAAACGGATACCGAAGGCTATCTCAAAGAAAGCAGCCAGTGGAGTGAACCGCTGGCGGTGGTGATTGCAGAGAACGAAGGAATTACGCTGTCGCCAGAACACTGGGAAGTGGTGCGTTTTGTGCGTGATTTCTATCTGGAATTCAATACTTCTCCAGCGATTCGTATGCTGGTAAAAGCGATGGCGAATAAGTTTGGCGAAGAAAAAGGTAACAGCCGCTATTTATACCGACTGTTCCCCAAAGGCCCGGCAAAGCAAGCCACCAAAATTGCTGGCCTGCCAAAACCAGTAAAATGTATTTAACGGATACGAAAATCAGTTAATTCCCCCGAGGGATGATGCGGCTCGCTAAGTACCCGTTCCACACGCGCAGAACGCGGGCCGCCACTCTTTAACCACTGCATTAATTTTTCCACCTGTCCTTCTTCACCACACGCGACCACTTCCACGCTGCCATCGTTAAGGTTTTTGGCATAGCCGGTTAATCCCAGTTTTTTCGCTTCATACTGCGTGGTATAGCGAAAGCCTACCCCCTGAACTCGCCCATAGACCCAGGCAATTATGCATACTTTCGACATTACCGCTCTCCTTATCCTTATAGCTGCGTTGCAAATCCATGGAAAACTCCGGACAATGGCGCCCATTTCTTTGCATCGACAGAATAGTAAATTATGAGTGTACGTTTAGTGTTAGCCAAAGGGCGCGAAAAATCATTACTTCGTCGCCATCCGTGGGTCTTTTCCGGAGCCGTTGCCCGTATGGAAGGTAAAGCCAGCCTCGGTGAAACCATCGATATTGTTGATCATCAGGGAAAATGGTTAGCACGCGGCGCTTATTCGCCGGCTTCGCAAATCCGCGCTCGCGTCTGGACTTTCGATCCTTCGGAATCCATCGACATTGCCTTTTTCACCCGACGCTTACAACAGGCGCAAAAGTGGCGCGACTGGCTGGCGAAAAAAGATGGCCTCGATAGCTATCGTTTAATCGCTGGTGAATCCGATGGCCTGCCGGGTATAACTATCGATCGTTTCGGTAATTTTCTGGTGCTGCAACTGCTGAGTGCTGGCGCAGAGTATCAGCGCGCGGCATTGATCAGCGCCCTACAAACGCTATACCCGGAATGTGCGATTTACGATCGCAGCGACGTCGCAGTACGTAAAAAAGAAGGAATGGAGCTGACCCAGGGGCCAGTCACTGGCGAACTGCCACCAGCCCTGCTGCCGATTGAAGAACACGGCATGAAACTGCTGGTGGACATTCAACACGGACACAAAACAGGCTACTACCTGGATCAGCGCGACAGCCGACTGGCAACGCGCCGCTACGTTGAAAATAAACGCGTACTGAACTGTTTCTCCTATACCGGTGGTTTCGCGGTATCGGCATTAATGGGCGGTTGCAGCCAGGTTGTCAGCGTTGATACCTCCCAGGAAGCACTGGATATTGCACGGCAGAACGTTGAGCTGAACAAACTGGATCTGAGCAAAGCAGAGTTCGTGCGTGATGACGTCTTTAAATTGCTGCGTACTTATCGCGATCGTGGGGAGAAATTTGACGTTATCGTAATGGACCCGCCGAAGTTTGTTGAGAACAAAAGCCAGTTGATGGGCGCATGTCGTGGCTATAAAGACATCAACATGCTGGCGATTCAGTTGCTGAATGAGGGCGGTGTTCTCCTGACTTTCTCCTGTTCAGGCCTGATGACCAGCGATTTATTTCAGAAAATCATCGCGGATGCCGCAATTGATGCCGGTCGTGATATACAATTTATAGAGCAGTTCCGTCAGGCAGCCGATCATCCGGTGATCGCTACCTACCCGGAAGGGCTATATCTGAAAGGGTTTGCCTGTCGCGTCATGTAACTTGAAATGTGGAATTTTACCCTTATATCAAAGGTGAAGATTTCCCGGGAGGTGACTATGATTGCCAGCAAATTCGGTATCGGCCAGCAGGTCCGCCATTCCCTGTTAGGTTATCTCGGAGTGGTCGTGGATATCGACCCGGTTTATTCGCTCTCTGAACCGTCGCCTGATGAGCTGGCGGTGAACGATGAGCTTCGCGCCGCTCCGTGGTATCACGTGGTGATGGAGGATGACAACGGCCTACCGGTTCATACCTACCTGGCTGAAGCCCAGCTAAGTAGCGAATTGCAGGATGAACATCCTGAACAGCCATCTATGGATGAGCTGGCGCAGACCATCCGCAAACAACTCCAGGCGCCGCGTCTGCGTAACTAATCCCCATACAAATACCCGGAAGGCAAAAACCTTCCGGGTATTTTTTATTTAGCCAGCCCCAGGCGAGGGATCTCAATTGCCGGACAGCGATCCATAACTACCTGTAACCCGGCATCACGTGCCAGTACTGCCGCTTGCTCATTAATCACTCCTAGCTGCATCCATAAGGTTTTTGCCCCAATGGCGATAGCTTCCTGCGCCACGCCCCACGCGGCTTCTGAATTACGGAAAACATCGACCATATCGACTTTTTCCGGAACTTCTGCCAGCGTGCCGTAGCCCTGCTGACCCAGCAGCGTTTTACCGGCGACTTTAGGTGAGACCGGGATGACGTGATAGCCCTGATCAAGCAAGTATTTCATCACGCGATAACTTGGACGGTCGGGTTTATCACTTGCCCCTACCAGCGCAATGGTATGAGTGGACGTTAAAATGGCTGCAATATCGGTCTCTTTCATCATTTCCTCCAGACTATTTATCAAAGTGTACGACAATCCCAACATACCAACCATGCAGCTAATACGAATGAATGAGAGCAAAAGCGGAAAACATGTCTATATGTTAGTAAGTATGATTAAAGAAAAATTTTGATACATTATTATTCAGGCGGTCATTAGACAGGAGCTATCTATGAAAACCGGCATTTTGACCACCTTGATTGCATTATGTTTGCCGGTATCCGTTTTTGCCACCACGCTACGGCTGTCCAGCGATATTGATCTTCTGGTACTCGACGGCAAGAAGGTTTCAAGCTCTTTGCTGCGCGGTGCGGACAGCATTGAACTGGATAATGGACCGCATCAGTTAGTGTTTCGCGTCGAGAAAACTATCCATCTTTCCAGTAGTGAAGAACGGCTTTATATCTCTCCGCCGCTGGTCGTCAGTTTTAATACACAGCTCATTAGCCAGGTGAACTTTCGCCTGCCACGCCTGGAGAATGAACGGGAAGCCAACCATTTCGACACAACGCCGCGCCTTGAATTGTTAGATGGCGATGCGACGCCGATTCCGGTAAAGCTGGATATTCTGGCTATTACTTCAACCGCAAAAACGATTGATTATGAAGTCGAGGTCGAGCGTTATAACAAATCCGCGAAACGCGCTTCTCTACCGCAATTTGCCACCATGATGGCAGATGACAGTACACTGCTTTCTGGTGTTTCCGAACTGGATGCTATTCCGCCACAGTCCCAGGTGCTCACTGAACAACGGCTGAAGTATTGGTTTAAACTGGCAGATCCGCAAACGCGCAATAACTTCCTGCAATGGGCGGAAAAACAACCATCTTCCTGAGATTTTTGTGCCTGTGCGCAGGCTTTTTCGGTCTTTATCTTGCAGCGATAAGTGCTTACAGTAATCTGTAGGAAAGTTAACTATGGATGTAAATTATGGAACTGACGACTCGCACTTTACCAGCGCGGAAACATATTGCGCTGGTGGCACACGATCACTGTAAACAAATGCTCATGAGCTGGGTGGAACGGCATCAACCATTACTGGAACAGCACGAACTTTATGCAACGGGCACCACGGGTAACTTAATTTCCCGCGCTACCGGTATGAATGTTAACGCCATGTTGAGCGGCCCAATGGGCGGTGACCAGCAGGTGGGCGCATTGATTTCGGAAGGGAAAATTGATGTGCTGATTTTCTTCTGGGATCCACTAAATGCCGTGCCGCACGATCCTGACGTGAAAGCGTTGCTGCGTCTGGCGACGGTGTGGAACATTCCGGTCGCCACCAACGTGGCAACGGCTGATTTCATTATCCAGTCGCCGCATTTCAACGACGCGGTAGATATCCTGATCCCCGATTATCAGCGTTATCTCGCGGATCGCCTGAAATAATATTGCACAGGTGGCAAACGCCACCTGTTTCTTACGGTTTTCTCACCACCGGCACATCCAGATTTTTCAGTATTTCCACAAAGGGGGAAGGATTGTTTTTGTTGAACAGCGCCCATACCCGATGTCGTGCGCGGGTCAACGCAACGTACATTAACCGTCGTTCTTCGGCGTCCGGGAAATCCTCAACCGGCGGCAGTAGCGCCTCTTCCATAATCGACTCACGTGCCACGGCCGGGAAGCCATCACTCCCCTCCTGCAAGCCAACAATAATCACGTAATCCGCCTGTTGCCCTTTGCTGGCATGAATAGTCATAAAATCGATTTGCAACTTCGGCCAGCGCGTTGCCGCTTTTTCCAGGCTGGCGGGCTTCATGTGGTGGTAACGCGCCAGAACCAGGATGCGCTCTTCCGGTTTAGCGTAACCAGAGAGCTTATCCAGCAACGCATCAAGCTGGCTCTCATCCAATAACGTGACGGCCTTTTTATCGCCAGCGATTAAACTGTTTAGCGGCTTTTTCAACTGACTCGGGTTCTGCTGAATAAACCGATTAGCCACCTCACCGATACGGCTGTTAAAACGGTAAGTCGTGTCTAAATCACAGCGATCGCCGTCACCAAAGTTTTCATGGAAAGCCGTGGTGAGCGACATTTGTGCACCGCTGAAGCGGTAAATCGCCTGCCAGTCATCGCCAACGGCAAACAACGTCGTCTGACTGTTTTGCTTGCGTAATGCCGCTAACAACGCTGCGCGCTGCGGCGAGATATCCTGAAACTCATCAACCAGAATATGTTTCCACGGGCTGATAAAGCGACCTTTCTCAAGGAGAGCAATCGCCTGATGAATAAGGCCAGAAAAATCGACGGCGTTTTCTGCTTTCAGCGCACCTTTCCAGGCTTTCAGCAACGGAGCCATTAACTTGATTCGTTTGCTGAACAGATCACGGATTTCTTCGGGCGTGCTGGCAATCATTTCTGCCTGTGCACCGCCGTGCATCCGCATCAGACTTACCCAGCGATCGAGGCGAGAGGCAAGACGACGCTGTAATTTTTCATCATCCCAGAAGTTACCTTCTGGCACTGACCACTGCATTTCTTCCGTCAGCCATTGCCGCCAGCCCTTCGCCTGCGCTTTCTTCTCGCTGCATTGCTTGCGCCACTCAGCAATAAAGAGTTCATGCCGGGAAGCGGTGTCATTTTCCAGTTTGCTGACTGTGGGTACTTTTTTGCTACATTGCTGAATAATATGCAGCGCCAGTGAATGAAACGTGCGTGCGGTAATGTCTTCGGTATGCAGCCGTTCGCGAATACGCTCGTCCATCTCCTCAGCGGCTTTGCGACCAAACGCCAGCAATAAAATTTGCTCAGGGGACGCTTCACCACGCGCCAGCAACCAGCCTGCACGCGCTACCAGCACCGACGTTTTACCGCTTCCTGCGCCTGCCAGCACTAACAGGGAATGTTCGCCATTAACGACTGCCCGAGCCTGTGCCGGATTAAGTGGTGAAGATTCAACCTGACGGAAAAAATCCGCATACTCGTTAAGCATGGCTTCGGTATACGCCTGATTATGCTGCAACCGAGCGCCTTCAATATCTTTCAACCAGGCCTGACATTTGCGCCACGCCTCACGGCAGTTATCGAATTCTTCCAGTCGATTGACCGGCAACGGCAACGCCGACAAAGCCTGGCGGATTTGTTGCTGCACGCCAGAAGTTTGCTCCCGCGTCAGCCATTTATTATCGTTGGTGCGCGCGGCAATAAGATCCAATTGCTGCTGTAATACACCAGCCGCAATTTCGCTCATCTCTTCGCTCCAGCGCCGCCAGAGAGCATCAAGATGACGGTGAAAACGCTGCGTCTCACCCCATTCGGTGCCGTGCAGACGCACTACTTTTTCATCAGACAGTACAAATTCCAGCTCACCCCATACCAGACCGCGTTTACAGTGAATCGCCAGTAATTGATTGAAAGGAATGAGATATTCGTGACGATCGCCGGAGACTTTTATCCCGGCATTGAGGATCACCGCCCGATCGTAAGGGTGCTGTGCCAGACGTTTGCCAAGAGTTGTCGCTTTCAGTTCCATGACTCTGTAGATCCACACGATGTTATTTCTTATCAGTGTAACCGTCAGAGAAAACGTGCTCCAGCCCAAAAAAACGTTACAATTGCCGCCCATTACTGAAAACCACAGTAAAGCGAGGTTTTATGCGTACCGTTTTGAACATTCTGAACTTTGTGCTTGGCGGATTTGCCACCACTCTGGGCTGGCTGTTGGCGACCCTGGTCAGTATTGTGCTGATTTTTACCTTACCGCTGACACGATCCTGCTGGGAGATCACCAAACTGTCTCTGGTGCCTTATGGCAATGAGGCCATTCATGTCGATGAACTGAATCCGGCAGGTAAAAATGTGCTGCTGAATACTGGCGGTACGGTACTGAATATTTTCTGGCTGATTTTCTTTGGCTGGTGGTTATGCCTGATGCACATTGCGACAGGTATCGCACAATGCATTTCCATCATTGGCATTCCGGTTGGCATTGCGAATTTTAAAATTGCCGCTATTGCACTGTGGCCAGTCGGTCGCCGCGTAGTTTCTGTGGAAACAGCTCGTGCTGCGCGTGAAGCCAATGCGCGACGTCGTTTTGAATAATCTAACATTATGGCTTTTATGCTAAGTCCTTTGCTCAAACGCTATACCTGGAACAGCGCCTGGCTGTATTACGCGCGTATTTTTATTGCGCTTTGTGGTACTACTGCATTTCCGTGGTGGCTGGGTGATGTAAAACTGACGATTCCGCTGACCCTGGGGATGGTGGCAGCGGCGCTGACCGATCTCGACGACCGACTGGCTGGGCGTCTGCGTAACCTTATCATTACGCTATTCTGCTTTTTTATCGCCTCGGCCTCGGTAGAATTGCTGTTTCCCTGGCCCTGGCTGTTTGCCATTGGCTTAACGCTCTCCACCAGCGGTTTCATTTTGCTCGGCGGTCTGGGTCAACGCTATGCAACAATCGCTTTTGGCGCGTTGCTGATCGCTATCTACACCATGCTGGGAACGTCTCTGTATGAGCACTGGTATCAGCAGCCGATGTATCTGCTGGCCGGTGCCGTCTGGTACAACGTCCTGACACTTATTGGTCATCTGCTGTTCCCGGTCCGCCCGCTGCAGGACAACCTGGCGCGTTGCTATGAACAACTGGCGCGTTATCTTGAGCTCAAGTCGCGCATGTTTGATCCTGATATTGAAGATGAAAGCCAGGCACCGCTGTACGATTTGGCTCTCGCCAACGGTCAGCTGATGGCGACATTGAATCAGACGAAACTCTCGCTGCTGACCCGCTTACGTGGCGATCGTGGTCAACGGGGAACGCGTCGCACACTGCATTATTACTTTGTCGCGCAGGATATTCACGAGCGTGCCAGCTCTTCTCATATTCAGTATCAAACATTACGTGAACATTTTCGTCACAGCGACGTGCTGTTCCGTTTTCAGCGGCTGATGTCGATGCAAGGCCAGGCGTGCCAGCAACTGTCACGCTGTATTTTGTTGCGTCAGCTTTATCAACATGATCCGCATTTTGAGCGCGCTTTTACGCATATTGATGCTGCGCTGGAGCGGATGCGCGATAACGGCGCGCCTGCTGATTTACTCAAAACACTGGGATTTTTGCTGAACAATTTACGCGCCATTGATGCCCAACTGGCAACAATTGAATCAGAACAGGCCCAGGCACTACCCCATAATAATGACGAAAATGAGCTCGCTGATGACAGCCCGCACGGATTGAGTGATATCTGGCTGCGTCTTAGCCGTCACTTCACGCCGGAATCCGCCCTCTTCCGTCATGCGGTAAGAATGTCGCTGGTGTTGTGCTTCGGCTACGCCATCATTCAGATAACCGGAATGCATCACGGGTATTGGATCTTGCTGACAAGTTTGTTTGTCTGCCAGCCAAACTATAACGCCACGCGCCACCGCCTGAAGTTAAGGATTATTGGTACGCTGGTAGGTATCGCCATTGGCATTCCTGTGCTGTGGTTTGTGCCATCACTGGAAGGGCAGCTGGTGCTGCTGGTTATTACCGGTGTTCTCTTTTTTGCCTTCCGTAACGTGCAATACGCTCATGCAACAATGTTCATTACGCTTCTGGTGCTACTGTGCTTTAACTTGCTGGGTGAAGGTTTTGAAGTGGCATTGCCTCGCGTAATCGATACGCTGATCGGATGTGCCATTGCATGGGCTGCGGTAAGTTACATCTGGCCAGACTGGCGGTTTCGTAATCTGCCCCGAATGCTTGAGCGCGCAACCGATGCTAACTGCCGTTATCTCGATGCTATTCTCGAACAATACCACCAGGGGCGCGATAACCGTCTGGCATATCGTATTGCTCGTCGCGATGCGCACAATCGTGATGCAGAGCTGGCGTCGGTGGTGTCGAATATGTCCAGCGAACCGAATGTCACACCGCAAATTCGCGAGGACGCGTTCCGGTTACTGTGCCTTAACCATACGTTTACCAGTTACATTTCTGCCCTCGGCGCACACCGTGAGCAGTTAACTAACCCTGAAATTCTGGCGTTTCTTGATGACGCAGTCTGCTATGTGGATGACGCGCTACATCATCAACCAGACGATGAAGAACGCGTCAATCAGGCATTAGCTGACCTGAAACAACAGATGCAGCAACTTGAACCACGGGCAGACAGCAAAGAACCTCTGGTTGTACAGCAAGTCGGATTATTGATTGCATTACTACCAGAAATTGGTCGTCTGCAGCGCAGAATTACTCAAGTTCCGCAGGAAACTCCTGTTTCGGCGTAATTGAATCTGCCCATTCTGCAAGCTCCTGGCGGCGTGCCACCGGGAGCGCAGCTTCATGAATACCGAGAATTGCGCCTTCAAGCATAAATAAGATTTTTTCTGTCACCAGACTGTTCTGTTGCCGCAGTCGCAACCAACACATTTTCGCCCCAAGAATACGTAACGCCCGTACATCCTTAATCCCCACTTCCCCAAGAATAGCCTCAAGATGGTAAGACATATTGGGTAAATCTTTCAGCCGTTGCCGGATATTGCGCGTACTTTTCTCTTTAAGCGCAGCGTCCAGAGAATATTTCGACAGGCGCACCAGCTTTTGTTGATTTCGCCATAGGCTTTCATCGACCCGGTAGTAATTGAGGGTAACAAACCGCCCACACTTTTTATATGTCAGCCATACTGGCGGATGTTTTACACAGTATTGTGCACTTTGTTCACAAGCCCGAAGATACAACTCGCCATCAGAAACCATTGCAAATACCGTGTCATCAACGGTCAGACTGTAACTACCAAACAATGATCGGTATTCAATAGTGCCCAGCGTAGCCAGGTATTCTTGTGACTTATAGATCCGCTTATAAGAGAGGCTTTTCATAAAATTCCTTTTAAAATCATAATATAAAAGAATGATTCACATTAACGGATCCGTTAAATACGAAAATAGGCAACTTATTATCAAGGGGCAAGATTAATTTAAGTTTTCAGGTCACCAACGACAAAATTTGCGAGGCTCTTTCCGAAATTAGGGTTGATCTTTGTTGCCACTGGATGTACTGTATATTCATACAGCAACTCACGGGGCTGGATTGATTATGTACACTTCAGGCTATGCACATCGTTCTTCGTTGTTCTCATCCGCAGCAAACAAAATTGCGCGTGTCTCCACGGAAAACACAACAGCCGGGCTAATTAGTGAAGTTGTCTATCGCGAAGATCAGCCCATGATGACGCAACTGCTGCTTTTGCCATTGTTGCAGCAACTCGGCCAGCAATCACGTTGGCAACTATGGTTAACACCAAAACAAAAACTGAGTCGTGAATGGGTTCAGGCCGCTGGACTACCTTTAACGAAAGTGATGCAGATAAACCAGCTTTCCCCTTGCCATACAGTGGAATCAATGGTTCGCGCTTTACGCACGGGAAATTACAGCGTGGTGATCGGTTGGTTAACAGATGATCTGACAGAAGAAGAACATGCAGAGCTTGTGGATGCCGCTAATGAAGGTAACGCAATGGGGTTTATTATGCGTCCAGTGAGCACATCCTCTCACGCCACGAGACAACTTTCCGGGGTAAAGATTCACTCTAATTTGTATCATTAAGTAAATTTAGGATTAATCCTGGAACTTTTTTTATCGCCCGTCTGACGATTTCACTCATGGCTAACTTTCCCTGCGGAGGCTTGTCTGAAGCGGTTTCCGCGATTTTATGCTGTAAAGTGTCGTTAACAAAAAAGGTTAAACGCGCCTTATACAAATCTTTTTTTTCATATGCCTGACGGAGTTCACACTTGTAAGTTTTCAACTACGTTGTAGACTTTACATCGCCAGGGGTGCTCGGCATAAGCCGAAGATATCGGTAGAGTTAATATTGAGCAGATCCCCGGTGAAGGATTTAACCGTGTTATCTCGTTGGAGATATTCATGGCGTATTTTGGATGATAACGAGGCGCAAAAAATGAAAAAGACAGCTATCGCGATTGCAGTGGCACTGGCTGGTTTCGCTACCGTAGCGCAGGCCGCTCCGAAAGATAACACCTGGTACACTGGTGCTAAACTGGGCTGGTCCCAGTACCATGACACTGGTTTCATTCCTAACAATGGTCCGACCCACGAAAACCAACTGGGTGCAGGTGCTTTTGGTGGTTACCAGGTTAACCCGTATGTTGGCTTTGAAATGGGTTACGACTGGTTAGGTCGTATGCCGTACAAAGGCGACAACATCAATGGCGCATACAAAGCTCAGGGCGTTCAGCTGACCGCTAAACTGGGTTACCCAATCACTGACGATCTGGACATCTACACTCGTCTGGGTGGTATGGTATGGCGTGCAGACACCAAGGCTAACGTACCTGGTGGCGCATCCTTTAAAGACCACGACACCGGCGTTTCCCCGGTATTCGCAGGTGGTGTTGAGTACGCGATCACTCCTGAAATCGCTACCCGTCTGGAATACCAGTGGACCAACAACATCGGTGACGCACACACCATCGGTACTCGTCCGGACAACGGTCTGCTGAGCCTGGGTGTTTCCTACCGTTTCGGTCAGGGCGAAGCAGCTCCGGTAGTTGCTCCGGCTCCGGCTCCGGCTCCAGAAGTACAGACCAAGCACTTCACTCTGAAGTCTGACGTTCTGTTCAATTTCAACAAAGCAACCCTGAAACCGGAAGGTCAGGCTGCTCTGGATCAGCTGTACAGCCAGCTGAGCAACCTGGATCCGAAAGACGGTTCCGTAGTTGTTCTGGGTTACACTGACCGCATCGGTTCTGATGCTTACAACCAGGGTCTGTCCGAGCGTCGTGCTCAGTCCGTCGTTGATTACCTGATCTCTAAAGGTATCCCGTCTGACAAGATCTCCGCACGTGGTATGGGCGAATCCAACCCGGTTACCGGCAACACCTGTGACAACGTGAAACAACGCGCTGCACTGATTGACTGCCTGGCTCCGGATCGTCGCGTAGAGATCGAAGTTAAAGGCATCAAAGACGTTGTAACTCAGCCGCAGGCTTAAGTTCTCGTCTGGTAAAAAACCCCGCTTCATGCGGGGTTTTTTTTCGTCTTCAATAAAGTAAATAACCCTGGCAAGTTATTCCTTACCCAGTAAGGCCTGCAAATCCTGCTTCAAAGAAGACATTTTATTTGCATATTTCTCTTTGTTTTCCGCATCTTCAATCAGCTGGACAATCGTTTCGGAAAGTGTTTTACCGCGCCGCTGTGCAAGACCTGCCAGCCGTTGCCAGACAATAAATTCCAGATCGATTGATTTCTTACGCGTGTACTGATGTTCCGCATTAAAATGGCGTTTCCGTCTGGCCCGAATTGTCTGCTTCATGCGATTGACCAGCTCGGGATTCATATGCTTGTCAATCCAGCCATTTACCAGCACGGGTTCATTTTCCAGCGATAGCAACACGTCAACGGCTTCCTGGGCGGCACTGGCTTCTACGTAACGGGTAATTAACTCCCCTTCACGGTGTTTCTTCACCAGATACTTCCATTTCCAACCGCTTTCCAGATTTTCAAGTTGTTGATATTTCATAGCGATCTCAATGTTACCGTGTAACTCTTTACAGAATATCAGTTTTTTAACTGTGTGATGAAAAGAATCTCCATCCTGTGAGCTTTCGCGCGCACGACAGGTCTTTTGTCATCGCTTTCCACGTGTGCTGAAGTGCCGGTTACGGTATAATCGCATCTTTGACAACAGACTAAAAAACATCAACTTTGACCATTACGAAACTTGCATGGCGTGACTTAGTGCCTGATACCGAAAGCTATCAGGAAGTATTTGCACAGCCACATTTGATTGACGAAAACGATCCTTTATTCAGTGATACTCAACCGCGACTGCAATTTGCGCTGGAACAGCTACTGCATACGCGAGCATCCTCCTCTTTTATGCTGGCAAAGGCCCCGAATGAGTCTGAGTATCTGAATCTTATTGCCGATGCCGCACGTGCGCTACAAAGCGATGCAGGCCAACTGGTGGGCGGTCATTATGAGATTTCCGGCCACACCATTCGCTTACGTAACGCAATTAGCGCAGATGATAATTTTGCGACTTTAACGCAGGTTGTCGCTGCCGACTGGGTAGAAGCAGAACAACTCTTTGGCTGCCTGCGCCAGTTTAATGGCGACATTACCTTGCAGCCAGGCCTGGTGCATCAGGCAAATGGCGGTATTCTCATCATCTCTTTGCGTACTCTGCTGGCGCAACCTCTGCTGTGGATGCGGCTGAAAAATATCGTTAACCGCGAATATTTTGACTGGGTAGCGTTTGATGAGTCGCGTCCTCTCCCTGTCTCCGTTCCTTCAATGCCACTGAAGCTGAAAGTCGTTCTGGTCGGCGAACGCGAATCATTGGCCGATTTCCAGGAGATGGAGCCAGAACTCTCTGAGCAGGCTATTTATAGTGAATTTGAAGATACCCTTCAGATTATCGACGCCGAGTCAGTAAGCCAGTGGTGTCGCTGGGTGACATTCACCGCCAGACATAACCACTTGCCTGCGCCGGGAACTGATGCCTGGCCGGTACTTATCCGCGAAGCCGTCCGCTACACCGGTGAACAAGAAACGCTGCCGCTTAGCCCGCAGTGGATCCTCCGCCAGTGTAAAGAAGTCGCTTCCTTGTGCGATGGCGATACCTTCTCCGGCGAGCTGCTAAACTTAATGCTACAGCAGCGTGAATGGCGCGAAGGTTTCCTCGCCGAACGGATGCAGGATGAGATCCTTCAGGAGCAGATCCTGATTGAAACCGAAGGCGAACGCATCGGGCAAATTAACGCCCTTTCGGTCATCGAATTTCCGGGCCATCCGCGCGCTTTTGGCGAACCTTCTCGCATTAGCTGCGTTGTGCATATAGGTGATGGCGAGTTTACCGATATCGAACGCAAAGCCGAGCTTGGCGGCAACATACACGCTAAAGGGATGATGATCATGCAGGCGTTCCTGATGTCGGAGCTTCAGCTTGAGCAACAGATCCCTTTCTCAGCATCGCTAACTTTTGAGCAGTCATACAGTGAAGTGGACGGCGATAGTGCCTCGATGGCTGAACTCTGCGCCCTGATAAGCGCCCTTGCCGATGTGCCGGTGAATCAGAGTATCGCTATTACGGGTTCAGTCGATCAGTTCGGTCGCGCCCAACCGGTCGGTGGTTTGAATGAGAAAATCGAAGGCTTCTTTGCGATTTGCCAGCAACGTGAGTTAACGGGGAAACAAGGTGTCATTATCCCTACCTCTAACGTTCGCCATTTAAGTCTTCACAGTGAACTTGTGAAAGCGGTAGAGGAAGGCAAATTCACCATCTGGGCAGTAGACGATGTGACTGACGCACTGCCGTTATTATTAAATCTTGTGTGGGATGGCGAAGGCCAGACAACGCTGATGCAAACTATCCAGGAACGTATTGCGCAAGCATCGCAACAGGAAGGACGTCACCGTTTTCCATGGCCATTACGTTGGCTGAACTGGTTTATTCCGAACTGATCGGACTTGTTCAGCGTACACGTGTTAGCTATCCTGCGTGCTTCACTAAAATAAGGCTTACAGAGAACATGGTAGATAAACGCGAATCCTATACAAAAGAAGACCTTCTTGCCTCTGGTCGCGGAGAACTGTTTGGCGCTAAAGGCCCGCAATTGCCAGCACCAAACATGCTGATGATGGATCGAGTGGTCAAAATGACCGAGACTGGCGGTAACTTCGACAAAGGCTATGTCGAAGCAGAACTGGATATCAATCCAGACCTATGGTTCTTCGGCTGCCACTTCATCGGCGATCCGGTAATGCCGGGATGTCTGGGTCTGGATGCGATGTGGCAGCTGGTAGGGTTCTACCTTGGCTGGCTGGGCGGCGAAGGTAAAGGCCGCGCACTGGGTGTAGGCGAAGTGAAGTTCACTGGTCAGGTTCTACCTACCGCGAAAAAAGTGACCTACCGTATTCACTTTAAACGCATTGTTAACCGTCGCTTGATCATGGGTCTGGCAGACGGCGAAGTGCTGGTAGATGGTCGTCTAATCTATACCGCCAGCGACCTGAAAGTCGGTCTGTTCCAGGATACTTCTGCATTCTGATTTAAATCAGGCTACATATTAAAGGCGAAACCTCCGCATTGCGGAGGTTTCTTTTTAAAGAGACAGAATCAGGCCATTACTACCCTGTCCGCCATGGCTTCTCGCCAGCCTCCCAGCCATTGTGACCTTTGATTCAGCGTCTGATAGGGACACATTTCTTTTGAGCGTCCGGCGATGCCGGCCTGATAACCACGTTGATGTGCCCGTTCCAGGCGATCTCGTTTTTGTCTCTTCATGCCTCGTTTCCCTCATACTGGTTTCTGGTGGAAAAGAAAACAGTGATTACTAAATGTGCAATCACAGTTAAGCAATACCGCGAATCATAACTGCCGTCAATGCGCAAAATTCACGCCACTGTCATATTTGTGAGCCATACAGGCATGTTGGTTGTACAAAAAATGTGAAGCGGAACAAGTTTTTCTCGATGGATTAAACAAAAAAACCGCCTCAGGCTACATGCCGGAGACGGTTATATTTACAAATATTTATAATTAAGGTAGACGCTTTATCTCTTGCGCAATAGCAGTGGCTTCCTGACTCCAGACACTGGCCAGCACTTTGACCATTTCATCGTAGCCATCCTGATTTTGCACCCCTTCCAGACGGAACGGTCGTTTGATCAATTGTCCCTGGTGGTTCAACAGCCACTCGCCACTGACAATGACCTTGCCATCATAGCGACCGTTAAACTCCGTTACGGTTACGTTGAGCGTGTCCTGGGCGCTTCCCAGAGGCTGGGAGGCAACCACCCAACCGGGGAGCTGCGTACTCAGATTAGCAACCAGGGTGTTGCGCAACTGTTGATCCAGCGGGCTGGCCCACAGGTTGTTATTGGCAATCACATACTTCACATCACTGGTCTGATAAACCACCCCATTCCCCGCCAGATAATCTGGAACAACGACTTGCTCTACCCATAACAGGCGATTGCCCTGGCTGGCGGTACTTTGCGTACCGCTCTGCACAACAGGTAACTGGTAATAGTTTTTATTGATCTCGCCGGAGCTGCATCCGGCCAGCCACAGTGCCGCAATCGTCACTAGCCACTTTTTCATTGTTTCGCCCTCTTCGGCTCTGGATCTTTTTTGTCCTTCGCTTCAAATACCAGCGCGTTACTCTTCTCATTAAGCGTTTTCAGCACCGGTTGCAGTTCACGCAACACCTGATCAAGCCGCTGCATATCCGCCACCATCTTGTTGTAGGCTGCGGAGCCAGGCTGGAAGCCCTGCATACTGCGATTCAGCTCACGCAACGTTGACTGCATATCCGTGGGCAACTGCTGCATCGACTGGCTGGCGAGTATCTTGTTCATGCTATCCAGCGTCGCTTGCAGGTTTTTCATCGTGCGCTGGCTTTCAGACAGCGTACTGGTCGCCTGCTCAATCATCGGATTCAACGGCAGCTTGTTGATCTTATCTAATGCTTCCATCAGACGTTGCTGGATTTGCGCCAGACCGCCGCTAACGGTCGGGATAATCTGATAACCATTAAATTCACGAATACCGGTTATTGCTGGCGTATTTGGATAGAAATCGAGATCAACATAGAGCGCGCCAGTGACCAGATTTCCGGTCTTCAGCGATCCGCGTAAACCACGTTTCAACAACTCTCCAAGGTGCTTAACGACATCCGCATTTTCGCCAAGCTGCATTTTCAGCCGTTCCGGTTCAATGCGAATGAGTACCGGAATACGGTAATCATCATTAAATGTCTGACGCATATTCGGCGCAAAGAAAGGTACTTTACTTACTGTACCCAGGCGAATACCCCGGAATTCTACCGGAGCGCCAGGCTGCAAGCCGCGTACCGAATCTTTAAAGAACATCAGATAGTCAATGTGATCGGTGTATAGCGAATCCTGAATGCTCTTCTGGTCGTCATACAAAACGAATGCGGTTTTCGGCGCAACAGGCTGCCCTAAATCCAGACCTTCCGGCACGTCAAAGCTGACGCCGCCGCTGAGTAGCGTTGTCAACGAGCCCATCTCTACGCGCATTCCCGCTGACGTCAGATCAACCGCAATGCCACTATCTTTCCAGAAGCGAACATTGCCGGTCACCAACCGGTCATAAGGCGCATTGATGAACAGTTGATAGCTGATATTGCGTTTTTGCGTATCGAAGGTGCTGGTTTCAACCGAACCTACCCGATAGCCACGGAACAGCACCGGATCTCCCGGCGAGAGTTGTCCGGCCTTTTTGCTATCAAGAATCACACGAATACCTTTCGCATCAGGCGGTGCCAGCGGTGGCGAATCGAGCAAATCATAACTTGCCTGTTTGCTGCCTTTCGCCCCCGGTTGCAGTTCGATATACACACCGGAAAGCAGTGTGCCCAGGCCACTAATACCTTCTCGACCTATCTGCGGTTTTACCACCCAGAAGACGGTATCTTTATGCAGCAGCTTCTCCATACCGGCATTCAGGCGCGCTTTGATTTCAACGTGCGTCAAATCATCGGCTAGCGTTGCGCTCTCGACCACGCCGACGTCAACACTACGGCTTTTAATGGTAGTCTTGCCGCCCTCAATCCCTTCCGCATTCGCGGTGATCAGGGTAACTTCCGGCCCCTGATGACTGTAATGATAAAAAAGAACCCACGCCCCTATAAGCGCCGTGACGATAGGAAATATCCACACGGGAGACCAGTTCTTCACTTTCTGGATTTTGGCTTCCCCATTATTAGATTCCATACTGTCAGGACTCCTCATGCACTGATTCAGGTTGACGATCCCACGACAAGCGTGGATCAAACGTCATCGCAGAAAACATTGTCATTATGACGACTAAAGCAAACATTAACGCACCCATTGCCGGATAAATATTCATTAAACCTCCCATACGCACCAGCGCCGAGAGCACCGCAATCACGAAAACGTCAATCATCGACCAGCGGCCTACAAACTCAACAACTTCATAAATTAAATGCATTCTTTCGCTGTCACGCTTGCCGTGCCCTTTGGCATCCCAGCACAACCATGCGATGGCGATCATCTTTAACGTTGGCACCATGATACTGGCTAAAAAGATAACCGCAGCAACAGGGTAAGAACCTTCACTCCACAACAGGATGACCCCGGCGAGAATCGTCGACGGCATCTTCGAACCTAATAAATCGGTCACCATGATGGGTAATAGATTAGCCGGGAGATACAGCATGATGGACGTCACAAGCAGCGCCAGCGTCCATTGCAGGCTATTTCTGCGCCGAACGTATCCTTTCGTGCCGCAACGCGGGCACACCGTTTCATCGGCGGGAAGGATCGCCGTACAGCAAGAGCAAGAGCGCAATCCTTGTCGGATACCCGTAATGCCCGGTTTTAACGGCTTAAATAGTTCTGGCATCGGCGCAATATCATCCCACAACCAGCGACGATCAACGCACTGGAAGGCGCGCAGTTGCAGCACACAAAATAAACACCAGGGGAGAAAACTGCTGCCCACACCAATACTGCCGTAGGCCATCAGTTTGACGAAACTGACCAGCACACCCGCGAGGAAAATCTCTGCCATTCCCCAGGTTTTGAGTTGAAAGAGCACCCGTGCCAGTTGCTCTTTCAGACGTACCGGTAATTCGGCGCGATTCACCAGAAGCAGAATGGTAATCAGGCAAAATGCAGGAACCAGTTGCACAAACAACAAGAAAAAAGTGCCGAGGCTGGCGTAGTCCTCAGAAAACAGCACGCCCGGAATTTCCAGTAATGTAATTTCACTGGTAACTCCTGCGACGTTCATATTCACAAAAGGGAATAAGTTGGACAGCAACAGCATGAACAGTGCGGCCAACGCATAGGCGGTAGGACGCTGCCGGGGCGCGTCCCACGCAACGGTTAACGTTGTGCCACACCGAGGACATGCCGCTTTCTGACCATGCTCAAGGTGGGGTAATGCCACCAGCATGTCACACTGCGAGCATAAGATATGCTTCGCGGCATGATGATGTTCGCACATTGGTACTCCTTAATGATGCGCTATTCTACAGATTGCTGACAAAGTGTCCTTTTTTCATGCCGGATGCAGCATAGGTGCCTTTACCGGTCTGAGAGAATACAAATAGTTTCCCCCATGCCTGATAAGCGTAGCGCATCAGGCAATTTTACCTTTGTCATCAGCCTCTATATCAATCAACTGTTTTGCGATCAGCCACCATTTTTTAACGCTTCAAGATACTCCCAGCGTTCAAAAGCCTGCTCCAACTCCTGCTCCGCAGCAGCCAGATCAGCGAGCACTTTTTGCGTATGTTCATGAGACTGGCTGAAGAAGGAGGCATCCGCCACCTGCGCCTGTAAGGCTTCCAGCTTCGATTCCAGATCTTCAAGCAATTGAGGAAGCTGTTCCAGTTCGCGCTGCAATTTATAGCTTAGTTTGCTAGTGTTGCGTTTTACAGTTTCTGTTTTTGGCGCTGCCGCTTCTTCGGTTTTTTTCACTACAGGCTGTTTAAGCGCCACATACTGTTCTTGCTGACCACGGGCATCATGATAACCGCCAACATAACGACCAATTTTGCCGCCGCCTTCGAAGATCCAGCATTCTGTAACGGTGTTATCGACAAACTGACGATCGTGGCTTACTAACAACACCGTCCCCTGGTAGCTGTCGATTAGCTCTTCAAGCAGTTCGAGCGTTTCGACGTCAAGGTCGTTGGTCGGTTCGTCGAGGATCAGTAAATTGCTTGGCTTAAGGAACAAGCGCGCTAGCAGCAGACGGTTACGTTCCCCGCCAGAAAGCGCACGCACCGGCGTCATCGCTCGTTTCGGATGGAACAGGAAGTCCTGCAAATAGCCCAGCACGTGGCGTGGTTTACCGTTAACCATCACCTCTTGCTTACCTTCTGCCAGGTTATCCATTACCGTTTTATCGGGATCGAGTTCCGCGCGGTGTTGGTCGAAGTAAGCCACTTCCAGTTTGGTGCCGACATGAATACGCCCGCTGTCCGCTTGAAGTTGACCGAGCATCAGTTTCAGTAGCGTGGTTTTACCACAGCCATTCGGGCCAATCAGGGCAATTTTGTCGCCACGTTGAACCTGGGCAGAAAAATCTTTCACCAGTTGCTTGCCGTCAACCTGGTAGCAAACGTCTTCCATTTCGAAAACGATCTTACCGGAGCGGCTGGCCTCTTCCACCTGCATCTTTGCCGTACCCATTACCTCGCGGCGTTGGCTACGTTCACGACGCATCGCTTTCAATGCACGCACGCGACCTTCGTTACGGGTACGACGCGCTTTGATCCCCTGACGGATCCACACCTCTTCCTGCGCCAGTTTGCGGTCGAACTCGGCGTTTTGCAGCTCTTCCACGCGCAGGGCTTCTTCTTTTTCCAGTAAATACTGGTCGTAATTACCTGGATAGGTCACCAGCTTGCCGCGATCGAGATCGACAATACGCGTCGCCATATTGCGAATAAACGAACGGTCGTGGGAGATAAAAATAATCGTCCCGTTAAAGGTTTTCAGGAAACCTTCCAGCCAGTCGATGGTTTCGATATCCAGGTGGTTCGTCGGTTCGTCAAGCAGTAACACGCGCGGATTGCTCACCAGCGCGCGTCCCAACGCCGCTTTACGCAACCAACCGCCGGAAAGTGACGACAGCGCAGCATTGGGATCTAACCCCAGTTGCGCCAGCACTTCGTTGATGCGGTTTTCCAGCTGCCACAGGTTGTGGTGATCCAGCTGTTCCTGAACCTTCGCCAGTTCGTTGAGATTTTTCTCGCTCGGGTCGTTCATCACCAGGCGCGAAATATCGTGATAGCGTTTCAGATATTCCGCTTGTTCTTCAATGCCTTCGGCAACGAAATCATAAACGCTACCCTCAACGTTACGCGGCGGATCCTGTTGCAGACGAGCTACAATCAAATCTTGCTCGTAAATAATGCGACCGTCATCCAGCCCTTGTTCACGGTTGAGGATTTTCATTAACGTCGATTTGCCTGCGCCGTTGCGGCCCACCAGACAAACACGTTCGTTATCTTCGATATGCAGTTCTGCGTTATCGAGAAGCGGCGCGTCGCTGAACGACAGCCATGCGCCATGCATACTGATTAATGACATTACTATTCCTTTCAGGCTGCGGTAATCAGCCAGCAGTTGTGGATCTGGCGGTTACGGGCGAAATCCTGGGAGAGCGTTTTTTGCGTAATTTCTTGTGCTTTCAGTCCCAGTTTTGCCAGTCCGTCAAGATCCATACGGAAGCCGCGTTTGTTGTTCGAGAACATGATCGTCCCACCTGCACGCAGCAGACGTTTCAAATCTTTCATCAGCGCCAGATGATCGCGCTGAACATCAAACGCATCTTCCATTCGTTTTGAGTTAGAGAAGGTTGGCGGATCGATAAAGATCAGATCGAACTGTTCATTAGCTTCACGCAACCACGCCAGGCAATCGGCCTGAATCAGGCGATGCGCACGACCGGTTAAGCCATTCAGACGCAGGTTGCGTTCTGCCCACTCCAGATAAGTACGCGACATATCCACCGTGGTGGTGCTGCGCGCACCGCCTAAGCCCGCGTGCACGGTGGCGCTACCGGTATAGGAGAAAAGGTTGAGGAAATCTTTGCCTTTACTCATCTGACCGAGCATACGACGGGCGATACGGTGATCGAGGAACAAACCCGTATCGAGGTAATCCGTCAGGTTCACCCACAGGTGCGCGTTATATTCGGTGACTTCAAGAAACTCGCCCTTCTCGCCCAGTTTCTGATACTGATTTTTGCCTTTCTGGCGTTCACGGGTTTTCAGCACCAGTTTGTTTGGCGCAATCCCCAGTACCGAAATGGTCGCAGCGATAATATCGAACAGACGTTGACGCGCTTTGTGCGCATCGATGGTCTTCGGCGGCGCGTACTCCTGCACGACCACCCAGTCGGCGTAGCGGTCAACAGCGACGTTGTATTCCGGCAAATCGGCGTCATACAGACGATAACATTCAATCCCTTCCTGACGCGCCCATTTTTCGAATTTCTTCAGGTTCTTACGCAGACGGTTGGCGTAATCTTCCGCCACCATCGCCGGTTTGCTGTCCGGAGTACTTTCAGCAACGTGGTAATTTTTCTGCACGCAGTCCAGCGGGCCATTTTTCGCCTTGTACTGTTTGTCTGCGCGCAATTGCAGACAACTTAACAAATCCGGTGAGGCGCTGAATAAAGAGAGATTCCAGCCACCGAACTGGTTTTTCATGATTCGACCCAACAAACTATGCAGCGCAATCAGCGCCGGTTCGCTGTCCAGACGCTCGCCGTACGGCGGGTTGCTCAGTACTGTACCATACGGTCCTTTTGGCAGCGGATTGGTCAGTTGCGCGACATCTTTCACGTCAAAAGTGATCAGTTCGCCAATCCCCGCCAGGCGGGCGTTAGTACGCGCACGTTGAATCACCCGCGCATCGCTGTCGGAACCGTAGAAATGAGAGCTGTATTCTGCCAGACCTTTACGAGCACGAGTTTGCGCTTCCGCTTTCACTTCCTGCCAGATGGCTTCGTCGTGCTGCGCCCAGCCGCTAAAGCCCCAACGCCCACGGTGCAAGCCCGGCGCGCGGTCGGTCGCCAGCATCGCTGCTTCAATCAGCAACGTACCGGAACCACACATCGGGTCAAGCAGTGGTGTTCCTGGCTGCCAGCCGGATCGCATCACAATGGCAGCCGCCAGTGTTTCTTTGATTGGCGCAATACCGGCACGGTCACGATAACCACGCAGATGCAAACCATCACCACTTAAGTCGAGAGCGATACTGGCGGTTTCTTTATGTAGCCAGACATTAACGCGGATATCCGGCGCATCGCGATCAACATTTGGTCGCGGCAGATTTTTACGCGTGAAAGCATCAACAATTGCGTCTTTAACTTTCATCGCGCCGTACTGGCTGTTGCGGATAGTGTCATTCAGACCGCTAAAGTGGACAGCAAAGGTCGCGCCAGGATTAAACATCTCTGTCCAGTTGATCGCCTGAACGCCGAGATAGAGGTCTAAATCGCTGTAAACCTTACACTCGCCCAGCGGCAACATAATACGCGAGGCCAGGCGGCTCCACATCAGGCTCTGGTATACAAGCCGCGTGTCGCCCTTGAAATGGACCCCACCCTGAACCACCTGGCATTCAACGGCCCCCAGGTTTTCCAGTTCAGTTTTTAACAGCTCTTCCAGCCCACGGGCCGTACTGGCAAACAGAGAATTCATATCGTCACTTTTACTCTAAGAAAATTGTTGCGCATTATAGCTAATAAGTCCGTCATGTCATAAAGTTGAGGGCTTATTTTCATTTGGGGACCGCACCGTGGCGACATTAACCCGGCTTTTTATTCATCCTGTTAAATCCATGCGTGGCATCGGTCTGACACACGCTCTTGCAGATATCAGCGGGCTGGCCTTCGATCGCATTTTTATGCTGACAGAACCTGACGGTACGTTTATTACCGCTCGTCAGTTTCCGCAAATGGTACGGTTTACCCCTTCTCCCGTGCATGACGGCTTACATCTCACCGCGCCCGATGGTAGCAGCGCGTGGGTCCGCTTTGCCGATTTCGCCAAACAGGACGCACCAACGGAAGTGTGGGGTAACCATTTTACTGCGCGCATTGCGCCAGATGAGATTAACAAATGGTTAAGCGGATTTTTCTCCCGCGACGTGCAATTGCGCTGGGTGGGGCCGCAGATGACGCGGCGCGTAAAACGCCACAACACTGTACCCCTGTCATTCGCTGATGGCTATCCGTATCTGCTCGTCAATGAAGCTTCATTGCGCGATCTCCAACAACGCTGTCCGGCAAGTGTCAAAATGGAACAATTCCGCCCCAATCTGGTTGTTTCTGGCGTAGCCGCGTGGGAAGAAGACACCTGGAAAGTGATTCGTATTGGCGATGTGGTGTTCGATGTGGTGAAACCTTGTAGCCGTTGTATTTTCACCACCGTTAGCCCGGAAAAAGGGCAAAAGCATCCGGCTGGCGAACCATTAAAAACGCTGCAATCTTTCCGTACAGCCCAGGATAACGGCGATGTCGATTTCGGTCAGAACTTAATTGCCCGTAACAGTGGTGTTATCCGTGTTGGCGATGAGGTGGAAATCCTGGCGACAGCACCGGCAAAAGTCTACGGTGCGGCCGCAACGGACGATACTTTCCCTGCGCCCCAACAACCGAATGCGAATGTTGATATCAACTGGCAAGGGCGGGCATTTCGCGGTAATAACCAACAGGTACTGCTGGAACAATTAGAAAATCAAGGGATTCGTATTCCCTATTCTTGCCGTGCCGGCATATGTGGAAGTTGTCGTGTTCAGCTTCTCGAAGGCGAAGTCACCCCGCTGAAAAAATCAGCTATGAGCGACGATGGAACAATTCTTTGCTGTAGTTGCGTACCGAAGACTGCATTGAAACTGAAAAGTTAAACGGCTTGTTCAAGGCTGACGCTGTCATAACTCACATGCGGTCTCAGCCTGTCATTCATAATTTTGATGGCGTCACCCAGTTGCATGGCGCGCCCGGCGATAATGACGCAAGGTTGCGCCAGCAGGCAAAGTGCGGCATTTTCGCCAGATTCAATAACCAGTAAATTGACCTGCTCATTGGTGTCGCTTAACCAGACACAGGCAGCATCACCCGACGCTGGTGCCCACATTTCGCCATGAGAAACAAAATGCCAGCTTTTCGGCATTTGCGGTTTGAGATAACGAATCGCTACCAGTGCATTAAGCACCAGTTCAGCTTTTTGTTCTTTTGATAAGTTAAGGTCGCGGCATTTTTCTTCAAACGTGAAATAGAGCGCGGCGTCATCAACGCAAAATCCCGCAGGAGAAAAAGCATCCGGCGTCAACATTTTACGTGCAAAACGTGAGCGAAACAGCATACCATTGGCTAAATCAAGCATCATTCGATCATGCTCTTCATCGTAATACCAACGCCAGTTATCGTCTGGTTTAATTCGCATATGCCTCTCCTCTACCCTATAAATTCACTGCAACACATTCCATTGTTGCTTTGCTTAATAACCTCAACAAGAAAAGTACAAAATGTCTAAATAAGTAACAGGAATGAATATAAAACAACCAGGGCTGAAAATAAAGCCCTGATTATCTTATAAAGAGAAAGTGAAAGAAATAATTAGATATGAGTAACGATTTCTTTAATCAGCGGCGGCCCTTTAAAAATAAAACCAGAATAAATTTGCACCAGTGAGGCTCCTGCGGCTATCTTCTCACGGGCAGCGATAACCGAGTCAATACCACCAACACCAATGATCGGTAAACGACCATTTAATTCCTGCGACAAGCGGCGAATAATTTCTGTGCTTTTTAATTGTAACGGACGACCACTTAAGCCACCGGTTTGCTCGCAATTTTTCATTCCCTGAACTAAAGAACGATCGAGGGTGGTATTAGTCGCAATAACGCCATCAATATTATGGCGTACCAAACTATCGGCCACCTGGATCAACTCCTCTTCAGAAAGATCCGGCGCGATCTTCACTGCGATCGGCACATATTTATGGTGCATCGCTTGCAAATCATTTTGCTTATTTTTAATTGCCGTTAATAAATCATCCAGTGCTTCGCCATATTGCAGAGTACGTAATCCTGGGGTATTCGGTGATGAGATATTGATGGCGATATATCCTGCATAGGCGTAGATTTTCTCCATACAAATCAGATAGTCATCTTTGCCTTGCTCAACCGGTGTATCTTTATTTTTACCGATATTAATTCCCAGAACGCCATCATAATGTGCTTTTTTAACGTTCTCAACGAGGTTATCAACGCCGAGGTTATTAAAGCCCATACGGTTGATCAAACCTTCAGCATCCACCAGGCGGAAGAGACGTGGCTTGTCATTTCCTGGTTGTGGACGAGGGGTGACAGTGCCGATCTCGATCGATCCAAATCCCATTGCGCCTAAAGCGTCAATACACTCCCCGTCTTTATCAAGACCGGCAGCCAGACCAAGCGGATTTTTAAAGGTCAGTCCCATGCAGTTAACCGGTTTCGCTGGAACGTTCTGTCGAACAAGTGCTTCAAACGGCGTTCCGGTAATGCGACGTAATTGCTGAAAAGTAAACTCATGAGCGCGCTCAGGATCGAGCTGGAACAGGGCTTTACGAACGAAGGGGTAGTACATGAACTCTCCTGGATTCCCGGTGTGCAAACCGGGTGCGTATTATGTGCGAGTTCGGATCAAAAGGGAATTGACCTGTGGCAAAAAAAGCGCAAACGTTTTCTGAACCTGTTTTAGGGCAGATTTTGCTCCTTCTTTTCACTCAAACCGCCGTAATCATTTATCGTCCGCCAGGAGACCTGGCACTGTGCCACTGACTGGCACCAACTTGTCTGACGCTGACTTTTAGGAGCCACAACCCCCGCGTTGCTTAGCGGTTGACCATTTACGCTAACCTGAATCAAGTTGATGTAGTAAGGCGTGGGGTTAATCAGTTGCACCCCCTGCGAAGTCCGTGACCAGCGTAATTGTTGATAAGCCTCCAACGGATCGCCTTGCAAACCTTCGGGTCGCCAGAACAGTTTAAATACTGAACGCATCGCCACTTTCACGCTTTGATTTTCCACTTTGCCAGAAGGCACGCTGGCAATGCTTAATTCGAATAGCGTTTCACGATCCGCAGGTAATAAATTGCTTTCAGTTTTCAGCAAGCGCAACGTTCCTGTGGTTCCCGGCTTCAACAGAAAAAGCGGCGGAGCTGCCAGTAATGGTGCTGATGTGGCAGGTGCATCTCCCCCCGCCCAGCGTACAGGGCGATTAATTTTACTGTTGATAAGCCAGGATTCCTGACTGGTATTGGTCAGTGAAATCGAAATCGATTCTCTGTCAGCAGGAAAGACAAATCGCGTTCCCCCAACCACAACCCCCGCCTGTAACTCTCCCGCTACCAGCAGGAGTAAGACGACAAAAATAGACAGCGTAAATCTGTTCCAGATATTAGTCATAATGAAGTACAAATGTCGCGCTGGCACTCACATTGCCCGACTGCACACCGCCACCGACAGGTCGCAGTTGCGCATAAAACGTTAATGGCACATTACCGCTATGTAAGCTGTAGTCTTTGCTCGCCTGATTAAGCGGTATCAATATTTTCGCATCATCCAGAATCGCAATAGCCAGCCCACTGGCTGCATCCGTACCACTTTCAATGGACAGCATTTCGCTCTGCATTCCGTCGGGTATTCCTGAAAAGGTGACGTCTACCGTGCTGACATCTGTTCCGCAATCCTGCAAATTAATCATGAAAGATTTCTCCGGACCATAATTCCCATGAGAAAAACGCGTCAGCGAGACATCACCTAACGGTACATTAATTTGCTTGCTATCCTGTGCCAGTACGCACGTGTTACGGCGAAACGATCCACTGATGTTTACCGTGCCATCATGAGCAAACACCGTGCCGCCTCCCGTTAATCCCAGCAAGCACAGAATCAAGATTATCCGTTTCAACATCACTCCTTCACTGGTAAACCAGATCAAAATACAGGACAGCAGTCGCATTACCGCCCGTTGCTCCCGTCTTTGTAGACTTGTAACGCAGTTGATACTTGAGTGTGTTATCCCCTGCTTTTAAGGGGGTGAGCGGTTGTACCTGGTTGAGCGGGATTTCTTGCTGGGTTTGTGCATCGAGAATTTGCACGGCAATCCCCGTTGCCATTCCACCGCTTCCGCCTGTGTCGGTTAATTTGAGTAATGTCGGTGCAAGGGAATCAGCTTCGCCGCTAAAAAGGACATCCGCGCCAGTAATACCAGCGGCACAGCCGGTAATATCAATATTCAAATCAGCAGCAGTGCTTACGGTATTCGCGGTCTGAAAATCGCTGATATTAAAATCACCAATATGGATATTTTGTAATGCGCTTTTAGTAGAGACATCGCAGCCCTGATCGACCACATTGCCATAAATATGCATACTGACCTGCTCAGGTCCAGCCGTCCCGACATGTGCATTAAGCAGAGTCAACGACAAGACAACATACTGAATTATTGTATTTTTCTTCATGTATTCACGCGTCAGTCAAAGTTTATTCTTACCGTCGCCGTGGCTTCAAAGCGCCCGGTTTCCGGTGGTACGCCCGTCGTGCTGACCGGATAAACATTCATTCGCGCGATACTGTCCGCATCATCAGGAATTGAGAGCGGTAGCGTTCCTCCTGCCGGGGAAATAATATTGTTCTGGCTGTCAGTGACTACAACACCGACACCGGGACGTGAAGTCTTAATCGCCTGGGGATAATTGGGATCGCTGGTTGCCGTCAGACTTAAATTAACGTTAACCAGTCCGGAGTTTCCGGTATTACACCTGACAGGAATCGATAGACCTGCGATATTGGCTCCCAGTGGTTTATGACCCACAACCCGAAAGTTAGCGGCAAATACATCCCCCAAATCCACTTCGATGGTCTCTCCGGCGTTAACAGAGCATGATTCCAAAGAATTGATAGTACCTGACAGGTAATACACCAGAACCGGTGTACCTGTGGCCGTACAGGAATTACCTGCGGGTATGTTGTAACATTCGAATAATCGCGCCAGCGCCATCGGCGGAATGGTTACCGAACCGACAAACGGCTGTAATATTTTCAGGGAAAAACTCCCGCTATTGCCGCTTGCTCCCTGGCCACCTAATCGTTGCCCACCAGGATCGCAAATATGCCATCGGTTGTCAGACCCTGTACCAATATTTTCAAACGGTACTGCAGTTGGAGAATTCCCTTTCACCTGGAGCAATACCTTAGCCGCCAGATAGTCGTTGATTTTGTACCAGCTGTCGCCTAAATAGGGTAACGGTGAATCAGCAGCGAATGCCCACAGGCCACTTCTGACATTGTCTTTATCGCAATCACAGGAAACATAATAATCATTCGATTCGTTCCACTGATAAAATTTATCTTTGACAACTCCTGCTGTATTTTCTTCTTCGTCGAGAGTTTTAACGCCAAAATTAACGCCAATATAAGGGTTCCCCTGCGTAACATGGCACTGTCCGGTATAAGCAGCGGCTTGAGCGCCCCAAAGTATTAACACGGCAGCAAAAATCAGTCGTAATAATGAAATAGAATTTATCTGCATATGGCCTCCATACGCGTAATCGCTGAGTTAATTTGCTGTTCGGTTAGTTGATAACTTATTCGGCAAGCCTGATCGGAAGCTTCGCCCCAGCGTACGGTTATCGTTCCCTTCGCCGGTAAACCTGACATATAGAGCGAGCCATCATCATCAATAATGCCGCTATTTGTCTGTACGCCATCCAGTGTTGCCATCGCGCCAAAGCGCAGCGGCATACCCTGCTTTGATGTTTTCATTAATACTCTGGCCCCAACATGGGCACTGAATTGCGCCAATACCAGCGCCCCTTTGGTGGGCACCACGTTTACTACTGCATTTTCAATATCCACATTACGTCTCAACGACGCGGCATCGAGCGCAATGCGATTTTCCCGGTAAGAAGTGGCATAAGGGACAACGGTATAGCCGCGCCAGTCGGTTTTCAGGCCAGTGCTGTTTGCCACTCGGGTATTTTCTGCGCCCGGAGCAGCAATCAAAACATTTGTTTCACCCAATGATTGACCCAACGTAATACCGTGCGAATGGGCAACTAAACCGCCTGAAAGTGCATAATTAAGCTGTTGCTGTCGGGCATTATCGCTGTAGTTATATCCCACTCTGGCATCACCAAACGCACCCTTGTAATCCATGCTGGCGCTGCCGTTGGCGGTTTTTCCTTCGCTGTTATAACCCTGTTGCACGCTATAACTCAGATTACCGTCGTCGAGTAATGTCTCCGTTAAACCCAGGTTTTGCGTTATATGTCCCTCGTTATCGACGCTGGTATTTGAGGTCACCCAGGCGTAATTCTTTTTCGCGGTATAGCTATCATTAGTCTTTGGAAGCAATAAACTGAACGGTAAGGAAAAATTCAGCGCAAATACCTGGTCGGCTTCAGGCTGGCCACGTGATTTACTGTAGTTCCACGATAGTCCCAGGGAAACATCTTTAATTTGCGTGTTATAACCAAACTGTAATAACCGATCCTGTTGATTCGTATGCCAGTATGTCTGCTGACTGCCGCTTAAATAAAACGAACCGTACTCGCCTAATTGCTGGGAGATATTGAGCTGAAGTTTGCCGCGTTTGGTGTAATACAAATTGTAATAACGCGACCACATCGGCGTGTCTTCGTCATCACCGTCATTAAATTCGTAACCATCCATGTGTTTATACATGGCGTCGGAAAGTGTGTAGAAACCGGAAGTAGAATAGCGATAACCCATCAACTGAAAATTAGTGCCAAACTGGTTAAGCGTTTTGGCATACAGGAAACGATACGACTGACCTTTATGTTCACTTTGATCTGCCAGTGTACTCTTCGCCTGGGTTGCATCGAACGAAATTGCCCCGAAATCGCCGAGGTTAAACCCCATGCCAAACATCGCAGCACGGTAATATTCAGCATATTGCCCACCGCCATACCAGGTCATTCCCCACGGCCCACCCCATTGCAGCGTAGCCTGAGCAAATTTACTTTCTTGTTGGTCATTGCTATTGGTTCTGTATTTCGCCAGTGTCACCGCGTATTTGATTCGCCCCTGACGCTGGAGCAATGGCACGCTGGAAAAAGGTACGCTGTAACTATTGACGCTGCCGTCAGCTTCTTTAATTTCAACCAGCAAATCACCACTAGACGACGTGGAATAGAGATCACTAATTTCAAAAGCACCAGGCGAAACATAGGTTTGGTAGATGGTATAGCCGTTTTGTTTAATTGTTATCTGAGCATTGCTTTTTGCGATACCACGCACCACTGGCGCAAAGCCTTTCAAACTGTCTGGCAGCATGTTGTCATCTGACGCCAGTTGCACGCCACGAAAGCTGACGCTATCGAAAAAATCGCCTGCTGTATAATCATCACCCACGGTCAATTCACCTTTTAATGGAATAACTGCCCGCTGCAGGTAGCTGCTGAGATTCTTCCATTCTGCGGGTTGTCCGCTACTACGACTCCATGTTGAATTGTTGCGCAATCTCCACGAACCTAAATTCACGCCACTGTTTAAATTCAGAAAATAGCTGTCACCAGAATCACTGCTTGTACTGCTGTGAATGCTGTTAGCACCGCTAAATGAATATCCCAGTAATAGCGCGTTGATCCCTTCATCCCAACGTTCAGGGGGAACGTAGCCACGAGCGTTACTTTTGATGGCGATTTGCGGTACTGAAATTTCCAGACGGAGTTTATTCACATCAAAGGTCACGCTGGCATCGGGAATAATTTCCGTCAACGGCGCGCACGCTTGTTTGTCCAGTTGTTTAAAAGCCGGAAACGCGTCAGTATTCACGCCCATTGCATCCAGGCTTTCAGTCGTTAAACAGGCAGCAATCCCCTTCTCTGGCGTTATCTCAACAAAATTGACGTTGCGCGTATCTACAATTGTCTGGTTCAGAACAATATCGACACGATAAACCCCTGGCGTTATTTTTTGTCCTTTTTCGAAACGGGACAAATCGGCCACCATTGAGGGATCATCTTTGAAAAAGGCAGGATCGAACCAGGTTTCAGCTTGTGCATTGAACGCCGCCGACACAAACACCACCAGCCCACCAATAAACGATGGCACTCCACCAGAGCTTAACAGGCTGTGTTGTCGTTGAGTTCTATGCATCTCGCTCTCTTAACTGAAGACGACTTACGATTTACAGTTGAGTTGCGGCGTTTCCGCCCCATAGTCATTGATTGTTTGGTACGTTACGCTGCTGTTTTTGGCTCCCTTAGGCAGAGAGAATTGATATTTATCAACGGGGGAGATCATTTGATTTTTAACCGTTTTCCCACCTATTTTCAGGTTTGTAAGGGTAATGAAGTAAGGCGTTGGATTACTGACTGTAATCACGTCGGCTGACGAGGTGCAACGCAGTTTTGCCGGAGCCTCACTAACGGAATACGGTAAACCTTTTGGTCGCCAGAACAGTTTGATAACACTTTGCGTGGCAATCTTCAGGGTATTGCCCTCTTCCCGCTTTGTTGTGGCAGGAACGGCACGCACACTGGTATAGAAAAGGCTTTCCCTGTCTTTTGCTAACGGTGCACCAATATACATAATGCGTAACAGATTCTCATTTGCCGGATTCAGCACAAATAGCGGTGGCGTAATAATAAAATCTGCTGATTTTTTATTATCCGGCGTCATCACCCATGACTGAATAAGATAAGAAACATCAGGACTGGTGTTACGCACGCCAAGTGAAATTTGTTCTTCACTTTCAGAATAAACCAGACGCGTGGCGGCAAGTCCTACTCCACCTTTACCTGCGGCCCAGACGGACATACAGTTTAGTAATATTACCGTTAAACTTACGGTCACAATTCCCTTTGTTATGCAAGTTTTCATAAACAGGTACTCTTAAAAAATATGAATATCCCCTCCAGAACACTGGAGGGGTACTAATTAATAAAACAATTAATGAGTTCTATTAATAATAGTTAATATGGAAATCAGTTACCGCATTAACATTACCTGAAGTCGCTTTACCCGTAGCGATATAATCAACTTTAAAGGTCACTGTTTGCTCAGCAGAATCCGCTAACTGAATATTTTCAGTTTCCGTACCGGGAGTCACTGTTGTAGTACCATCCGGCATATACATTTGTAGAGCGACATTAGTCGCTGCATCGGTAGAAGCCTGGTTGGCGAATGCTGTAGTCTGTGTGGCGTCAGCCGTACCGCTAAAGGTGAAAGCAGCATTTTTAGTTACAGTAACATCACAGTCTTCTAATGCAATTGGTACATCAGTTTTTACACCAGAGACTGCGCCATTACTTTGCAACTTCGTTGCACTGACATTTGGCAATGTGACTATTGAATCTTTCGTCGCAGCGACCAGCGTGCAGGCAGGTGCGATGACTTTACCATTAAACGTTACTGTACCGTCCGTGATGGCATTATCATCAGCCGCCATAACGCTGGAAGTTGTACATACCACAGTTATAAACGCCGTCAATACACTTTTTTTCATCGTTATCATCCTGATTTCTTCGTAAATATGATAATGCCTATAAATGACATCGCATTTAATAATATCAATAATTGTCCGCTATTTAAACCGGGTCTATTCACCCAAATAAATGACATTTTCTTAACTTATAGATTTAGTGAATATAATTTCATGGTACTCATTGGCAATATATTGATTCAATATAAAACGACAGCCCAATAAATAAATACAAGTGATATTTTAATAACATCCTTTAGTTCATTTTTAGAAAAACATACACAAAAATTATATTTGGCATTTGCTTTTCCCTCCGACAGACTGAGCGAATTGTTATCAATGTTAACAAAACAAGAACAATTGGTTATAAGGAGAGAATATGCGTGTCATCACCCTGGCAGGAAGTCCTCGCTTTCCCTCTCGCTCCAGTTCTTTGCTGGAATATGCGCGAGAAAAATTGAATGGCCTGGATGTCGAGGTTTATCACTGGAATCTGCAAAACTTCTCCCCGGAAGATTTGCTTTATGCCCGTTTCGATAGTCCGGCACTCAAGACCTTCACCGATCAGTTGCAAGAGGCTGATGGGCTGATTGTCGCCACGCCCGTCTACAAAGCCGCCTATTCCGGCGCACTGAAAACGCTTCTCGACCTGCTACCAGAACGCGCACTGCAAGGAAAAGTGGTGTTGCCGCTGGCGACAGGTGGCACGGTGGCTCACCTGCTGGCGGTTGATTACGCACTTAAACCAGTTTTAAGCGCACTAAAAGCCCAGGAGATCCTACACGGCGTATTTGCCGATGACTCACAGGTGCTTGATTTCCAACATAAGCCGCAATTCACGCCGAATCTGCAATCCCGTCTTGATACCGCGCTCGATACCTTCTGGCAGGCGTTGCACCGCCGTGATGTCCAGGTTCCTGACTTTCTCTCTCTGCGAGGTAACGCCCATGCGTAATATTTTTAAACTGGTGCTGGTGGGATTATTCAGCGCCTCTACGCTCGCGATTGCTGCGGAGTCTTCTCCTGAAGCGTTACGGATAGGTTATCAGAAAGGCAGCATCAGCATGGTGTTGGCAAAAAGCCACCAGTTACTGGAAACACGCTATCCGCAAACCAAAATCTCGTGGGTGGAGTTTCCCGCTGGCCCGCAAATGTTGGAGGCATTAAACGTCGGCAGTATCGATCTGGGCAGTACGGGGGACATTCCTCCAATCTTTGCTCAGGCCGCCGGTGCTGATTTGGTTTATGTCGGTGTCGAGCCGCCGAAACCAAAAGCCGAAGTGATTCTGGTGCCCGAAAACAGCCCGATCAAAACTGTGGCTGAACTAAAGGGGCACAAAGTCGCGTTTCAGAAAGGTTCAAGTTCGCACAACCTTTTACTGCGCGCACTGCAACAGGCCGGGCTTAAATTCACTGATATCCAGCCGACCTATCTGACGCCCGCCGATGCGCGCGCTGCATTCCAGCAGGGTAACGTCGACGCCTGGGCTATCTGGGATCCTTACTACTCTGCTGCGTTATTGCAGGGCGGCGTGCGGGTGCTGAAAGATGGCACCGATCTCAATCAAACAGGATCGTTTTATCTGGCAGCCCGTCCCTATGCGGAAAAAAACGGCGCATTTATTCAGGGCGTACTGACAACCTTTAGCGAAGCTGATGCGTTAACCCGCAGCCAGCGCGAGCAAAGTATCTCTTTACTGGCAAAAACGATGGGCTTACCGGCACCGGTGATTGCCTCGTATCTGGATCATCGCCCCCCTACCACCATCAAACCCGTGAACGCCGAGGTTGCTGCTTTACAGCAACACACTGCCGACCTGTTTTATGAAAATCGTCTGGTGCCGAAAAAAGTCGATATCCGTCAACGCATCTGGCAACCCACTCAACTGGAAGGAAAACAATTATGAGTCTGAATATATTCTGGTTTTTACCCACGCACGGTGACGGTCATTATCTGGGAACGGAAGAAGGGTCTCGCCCGGTTGATCATGGGTATCTGCAACAGATTGCGCAAGCGGCGGATCGTCTTGGCTATACCGGCGTGCTGATCCCAACAGGCCGTTCCTGCGAAGATGCGTGGCTGGTGGCGGCATCGATGATCCCGGTGACGCAACGGCTTAAGTTCCTCGTCGCCCTACGCCCAAGTGTGACATCGCCTACCGTAGCCGCTCGCCAGGCTGCCACGCTTGATCGCCTCTCTAATGGACGCGCGTTGTTTAACCTGGTTACAGGCAGCGATCCGCAAGAGCTGGCAGGCGACGGCGTGTTTCTTGATCATAGCGAGCGTTACGAAGCCTCGGCGGAATTTACTCAGGTCTGGCGGCGGTTATTGCAGGGGGAAACCGTCGATTTCAACGGCAAACATATTCATGTGCGAGGAGCAAAACTGCTCTTTCCACCGATCCAACAGCCGTATCCTCCTCTTTACTTTGGCGGATCGTCCGACGTCGCTCAGGATCTGGCTGCCGAACAAGTTGATCTTTATCTTACCTGGGGCGAGCCGCCGGAGCGGGTAAAAGAGAAGATCGAACAAGTGCGGGCAAAAGCTGCCGCACATGGGCGCAAAATCCGTTTCGGTATTCGTCTGCATGTAATTGTCCGCGAAACCAACGACGAAGCCTGGCAGGCCGCCGAACGGTTAATCTCCCATCTTGACGATGAGACGATTGCCAAAGCACAAGAAGCGTTTGCCCGGACGGATTCCGTAGGTCAACAACGAATGGCGGCGCTGCATAACGGTAAGCGCGACAATCTGGAGATCAGCCCCAATTTATGGGCGGGTGTTGGCTTAGTGCGCGGCGGTGCCGGGACGGCGCTGGTGGGCGATGGCCCGACGGTCGCCGCGCGAATCAACGAATACGCCGCGCTTGGCATCGACAGCTTTGTGCTTTCGGGCTACCCGCATCTGGAAGAAGCGTATCGGGTCGGCGAGTTGCTGTTCCCACATCTGGATGTCGCCATTCCGGAAATTCCCCAGCCGCAGCCGCTGAATCCGCAAGGCGAAGCGGTGGCGAATGATTTTATCCCCCGTAAAGTCGCGCAAAGCTAAGGAACACGATGATGGCAACGCCAGTGAAAAAGTGGTTATTGCGCGTTGCCCCCTGGTTTTTACCGGTGGGCATCGTGGCGGTGTGGCAACTGGCCTCGTCAGTTGGCTGGTTGTCGACGCGTATTTTGCCCTCGCCGGAAGGGGTGGTGACGGCGTTCTGGACGCTCTCAGCCAGCGGCGAATTATGGCAGCATCTGGCGATCAGCTCCTGGCGGGCGCTAATCGGTTTTTCCATTGGCGGATCGCTGGGATTGATTCTGGGGCTGATTAGCGGGCTGTCGCGCTGGGGTGAGCGACTACTGGATACCTCAATTCAGATGTTGCGCAACGTGCCGCATCTGGCGCTGATCCCACTGGTGATTTTGTGGTTTGGCATTGATGAGTCCGCAAAGATTTTCCTGGTGGCGCTTGGCACGCTATTCCCCATTTATATCAACACCTGGCACGGGATCCGTAATATCGATCGCGGGCTGGTAGAGATGGCGCGCAGCTATGGCTTATCCGGCGTGCCGCTGTTTATCCATGTGATCCTGCCCGGAGCCTTACCCTCAATTATGGTCGGTGTGCGCTTTGCGTTAGGTCTGATGTGGCTGACGCTGATTGTTGCCGAAACCATTTCTGCTAATTCCGGCATTGGTTATCTGGCGATGAATGCGCGGGAGTTTCTGCAAACGGATGTGGTGGTAGTCGCCATTATTCTTTACGCCCTGCTCGGCAAACTTGCTGACGTCAGCGCCCAATTGTTAGAGCGCGTCTGGCTGCGCTGGAACCCGGCTTATCATCTGAAGGAGGCCACGGTATGAATACTGCACGATTGAACCAGGGCACACCGCTATTGCTCAATGCGGTAAGCAAACATTACGCAGAAAATATCGTTCTGAATCAACTTGATCTACATATTCCGGCTGGTCAGTTTGTGGCTGTGGTCGGTCGCAGCGGCGGTGGTAAAAGTACTCTGCTGCGCCTGTTGGCTGGTCTGGAAACGCCAACCGCAGGCGATGTGTTAGCGGGCACAACGCCACTTGCCGAAATTCAGGACGATACACGCATGATGTTTCAGGATGCCCGTTTACTGCCGTGGAAATCGGTGATTGATAACGTTGGGTTAGGCCTTAAAGGCCAGTGGCGCGATGCCGCGCGTCGGGCGTTGGCTGCGGTAGGACTGGAAAATCGGGCTGGGGAATGGCCTGCCGCACTTTCTGGCGGGCAAAAACAGCGTGTGGCACTTGCAAGAGCGTTGATTCATCGACCGGGTTTATTGTTGCTTGATGAACCGCTCGGGGCACTGGACGCCTTAACGCGACTGGAGATGCAGGATTTGATTGTGTCACTTTGGCAGGAGCACGGTTTTACCGTCTTGCTGGTAACGCATGATGTGAGCGAAGCGGTGGCGATGGCTGACCGGGTGCTGTTAATTGAAGAAGGAAAAATTGGTCTGGATTTGACGGTGGATATACCCCGTCCGCGCCGGTTAGGGTCGGTACGATTAGCGGAGCTGGAAGCAGAAGTGTTGCAGCGGGTGATGCAGCGTGGGCATTCTGAACAACCGATTCGGCGTCATGGTTAATATGCCGGATGCGGCGCATAAAACCAGCAGTTTCAACGGGCTTGTAGGCCTGATAAGACGCGTCAAGCGTCGCATCAGGCCGTTGGGCACGGTTGCCGGATGCGGCGTGAACGTCTTATCCGGCCTACAAAACCAGCAATTTCAACAGGTTTGTAGGCCTGATAAGACGCTGCAAGCGTCGCATCAGGCATGTTTGTATCAAGCCAGAGCTTTGGTGATTTTCTCGTACAGATCGCCAGAGAGATTTTCCAGCCCTTTCAACTGTTCCAGCGCCGCACGCATTTTTGCCTGACGTTTGGCATCGTAACGTTTCAGGCGAATTAGCGGCTCAATCAGGCGCGAAGCCACCTGCGGGTTACGGCTGTTCAGGTCGGTGAGCATTTCCACCAGGAACTGATAACCGCTGCCATCTTCGGCATGGAACGCAGCCGGGTTGCTGCCCGCAAACGCACCAATCAACGAACGAATACGGTTCGGGTTGCTCATGGTAAATGAGCGATGCTGCAACAGGCTACGCACCGTCTCCAGCACATTCGCCGCCGGACTGGTAGCTTGCAGGATAAACCATTTATCCATCACCAGGCCGTCCTGATGCCACTTGTCGTCGTACTCCTGCATCAGCGCGTCACGACATGGTAACTGCGCAGCAACCGCCGCCGAGAGCGCCGCCAACGCATCGGTCATATTGTTGGCCTCGTGGAACTGCTTGCTCACCAGCACGTCAGCCAGATGCGTTTCACCAAAAGCGAGGAAACGCAGGCAGGCATTACGCAGAGTGCGTTTCGCAATATCTTCATGCTCAACGCGGTACTCACTCTGGTAATTCGCGTTATAAATAGCCAGCAACTCATCCGCCAGTTCAGTCGCCAGAGTACGGGTGAGAGCTTCACGCACTTCAGCAATGGCAATCGGGTCGATGATATCGAACAGTTCTGCCATTTCATTGACGGAAGGCAGCGTCAGGATTTCTGCCGCCAGCGCCGGGTCAATCTTCTCATCGAGCAATACCGCACGGAAAGCATCTGCAACATGCACCGGCAGAGATAGCGGCTGCCCTTGCTGATGACGGGCGACGTTCAGTTTGATGTAGGTTGCAAGCAGGCTTTGTGCCGCATCCCAGCGAGAGAAATCATTACGCGCATGGCGCATCAGGAAAGTCAGTTGCTGGTCGCTCCACTTATATTCCAGTTTCACCGGCGCAGAAAATTCGCACAGCAGCGCAGGCACAGGCTGGAAGTAGACGTTATCGAAGACAAAGGTCTGTTCCGCCTGGGTGACATTCAATACCGGATTGACCGGATGGCCACCCTTCTGCAACGGAATCACTTTGCCTTCGTTGTCATACAATTCAATAGCAAACGGAATATGCAGTGGCTGTTTTTCTGCCTGATCCGGCGTGGCTGGTGTGCGCTGGCTGATGGTCAGAGTGTACTGCTCGGTTTCCGGATTGTAGTCATCTTTAACGGTCACAATCGGTGTACCAGACTGGCTGTACCAGCGACGGAAATGGGAAAGATCGACATTTGACGCATCTTCCATCGCCTGAACAAAATCGTCGCAGGTCGCAGCACTACCATCATGACGCTCGAAATAGAGCTGCATCCCTTTCTGGAAGTTTTCTTCGCCCAGCAAGGTGTGGATCATACGAATCACTTCTGCGCCCTTTTCGTAAACGGTCAGAGTGTAGAAGTTGTTCATTTCAATGACCATATCCGGACGGATTGGGTGAGCCATCGGGCTGGCATCTTCCGCAAACTGCAATCCGCGCATGGTGCGTACGTTGTTGATACGGTTAACTGCGCGGGAACCAAGGTCAGAGCTGAACTCCTGATCGCGGAAAACGGTCAAGCCTTCTTTCAGACTGAGCTGGAACCAGTCACGGCAGGTAACGCGGTTACCGGTCCAGTTATGGAAATATTCATGACCGATGACACGCTCAATGTCGAGATAATCTTTATCGGTTGCGGTGTCGGTACGCGCCAGCACATATTTGGAGTTAAAGATGTTAAGACCTTTATTCTCCATTGCGCCCATGTTGAAGAAATCCACTGCAACGATCATATAGATGTCGAGGTCATACTCCAGGCCAAAGCGTTCTTCATCCCATTTCATGGAGTTTTTCAGCGAGGTCATCGCCCACGGCGCGCGATCAAGATTGCCGCGATCGACATACAGCTCCAGCGCCACTTCGCGACCGGAGCGGGTAGTGAAGGTGTCGCGAAGTACATCGAAGTCACCAGCTACCAGCGCAAACAGATAGCTCGGTTTCGGGAACGGATCCTGCCACTGTACCCAGTGACGTCCGTTTTCCAGTTCGCCTTGCGCAACGCGGTTACCGTTGGAAAGCAGGAACGGGTATTTAGTTTTATCGGCAACAATTTTGGTGGTAAAACGCGCCAGCACGTCCGGGCGGTCGAGATAGTACGTAATATGGCGGAAACCTTCGGCTTCGCACTGGGTGCAAAGCGCATCGCCTGACTGATAAAGCCCTTCCAGCGCGGTGTTGGAGGCCGGGCTAATTTCATTAACAATCTTGAGCGTAAAACGTTCCGGTAAATTATTGATGATCAGTGCGCCCTCTTCTTTTTTCCAGGCTGTCCACGGCTCATCATTAATATGAATAGAGACCAGTTTAAGGTCTTCGCCGTCCAGACGAAGCGGAGCATCTGATGCACCATGACGGACAGCCTGGCTGATCGCGGTAACCACCGTCTTTTGCGCGTTCAGGTCAAAGGTCAAGTCAATATCAGTAATCTGGTAATCCGGCGCACGATAGTCGTGACGGTATTTGGCTTGTGGCTGTTGAGTCATAAATAACCTTTAGCATCTTTTATAGAGTCAGGTGTTCAGTCTATTCCTGTTGCATAAATCTCGCTACGCAGAATCTTCATCTTTTCAGGTACAAACGCTTTTATTGCTACATTTTTATAACATACACCGCGTAATGCCATCGACCAGAAAGGTGGCATATGGTGTGATCGGGGTTCAATAAATTGCGAAACAAGGTATACTCCAGCAGTTCCTGAAGATGTTTATTGTACTAAACGCTCCCGTACGAGGACGCTACTGCGCACCTATGACACAATTCGCTTCTCCTGTTCTGCACTCGTTGCTGGATACAGATGCTTATAAGTTGCATATGCAGCAAGCCGTGTTTCATCACTATTATGATGTGCATGTCGCGGCGGAGTTTCGTTGCCGAGGTGACGATCTGCTGGGTATTTATGCCGATGCTATTCGTGAACAGGTTCAGGCGATGCAGCACCTGCGCCTGCAGGATGATGAATATCAATGGCTCTCTGCCCTGCCTTTTTTTAAGGCCGACTATCTCAACTGGCTACGCGAGTTCCGCTTTAACCCGGAACAGGTCACCGTCACCAACGATAACGGTAAGCTGGATATTCGTTTAACCGGCCCGTGGCGTGAAGTCATCCTCTGGGAAGTTCCTCTGCTGGCGGTCATCAGTGAACTGGTACATCGCTATCGCTCACCGCAGGCCGACGTTGCGCAAGCCCTCGATACGCTGGAAAGCAAATTAGTCGACTTTTCGGCATTAACCGCCGATCTCGAGATGTCGCGCTTCCATCTGATGGATTTCGGCACTCGCCGCCGTTTTTCCCGCGAAGTACAAGAAACCATCGTTAAACGTTTGCAACAGGAACCCTGGTTCGTTGGCACCAGTAATTACGATCTGGCGCGTCGGCTTTCCCTCACCCCTATGGGAACGCAGGCACACGAATGGTTCCAGGCGCATCAACAAATCAGCCCGGATCTTGCCAATAGTCAGCGCGCCGCACTTGCTGCGTGGCTGGAAGAATATCCTGACCAACTTGGCATTGCGTTAACCGACTGCATTACTATGGATGCCTTTCTGCGTGATTTCGGCGTGGAGTTTGCCAGTCGTTACCAGGGGCTTCGCCATGATTCCGGCGACCCGGTTGAATGGGGCGAAAAAGCTATTGCACATTATGAGAAGCTGGGAATTGATCCGCAGAGCAAAACGCTGGTTTTCTCTGACAATCTGGATTTACGCAAAGCGGTCGAGCTTTATCGCCACTTCTCTTCCCGTGTGCAATTAAGCTTTGGTATCGGTACACGCCTGACCTGCGATATACCCCAGGTCAAACCACTGAATATTGTGATTAAGCTGGTGGAGTGTAACGGTAAACCGGTGGCGAAACTTTCTGACAGTCCTGGCAAAACTATCTGCCATGATAAAGCGTTTGTCCGTGCGCTGCGTAAAGCGTTCGACCTTCCGCATATTAAAAAAGCCAGTTAATATCATCAGGGAGCCATAACGGCTCCCTTTTTTGCCTTTTATTCCGAAATCTTTTGTCCCATCTGCGAATTCTGCTTGTCTGATTGCAGATGCCAGGTAACATAGGTATCCCCCCATTGACGGGTGGACAAGTGTTTATTTTTTCCGACTATTAACAGAGAGAATATTATGAGCGTTGTGCCTGTAGCCGACGTACTCCAGGGCCGTGTAGCCGTTGACAGCGAAGTCACCGTGCGCGGATGGGTGCGTACCCGCCGAGATTCAAAAGCTGGCATCTCCTTCCTCGCCGTTTATGACGGTTCCTGCTTTGATCCTGTACAGGCTGTCATCAATAATTCTCTGCCCAATTACAATGAAGACGTCCTGCGTCTGACCACCGGTTGCTCGGTCATTGTGACGGGTAAAGTCGTGGCGTCGCCGGGCCAGGGGCAACAATTTGAAATTCAGGCCAGCAACGTTGAAGTTGCCGGCTGGGTTGAGGATCCAGACACTTACCCGATGGCAGCAAAACGCCACAGCATTGAGTATCTGCGTGAAGTCGCTCACCTGCGTCCACGTACCAACCTGATTGGTGCCGTTGCGCGCGTTCGCCACACGCTGGCACAGGCGCTGCATCGCTTCTTTAACGAGCAGGGATTCTTCTGGGTTTCAACACCACTGATTACCGCATCTGATACCGAAGGCGCTGGCGAAATGTTCCGCGTTTCAACGCTGGATCTGGAAAACCTGCCGCGTAACGATCAGGGCAAAGTCGATTTCGACAAAGACTTCTTCGGTAAAGAGTCTTTCCTGACCGTATCTGGTCAGTTGAACGGCGAAACCTACGCTTGCGCATTGTCCAAAATTTATACCTTTGGCCCGACTTTCCGTGCAGAAAACTCCAACACCAGCCGTCACCTGGCGGAATTCTGGATGCTGGAGCCGGAAGTGGCGTTTGCTAACCTGAACGATATCGCCGGTCTGGCTGAAGCCATGCTGAAATATGTCTTCAAAGCGGTTCTCGAAGAACGTGCTGACGACATGAAATTCTTCGCTGAACGCGTAGATAAAGATGCTGTCAGCCGTCTGGAACGCTTCATTGAAGCCGACTTTGCGCAGGTTGATTACACCGACGCGGTAACCATCCTTGAAAATTGCGGTAAGAAATTTGAAAACCCGGTTTACTGGGGCGTGGATCTCTCTTCCGAGCATGAACGTTACCTGGCAGAAGAACACTTTAAAGCGCCGGTCGTGGTGAAAAACTATCCGAAAGATATTAAGGCGTTCTATATGCGTCTTAACGAAGACGGTAAAACCGTTGCAGCAATGGACGTACTGGCACCGGGCATCGGTGAGATCATTGGTGGTTCCCAGCGTGAAGAGCGTCTGGACGTGCTGGACGAACGTATGCTGGAGATGGGTCTGAACAAAGAAGATTACTGGTGGTATCGCGATCTGCGTCGCTACGGTACTGTTCCGCATTCCGGTTTCGGTCTTGGTTTTGAACGCCTGATCGCCTACGTGACTGGTGTGCAAAACGTGCGTGACGTGATTCCGTTCCCGCGTACCCCGCGTAACGCCAGCTTCTAATTTAGTTTTTCCGAGAGCCAGCGCCCGCTGGCTCTTTTCTATTCCCTTCTGTCAAGTTATCTGTTTGTTAAGTCAATCAATCTATTTGCAACCCTGTCACAACAGCCTTCCTGTTACGGAATATTTCCACGTAACATTTGTGAACAAAAAATAATCCGCATTCTTATTGCGGATTAGTTATTTCTTAGCCAATAGCACAATTTCCATAACTCTTATTGGCTTTCTGGATGTCTGAACGTGTGTTTTAGCGAAGCCACTGAGAGAAATCATCAGAGCGAAAATTTCCGTTTAGCTAAATTTAATATAAGGAAATCATATAAATAGATCAAACTCGCTGCAAATATCATTAAAGTCCAATGGAAATATGACGGCGTTCACAAAGTTCCTTAAAATTTACCTTTGGTTACATATTTTTTCTTTTTGTAACTATATCTTTATCTTTGTAGCACTTTCACGGTAGCGAAACGTTAGTTTGAATGGAAAGATGCCTGCAGATACATAAAGACACCAAACTTTCATCAATAGCTCCGTAAATATTTATTGACGAAACTTATTGACGGCAGTGGCAGGTGTCATAAAAAAAACCATGAGGGTAATAAATAATGATGAAGCGCAACATTCTGGCAGTGATCGTCCCTGCTCTGTTAGTAGCAGGTACTGCAAACGCTGCAGAAATCTATAACAAAGATGGCAACAAAGTAGATCTGTACGGTAAAGCTGTCGGTCTGCACTATTTTTCCAAGGGTAACGGTGAAAACAGTTACGGTGGCAATGGCGATATGACCTATGCCCGTCTTGGTTTTAAAGGGGAAACTCAAATCAATTCCGATCTGACCGGTTACGGTCAGTGGGAATACAACTTCCAGGGTAACAACTCTGAGGGTTCTGATGCCCAAAATGGCAACAAAACCCGTCTGGCGTTCGCTGGTCTGAAATTTGCTGATGCTGGCTCAATCGATTACGGTCGTAACTATGGTGTTGTTTATGACGCACTGGGTTACACCGATATGTTGCCAGAATTTGGTGGTGACACTGCATACAGCGATGACTTCTTCGTTGGCCGTGTTGGCGGCGTTGCAACTTACCGTAACTCCAACTTCTTTGGTCTGGTTGACGGCCTGAATTTCGCTGTTCAGTACCTGGGTAAAAACGAACGTGACACCGCACGTCGTTCTAACGGCGACGGTGTTGGCGGCTCCATCAGCTACGAATTCGAAGGCTTTGGTATCGTTGGTGCTTATGGTGCCGCTGACCGTACCAACCTGCAGGAAGCTCAGCCTCTCGGCCAGGGTAAAAAAGCTGAACAGTGGGCTACTGGTCTGAAGTATGATGCAAACAACATCTACCTGGCAGCAAACTACGGTGAAACCCGTAACGCTACGCCGATCACTGGCGGCTTTGCCAACAAAACGCAAGACGTTCTGTTAGTTGCGCAATACCAGTTCGATTTCGGTCTACGTCCGTCCATCGCTTACACCAAATCTAAAGCGAAAGACGTAGAAGGTATCGGTGATGTTGATCTGGTGAACTACGTTGAAGTGGGCGCAACCTACTACTTCAACAAAAACATGTCCACCTATGTTGACTACATCATCAACCAGATCGATTCTGACAACAAACTGGGCGTAGGTTCTGACGACACCGTTGCTGTGGGTATCGTTTACCAGTTCTAATAGCAGACCTCTTTGTTAAATGCCGAAAAAACAGGACTTTGGTCCTGTTTTTTTTATGCCTTCCAGAGCAATCTCACGTCTTGCAAAAACAGCCGGCGTTTTCATCAGTAATAGTTGGAATTTTGTAAATCTCCCGTTACCCTGATAGCGGACTTCCCTTCTGTAACCATAATGGAACCTCGTCATGTTTGAGAACATTACCGCCGCTCCTGCCGACCCGATTCTGGGTCTGGCCGATCTGTTTCGTGCCGATGAACGTCCTGGCAAAATTAACCTCGGGATTGGTGTCTATAAAGATGAGACGGGCAAAACTCCGGTACTGACCAGCGTTAAAAAGGCTGAACAGTATCTGCTCGAAAATGAAACCACCAAAAACTACCTCGGCATTGACGGTATCCCTGAATTTGGTCGTTGCACCCAGGAATTACTGTTTGGTAAAGGTAGCGCCCTGATCAACGACAAACGCGCCCGCACAGCTCAGACCCCAGGTGGTACTGGTGCGTTACGCGTGGCTGCCGATTTCCTGGCGAAAAATACCAGTGTTAAGCGTGTGTGGGTAAGTAACCCAAGCTGGCCAAATCATAAGAGCGTATTCAACTCTGCTGGTCTGGAAGTACGTGAATACGCTTATTACGACGCAGAAAAACATACTCTGGACTTCGACGCCCTGATTAACAGTCTGAACGAAGCCCAGGCTGGCGATGTGGTTCTGTTCCACGGCTGCTGTCATAACCCAACCGGTATCGATCCTACACTGGAGCAATGGCAAACGCTGGCGCAGCTTTCCGTTGAGAAAGGCTGGTTACCGCTGTTTGACTTCGCTTACCAGGGTTTTGCTCGCGGTCTGGAAGAAGATGCTGAAGGTCTGCGCGTTTTCGCTGGTCTGCATAAAGAACTTATCGTCGCCAGTTCCTACTCTAAAAACTTTGGTCTGTACAACGAGCGTGTAGGCGCATGTACGCTGGTTGCTGCTGACAGTGAAACCGTTGATCGCGCGTTCAGCCAGATGAAGGCAGCGATTCGTGCGAACTATTCTAACCCACCAGCGCACGGAGCTTCGGTTGTTGCCACTATCCTGAGCAATGATGCGTTACGTGCTATTTGGGAACAAGAGCTGACCGATATGCGCCAGCGCATTCAGCGTATGCGTCAGTTGTTCGTTAATACGCTGCAGGAGAAAGGTGCAAACCGCGACTTCAGCTTTATCATCAAACAGAATGGCATGTTCTCCTTTAGCGGTCTGACTAAAGAACAGGTACTGCGTCTGCGTGAAGAGTTTGGCGTGTATGCAGTAGCTTCCGGTCGTGTGAACGTAGCCGGGATGACGCCAGACAACATGGCTCCGCTGTGCGAAGCGATTGTGGCAGTGCTGTAAGCGTTAAAACCAATAAAGCCCGCTGAAAGCGGGCTGAGACTGATGACAAATGCAGCATTACCTGATGCGCTACGCTTATCAGGCCTACGCGTCCCCTGCAATATTTTGAATTTGCACGATTTTGTAGGCCGGATAAGGCGCTCGCGCCGCATCCGGCATAAACAAAGCGCACTTTGCCAGAAATCCAGGCCCGCATTGAAAGCGGGCTTTTTTATACGCCTTTACCAGACGGGCATTTCATCTTGCAGGAAGGGATTATGCAGGCGCTCATAACCAAGAGTGGATAATGGTCCGTGACCCGGAATAAATGTCACGTCATCCCCCAGTGGCAGCAATTTATCTTTGATTGAAGAAATCAGTTGATTGTGATCGCCACGCGGGAAGTCACTGCGCCCCACTCCACCTTTGAAAATAACGTCGCCAGAAATGAGCAGTTTTGACTGATTATCAAAGAAGACCACATGACCCGGCGTATGCCCAGGGCAATGTAACACCTGTAAAGTCACATTCCCTATGCTGATAGTGTCGCCTTCGTTCAGCCAACGATCCGGTGTTAGTGGCTGACACTCATCCAGGCCAAACATACGGCTTTGCGCAGGCAAGCCTTGCAGCCAGAACTCATCTTCCTTTTCCGGACCAAGAACCGGCACGCCGTAATGTCGCGCCACTTCCGCCGCCGCGCCAACATGATCCAGGTGACCATGCGTAAGCAGGATCTGCATTAGCGTCAGGCCGCTGGCATCAACTTCCTGTTTGATTTTTTCTGCATCGCCGCCAGGATCAACCAGTGCAGCCAGGCGAGTTTGTTCACACCAGATCAATGAGCAATTCTGGGAGAATGCAGTGACCGGAATAATACGATAATTCATACTGCCCCTGTTTCGTTAAGCGATTGTTACCAGTGCCGTGCTGGCCCGGTATCAATATGCACAAAGTTACTACGTGGGTAATATCCTACACCACCTGCACGCATAGATAACGCGGCTTTGCGAATATTGCTTAACGCGACACCTTCAATATGGAAATCCATCGCCTGGCCTTTGGTGTGATAGCTTTTCTTCGCTACCCCACGACTGTGCGCGCGTAGTTCATTGTTGGTATCAATAGAGCGATAACCGGAAATGAGTTGCACCGGTTTGCGGGTGCCTAACAGCCCTTGCAGGCGATACAACTGGTCGAATAATCCTGGGTCGATGGACTTTATTTTGTTCGCGCGGAAATCGCGGAAAAAATGGTTTAGTTTTGCCAATTCTTCCTGAATATAGCCTCTGCCATCGAAAAACTCCGCTTTAATTGACTCTCCGGTATGGAGATTGTTGAGTGTCAAAATACGCGGACGTGGGGTAGAGAGTGTCGCAAACGCAGGGGTCGGCAAGATGGCGGCACCAAGTGCAACGCCACCAAGCGCCAGCAGTTTACGGCGATTAGCGTCGAATTTGTCCATGATAATCAAGTCTACAGGTCAATGTTATCGTTTATATGCACTTCTGGCGCACAAGAGGCACCTTAACCGCCCATAAAGCTAACGTCAAGATGACTCAATCCCAGCAGTAATGGGGGCTACCGAGAATAACCCCCAATCATGCCAATTATTACGACAACTGATTTACCCGAACTACTTCATTTATCTGATTAATTGTTCCGCTTTCGATACAATTTGCGAGCTGGATCGCGCAGGCAGATCATAATTGTAAATATCTGTACGATATTGAGTACGACCGTCTGCACCGACAAACGCGGTCAGGTAGTAGAGATTAACCGGAATCGACTGACGGATATTGACGTAACGGGTATCTCCCTGCTTCAGGGCGTCGGAAATACGCTTGTCATTCCAGCCTGCATCCTGCAACAGCATATTTGCCAGATCAGATGCCTTATTCACCCGCACACACCCTGAGCTTAACGCGCGTGTATCACGCTTGAACAGATTGTGATTAGGCGTGTCATGCAAGTAGATAGCGTCTGAACTCGGCATATTAAATTTATACCGTCCTAGCGAATTTCGTGGGCCAGGAGCTTGCTGGAAGCGGAACGGTAAATTCGACGCAGTAATCGTTGACCAGTCAACCTGCCACGGATCAATCGCTTCTTTGCTGTTCCAGCCGCGCATCACCGTATAGCCATGACTTTCCAGATAACCCGGATCGTTACGCACTTTTGGCAAAATATCTTTGCGTGCCAGCGTCGGCGGTACGTTCCACGGCGGATTCACCACCACATTGTTTAAAGCACTGCTCATCATCGGTGTTTTTCGGTCAGGACGACCGACAATTACCCGCGAGTCCAGCACCTGATTACCGTTCTGGTAATAGACCAAAGAATAGGCGGGTATATTGACCATGATGCCAGTAGAAAGCTCCGCAGGCAGCAAGCGTAAACGCTGGATGTTGAGTGCCAGCACACCTGCACGCTGAGCTGGCGTTACATTTAACCAGTCCCGCGTTGCCGGGCCGATAGCGCCATCTGCCCCCAATCCTTGCCATGCCTGAAAACGTTTAACGGCTTCCACCAGCTCATTATCGTAGGCGGCGCGTACGGCTGGTGCCGGTTTACTGCGAGCCGTAGTTTGCCTGTCCATCGGCTTAGTTTCCGCTGTTTCGACGGCAACGGCGGACGGACTCACGACTGCATCAGCGGGTGTTTCATCGCCAGGGAGCGCAATTTTCGGTCCGCCTTCGAGCATTCCCGTTCGCTGCAAAATCTCGCGCAGTGCTGGTACATCATTACTCCACTGGCCAGGACGCAGCGTTGCTTTACCGGTCAGTTGTGGCCACGGTTTGGTATCGCTGAGTAAGGTCAATAAAGATTCATGCATCGCGGCATATTGCGGATGCTGCGGAGCCAGTCCTGCAATAAACGTTGGCAACTGACCATTATTTAGCGCCACCTGCCATTGGTTAATGACCGAGAGCGGTGGTGTAGAGAGCACATAAGGTTTACTGCTGTACAACCAGCGCGTACCTTTGACCGGAATGTTAGCAACGAAATGGAGATAGCCCAGCATTGCATCCGACAACACTACGTCGCGTGCCAGACCGTTAACGCCAGGATCAGTCAGTAACTCTACCCATTTGTTAAACTGCGGCTGAAAACCAGCAATCGCCACTTCTGCTAGTTGCTGCTGGAAGGCTTTTACCGCATCACGGTTTTCCCACATCGGCTGCATATCACGTGCGGCATACAGCAGTTGAAGTTGGTTAAGATAAACCGGCTTATAACCTGCGGGTAATTGAGATTCGATTTGTGTGCGAGCGTTTTCCGCCGCACCCTCTGGTAGCGGCTGAAGTCCCGCCATAATTGCCGTAGCTTGCGCTTGCGGCAGTGCATCTCCCTGTTCGCTAACAGCCACCGGGCTGTCGCCAGGGATTACTTCAGGCTCATCAGCCTGCACACTGAACAGTGGAGCGAATGTTACGGCCAGACACAAACTCATTGCCGAAAGCCGACGACCACACATCATGTTAAGCAACATCCCTTGCCCCCTGTTTTTATCATACTTTGAATAGCCAGGCTGCTTTTCTCTACTTGCCTGTACAACGCCAATACTCACGAAAGTATGACGAGCAAGCCTGTTACTTATCAGGCTTACCTTCAGTATATAAACACCGATAGGTTTTTACACAACCTAATGTAAAGAAGTTTAAAGAAAAGCGCGCCGTAATGCGGCATTTTTTTAGTGCAGAAACGGAGTTTTCGGAAAAAAGGCGACATCGCTGCCGCCTTAATCTTAACTTGCCTGGGAAGACGCTTCGTCAGCTCCTAGAAGCGTTTCAGGAAGCTGCGGCGCAAAGCCACGTAAACCAACCACATGTACGTGCTCGGTATTCTGGAATACCTTACGCACCAGTTTGTAGGTGGTGCCTTTCTCCGGGCTAATATTTTCTGGCGCCGCGATGATGAGCTGCATTTGCAAACGCTCACACAATTCAAACAGCGTGGCGATAGAACGAGCATCCAGTCGCGCTGCTTCATCGAGGAACAACAGGCGGCAAGGAGAAATGTCTTTACCGCGCAGGCGGCGTGATTCATCTTCCCAGCTCTGTACCACCATAACCAGAATCGACATACCTGTACCAATTGCTTCACCGGTAGATAGTGCGCCCGATTCCGCACGCAACCAGCCATCGGAACCACGGTTAACCTCAACTTCCATCTCCAGGTAGTTGCGGTAATCCAGCAGTTCTTCACCAATGGTCTGCGGTGTGCGCTGGCCCATATCAATCTGCGGGTTAAGGCGCTGATACAGTTTCGCCAGAGCTTCCGAGAAGGTCAGACGGTTGCTGTTAAACAGATCCTGATGTTGTTCATGCTGTTCAGAAAGGACATCCAGCAGCATGGCGTGAGTTTCACGCACGTTCACGTTCAGACGCACGCTGTTCACCTGACCGAACGACACGTTCTGCAATCCCTGGTTGAGCATACGGATACGGTTCTGTTCGCGCTGAATGGTTTTGCGAATAATGTTCGCCACGCTGCGGGAACTGATCGCCAGTTTCTGTTCGCGGGAAGTTAACTCTTCAGTCAGACGGCTAAGTTCGATTTCCATCTGCTCGATAGCTTCCACCGGATCATCGGTACGAATAATATCCTGACGAATACGTTCGCGCAGATGCTGGTAAACCGCCACGAAGAACTGAATTTTACGTTCCGGACGTTTTGGATCTTCCGACATACGCAGCACGTCGCGTAGATGTTCGTTATCCGCTACCGCCAGACGCAGCGCACCTAACGCCTTATCCGACATGGAACGCAAATCATCAGCGGAGAGATAAGCCAGCTCGCGACGATGTAAGCGGCGCTCAACGCCATTATCTTTCACCATGCGCATGACTGCACACCAGCCCGCTTTGGCGGTCACCACCTGCTCGCGCATCTCAAAGTAATCACGTTCCAGCTTGCGCAGTTTGCGGGTCAGGTTGTCCATCTCCGCTTCGCAGAAGGTAAGTGCTTTTTCCAGTTGGTTGCGACGTGAACGGTTATTGCTCAGTTGCGCATGTAATTCGTCACGGCGAATACGCGCCCGTTCTTCTGCCCCGCTATCGGCACGCACACCGATATCCTGCAATTCGCGTTGCAGATCGTTAAGCAGCTCTTTTTTGGTGTCGTAAGAACTTTTCAGCGAGGCCAGTACCTGGTTGTACTGGCTCAACTGCGCTGCGTGACCACGCAACGCTTCACGAGCGCGGGTACGTTCCGCTTCCGCCTGCTCCAGACGCTCACGCAGTTTTTCGTTGAGATCGCTGTTACCGCTGAGCATTTCTGCCGAGTCGGAGTAGCTAAAGTGCGCACGACGCTGCACCACTTCAGTCAGGGCAAATGCCTGCTGACGGGCATCTCGCTGCATTTGCTGGGAGTACGCGTAATCTTCTTTTAACTGTTCGAACTGTTCCGGGTCGCTCTGCAACACCGAAACCATCGGCTCCAGTTTTGCAAGTTGATTACCGAACTGCTGAACAAAACGCGCGGCTTCCTGTGCTTCATCCAGACGTTCGCGGATTTCATCGACGCGATCCGCCAGGCTGTCATCAGCCAACAGGTTGAGACGCGGCAGAATGCGATTTAGCGCCGTAACGCCCTCTTTCGCCTGCTCAAACTGAATACGCTGCTGCTGGTTATCATTTTCATGATTACTCAACGCACGCTCCAGCTCGACGCGACGGCTGTTGAGTTGGCGGATTTCGGCTTCCGGATCGGACTCAAACGCCACCGCCAGATGGCTGCCGATAAAACGGCTAAATGCCTGATGCAGGCGCTGGGTTTTTTGTACATCAAAGGAGAGCGTAGCAAAACGTTCAGAGAGCACTTCACGCTCGGCATGAAGACTTTCAATACGGCTTTCGCGCGCCGCACGACCAAACAGCGGAACTTCCGGGAAGCGTGAGTAACGCCACTGACGGTCGGCAACTTTCACCACCACCGCTTTTTCCAGCTCATCAACGCTGAACACGCTATCATCGAATGACTGCGGATCACCTTCGATCAGATAGAGATCTTCCGGGCAATCGGTTAAACCTTCCAGTTGTTCGGCAATCTGCGACAGATCCGGCACAACGATCGCGTGGCGAGACGGGCCATATAGCGCAGAGAAGTACGGCGCATCTTCAAGGCTAACGTCGTCATAAATTTCTGACAGCAGCACGCCACCAAAACGTTCTGCCAGCGCATTCAGGCGCTGATCTTCAGAGCCGCCCGGCTGACTTAAACGCTCAATCTCTTCGTCAACGGCGTTTTTACGCGCGCCCACTTCGTCACGTTCAACAATCGCTTCGCGCTCACGCTCCAGCAACTGTTGCATGTATTCAGTGACGTCCTGACTGGAAGTGAACTCTTCACCGCACTGCTCGCTCAACTGATTGAGGCTGTTTTGCGCCGCCAGCCAAACCGGCGCACGCTGCATCAGACTCTGAATGCGTGATTGCAGTTGTTCCTGTTCCTGACGCAGCGCCATGCGCTCTTCACGGGCGTTAGACACGCTGTCAGAAAGAGAGGCAATGCGCGCTTCCAGTTCCTGATGCAGGGCTTCCAGTTCGTCGATATCGAAATTCTTGCCCTGACGTTTGCAGAATTCTGCCAGCAGTCGTTCGGCTTCTTGCTGCTCGCGCAGACGCTGTTCCAGTTCGCTTAAGCGCATCCGTAGCGGCTGAACCTGTTCTGCCAGGTGGCGCTGATCGACCCCTTCGCGCAGCAATTCGCGGGCGACCTCCCACGCTTCGTTACGCGCCAGCGGACCGTTGATTGCTACTACCAATTGATAAGCCTGCTCAAACTGGCTGTGCGCAGTTTGCGCCATACTCATTTTCTGCTCAAGAGAGAGCATTGTTTCGGTCGCTTCCAGCTCTTTCGCCTGGAAGGTTTCCAGCCATTCGGCGGCGCTGTCGGCGGTTAAGTCCGGCAGATGACACAATTCTTTGGCACGATTAAGCGCAGCAATCGCCTGGTTGTACTGGATCGCGCGCGTTTGCTGGACGTCCAGCGCCTGCTGGTAGTCAGCAAGCTGGCTTTTCAGCTCATCCACTTCCAGTTCGGCGGCTTCCGCACGCGCTTCGTTCTCTTCCTGGCGCTCGATGGCTTCTGCCACCACTTCGTTTTGCTCTTCCAGACGGATCTGCAGCTCATCGAGATCCGCTTCGTAACGTTCGATCTTTTCCTGCTGACGCAGTGCAGTCTGCACCAGGTTCAGGTGATCGCTGGCCGCCTGATAATCCGCTTCCAGATCGCCTTCGGCACCGTTGTGCTCTGCCAGCTCACGCGCCATATCGACGTGTTTGTACTGTTCCGCCGCCAGTTGCTGACGCGAAGTATGTAGCTCACGACGAAACTCCAGAGCTTTGTCGAGATGGACACGGCGCTCGTTGGCGTGACGCATGTAGTCCGCCGCCACATAGTTGGTGGCTTCGCTAATCAGATGCTTGAACAAGTCACGGTCAGACTGGGTGACACGAATCGCTTCCAGCGTCATGCGGTTTTCACGCAGCGCCGCTTCCATGTCCTGGAACGCTTTACGCACACCGCTGTTTTCTGGCAGCAGGTAGTCGCGCAGAGAACGGGTAATGGCGCTGGAAATACCGCCGTACAGCGAGGCTTCGATCAGACGATAGAATTTACTACGATCAGAAGCAGAACGCAGACGACGCGCGATGATGCCCAGATCGAACATCAGCGAATGGTAATCGGTGATGGAGTTGAACTGCTTAAACTGCACGCCTTCCATCGCCTCGAGCTTGTCTTTCAGCTCGTTAAGCGGCAGCACGCGCGCCTGACGTTCGTTCAGGGTTTCGGTCACCAGTTGCGTCGGCTGCACCGACATCGGCAAGCCCTGAATGGCAAACGGTTTGATATCAACTTTACGATCGCGCCCGGCAACCTGTTGTAGACGCACACCAACCACCACGCGCTGGTGGCGCGAGTTGATGGTGTCAAGCATCGAATAACAGACCCCCGCTTTTAGCTTACCGTGCAGGCCTTTATCTCGCGAACCGCTGGTAGCCCCGGCTTCCGTGGTGTTACGGAAATGCAACAAGGTCAGGTCGGGGATAAGCGCCGTAACGAACGCCGCCATAGTGGTGGATTTACCCGCACCGTTACCGCCGGAAAGCGTCGTGACCAGCTCATCAAGGTCAAAGGTACGGGCAAAAAAGCCGTTCCAGTTAATCAGCGTCAGTGAGCGAAATTTACCGCGTTCAATCATTATTCTTCCTCTCCGCTATCTGGCTGATTCTCTTCAGTTTCGTCGTTGAGTTGCAGGTGGTTTTCCAGCGACATAGCTTCACCATCGCGAATCAGGCGACGCTGGGCTTCGCGCGGATCGTCGCCCGCACGGACATCCGCACCGAAACGGAACACCGATTCAGTAATGCGGAACTTGCTGCTGTCGTGCCCCATAAACCACACCATGCCTAAGCGGCGCAGACGGTTGAGCGAAGAACGTACTTTTTCCTGCAACTTCTGGCGATCCACGTCCGAACCGGTAGAACGGTTGTTTACCAGTTTCAGCAGTTTCGCTTCATCGGCCAGGGTGAGCAGTTCATCATACAATTCCTGCTGAGTAAAAATCCCCTCGTTCGCCAGCCGTTCCGGGCTGAGATAGAGATAACAGAGGATTTTCCCGACCATCATGTCCAGTTCCGACAATACGGAGCGCGGGATAATAGTGGTAGAACGTGGGCGCAAATAGAAAAAACCTTCCGGCGCGCGAATAAGCTCCACATTATAACGTGCGTAAAACTCTTCCAGATATTCCTGAAAATCCATCAGGAATGCATGATTATCCAGTTCGTCAAGACCGATATGGCGGCCTGAACGCAGGGCGCTATCCAGCGCCGGAAATAACGGATTCGCCAGCGCCTGCGCCAGCTTAACCGGCATCACTTGTTCAATATTTGTCGATGACATGCGCCTGTACCTTGGCTCCGTAATCATTAATCGGCTGCCATTTCGCTGGCAGTCCGGTGAAATCTGCTTGCGCTACGCCGAGGCGTACCGCCTGATCAATAACAATACGCGCAACGTCAAAGTGACGCGCACGTGGATACTGCGCCAGATATTCGCGTACCACCAGACCAAGATCCAGCGGTACTTGTCTGGTTTTGTACACGGCGAGCTGTTCTTCGATGATCGCCGCCAGTTGTTCGCGGATCTCGTTGAACTCTTCGTACTCTAAATCTGGCGGAAGCTCCCCGGTCACTTCTTCGTCGCGCAGTGCCATCTCTTCGTCACGCATATCCAGCAGACGATCGGCATTCGCGTAAGTCAGCGCCCACGGCTCATCAAAATAGGTTTGTACCGACTGACGTAAACGCTGGGCAAAGACGCGGTTTTTATCCATATCGATAGCAGTACGGATAAATTTGTGTACGTGGCGATCGTAGCCAATCCACAAGTCGATAGATTGCTGTCCCCAGCTGATAATACGATCGAGCTTACTTTGCAGATCGAACACCAGACTATCGACAAAATGCAGATCGTCATGCGTCATGGTCGCATCCTGAATGCGCAACAGGTTAGCCTGCAATTTGTCACCCGCCGCTTCCAGCGTATCCTGCAATTCACGCAGCGTACCGGAGGTTTCTGAAAGCAACAATTCGCAACTGGAGATCGCCGCCCGCCAGTCTTTATTCAGCAACTGAGCGATGTCATCTTTCACCTGCTGCTGCTGCTCATCCATCAGACGTTGCGTCAGATCGATGCTGTCGAAAATTTCTGCTACCGAATATTTCAGCGGCGCATAGACATTGCGGTGCCAGTGAAACTCATCACCGCCCTCTTCTGCCGCATCCGCCGCACGCTTCAGTTCGCCTGCAACGATCGACAACTGCATAGAAAGACGCAGCGTAGAAAACTCGCGCTGACGGATATAGTAGTCAGTAATGCCGATGCCAAGCGGCGTCAGACGATATATAGCGTTCCCTTCCGCCTGCTCACTGGTAAAGCGGTTCAGCAGACGTTGACGCACCATGTCGTTGATCGCGTTGTTGGCGCGCACGCCGATGGTTTCGCTGGTTTGCTCAAACGCATCACTCACATGGCGGAATGCATCCACCAGCTCGCCTTCACTCATCTCACCATCCAGACGCTCGCCATTCAGCGTGGCAACCGCCAGCAGAAAAGAGAGTCGGTCTACCGGCAGCGAGATGGAGAAGTCATTTTTTCTGGCCCAGGCAACCAGTTCGGGGACTGTCTGGGAAAATTCACTCATACTTTATCCTTGCTCTGCGGTTTGCGCGCGGTGACATGAATATAACGCCCCAGGCTGATATACGGTTCCTGGCGGCAATAACGCGTTTCTAATTCAAGTAATGCTTCGTAGCAGTCGCGCTGCTGGTGCTTTTCACGCAGATAATCATGAAACACGCGAACGCCGGTTTTACCCATAATTTGCCAGCCAGCTTCTTCCAGCCACTGATATACCTGCGCCGGGTCGCGTGGATAGTCTGGCGAAAGCGTCCGTTTTTTCTTTTTCGGCATTCCCGCCTGCACGTAATCAAAATTCCCTGCGACCATGTTATGCATCAGCAAGCCGTGCGCATTGTAGAACATTAATGACAACATGCCGCCTGGGCGCAACACTGACCACAATGTTTGCAATACGCTGCGGGGGTCAGCCACCCATTCCAGCACCGCATGGAACAATATCAGATCAACGGGCGTTTCCAAATGCGAAGCAACGTCCTGAGCGGCGCAATGTATAAATTGCATGTTGTCGCTCACACCTTTAGCTTCTGCCGCCTGCTTTGCGCGGTCGATCATCTGGGCGGAGAGATCGCATAAAATGACCTGATGCCCACGTTCGGCCATTTTGATCGCGGTCTGTCCTTCACCACCACCGGCATCCAGTACGCACAGTTTTTGCGGCTCCATATCCACCAGCACACGATCGAGATCCTGCCACAGAATAGCCTGCCGAAGCTGTCCTTTGGTGGTGCCGTAAATGTTACGGGAAAACTTTTCCGCAATGTCATCAAAATTGCGATCCTGCATTGCTTTCTCCACCGGTTGGCTAAGACGTTTTCTGATAAAGGCGCTATTTTGTCACAGCCACGGCGAGAATGAACCCGTCTGGTGTAATATCACTGCCGATCCCTCGCTATATGGTTAAAAAAGGAACCAGAAAGGATGCTTTTTACACTGAAAAAAGTGATTGGCGGTATGCTACTGCCACTTCCGCTAATGTTGTTGATTATCGGTGTGGGTCTGGTGCTACTGTGGTTTAGCCGTTTTCAAAAAACCGGAAAGATATTTATTAGCGCAGGATGGCTGGCGCTTTTGTTATTAAGTTTGCAACCGGTAGCCGACCGCCTGCTGCGTCCCATCGAAAGTACTTATCCGACATGGAATAATGCACAAAAAGTGGACTATATCGTGGTGCTAGGAGGTGGTTATACCTGGAACCCGCAGTGGGCACCAAGTTCAAATTTAATCAATAATAGTTTGCCGCGCCTGAATGAAGGTATTCGTTTATGGCGCGAGAATCCGGGATCAAAACTGATCTTCACGGGAGGCGTGGCAAAAACCAATACGGTGAGTACAGCCGAAGTGGGTGCCAGAGTAGCGCAATCGCTGGGCGTACCGCGCGAACAAATTATTACGCTGGATTTGCCAAAAGATACCGAAGAAGAAGCAGCCGCAGTGAAACAGGCAATTGGTGACGCCCCTTTCCTGCTGGTGACATCTGCGTCTCATTTGCCGCGCGCGATGATCTTTTTCCAACGGGAAGGTCTGAATCCGCTGCCAGCCCCGGCGAATCAGCTGGCAATCGACTCACCGCTTAATCCGTGGGAACGGGCAATTCCCTCTCCGGTCTGGTTGATGCATAGCGACCGAGTCGGCTATGAAACGCTTGGTCGCATCTGGCAGTGGCTGAAAGGTTCGTCAGGCGAGCCAGGGAAGGAGTGATTTTGATGCCAGATCGAAGTTGCGCCGGCTAAACCGTCCGGTATTGACCAGTTGCGCAACTTCATCCCATAACACATACAGCCAACGCCGCCAGATGAACGACTCCGCCACTGGCGCGCGTTGCAGGTAACTCCAGAGCAAATCTTCTGCCAGAGTGTTATCCATCAACCGGAACAACTCATACTCACGTGGCGCCCAAAGCATGAGGCCCGGCCCTACCATCGCCAGTAATTGATCGCTACGAGAATCTTTCAACATGCTGCGCAAACAGAAATTGCCATGGATCAGCACACAATTGTCGTTAAATCCTTCAAATAATGCCGGAAGACATTCGCGGGTGCGGAACAGGATACGCTTATCCTGCATCGTTAATCCGGTGTTATGGAACTGATTGAGCGTGGTCCATAGCACTTCAACATGTTGCCGATACCATGAGGGCCAGAAATTTTCCTGAGTATTGTCGACTGCACCGACGCAACCGCGACTGTCCTGTCGGTGCCAGGCCAGCAGAGCTTCAACAATTTGCTCTTTCAGATGATCCCAACGTTCCGGTGTACGCGCGGGGGCTTCCACAGAAACACCACGCATCCGCTCCAGTAACAGGACATCGGGGCCAGGATGTTCTTCGTGTGTCATCACGCCATAGATGGTTGGCATACGAATAGTCCCACTGCGTGCCAGCATGGTGGTTTTCCATGCCAACTGGCGGGCTTGTCCTGGCGTACTAAAGCTTCTCGCCATTAACGGCATTGGGTTTCCCTGGCTGTCATACAAAGCCCACAACGCCGTATCTGCTTTTTCATTGACGCACTCAATACGACTGAGTTTTTCGCCCAGTAAATGGCTTAATTCGGCACGCAGCTGTTCCATTCAGATTACCCTCATAAAAGCTACTGCCTTCATAATGAGCGCCAATGTAAAAGATGTCACCTGAATGAGATCAATTGTTGAAAAGAAAAATGAGGAAAATCGTAACGGTACGACACTCCCCCCACAATCAGGTGGAGTGTCGTGAAATTAGCTTAGAGCATTTCAGCGCGAACGCGCTCGAGATCTTCAGGGGTATCCACTCCTGTACCAGGAACTTCCTGGGCAACAGCAACGTGGATTTTTTCGCCATACCACAGTACGCGAAGCTGCTCTAACATTTCGATGTGTTCTAACGGACTTGGCTGCCAGTTGACATAACGACGGATAAAGCCTGCACGGTAGCCATAAATACCAAGATGACGCAGGAAGTTATCACCAACGGTTTCCAGACCTTTTGCAAAACGGTCACGATCCCACGGAATGGTGGCACGCGAGAAGTAAAGCGCATAACCTTCAGCATCAAGCACCACTTTAACCGCATTCGGATTAAAAGCTTCTTCCGCACTGTGGATAGGTACAGCAAGGGTTGCCATGCCTACTTCACGCTGGGCGAGATTATCAGCAACCTGACGAATGATTGTCGCAGGGATCATTGGCTCATCGCCCTGCACATTAACAATCACCGTGTCGTCGCTGAACGCGCATTTTTCGACAACTTCCGCCAGGCGTTCGGTGCCTGACTGATGATCGGCGCGCGTCATGCACACTTCCCCCCCAGCAGCTTCAACAGCGCGGGCAACATCTTGATGATCGGTTGCTACAATGATGCGATCGGCTCCTGACTCGCGGGCGCGTTCAAGAACATGAACGATCATCGGCTTACCGTTAATATCGACCAACGGTTTACCTGGCAGACGCGTAGAAGCGTAGCGTGCAGGAATAATCACCACAAAACTCATGATTTACTCTCATCAGCAGTCAGTACGCGGGCTTCCGTTTCCAACAGCACTGGGATGCCATCGCGCAGCGGGAAAGCCAGGTTATCCAGTTTGCAAATCAGTTCTTGTTTTTCCTGGTTATACCAAAGTTTGCCGTTGCAAACCGGGCAGGCAACGATTTCGAGCAGACGATGATCCATAGTTCCTCCAGATGGATCGGGTTATGAATGCATAAATCTTATCATAATCATTTATGCCCAGGGGGCTATTTCCCAGCCTGTGCGGCAATCACTAAAGAGACCCTGTGGGCAGCGCCCTAATGTCACTCGCGTTGCCTGCTGCCAACCAGCAAAATCGGTAATCGCCTGGCGTAATCCTTTTTGAAGAGAAGCAGTCAGTTTGATGCCATCCTGTAACCAAAGGGAGATAACTTCAAGGACGCCCGTCTGGCGATGCATTTTGGCATCCATTCGCCCGACTAATTGTCCACGATGCAGTAACGGCAGAACGAAATAGCCATACTGGCGTTTCGGTGCCGGCGTGTAGCATTCCAGCCGGTAGCTAAAATCAAAAAGCTGCTCTGCGCGTTTGCGATCCCAGACGACAGGGTCAAAGGGTGACAGTACAGTGCAATGCGTCGCGGTGAGTTTCCCCGCGAGAGCTGTTTCGAGAAGAGGCAACAAATCAGTATGCAGCCAGAGTTGTCCTAACCTCTCCACATTTACGGGGATAATTTTCCGCTGTTCAGCACGCACATCACGCCAGGCAGCCAGCGCCGGGCGTTTAAGGCGATAGTAATCTGTCAGCCACTGTTCGCGAAATATTCCCAGGCTACGCGCGCTGTTATCCAGCATCGTGATTTCTGCTTCTGTTTGCGAAACGAGGTCACACTTATCATCCCAGTGCGGCATGACGCGATGGGTTAAATCATATATGCGCTGGAAATTACGCCTTTCAATCACCATAACCTTTCCAGCAGTAAACAGCCCTTCCAGATGGCGTTTATGCGGCTTCCACTCCCACCAACCGCTTGCCCCTTTGCGGGGATGAGCAAAATCGGCTGAACGTACGGGTCCGTTATCCTGAATGTACTGAAGTAACTGTTCAATTTCTTCCGCATGTTCCCGCATCCAGGCGTCTTGATATTTCCAGCCCATTTTTTCTGGCGCCAGCATCCGGTGGCGAATGAGATGAAAATCACTACGCGGCATAAAGCAGGCTTCATGCGCCCAGTATTCCATTAATTCGCCATGCGCCAGCGACTCGTCCAGCCACTGCGGAGGATAATTACCCAGACGACTAAAAAGCACCAAATAAGGGCTGCGGGCAACGATATTGATAGTGTCGATTTGCAGCAAGGACATGCGGGAAATAGCTGCCAGAATATCTTGCGGCAACGCGCGACGACGAGATTTTTTTAACAGGCCTTGCGCAGCGAGATGAAGATTACGCGCATCAGCAAGAGAGATATACGGCAGCGTCATTCATGGCTCCATCAATTGAACGCTGCTGCTGCGAATTAGTTGCCAGAAGCCAGCGAGGAAAGTTGCGCGAGCAGTTTCTCTGGCTCAGCGCCCGAAAACTGTGCGTCAACGGGCAAATACCACCAATTTTCTTCTGCAAAGCCCCGGCATTTCACCGCATCTTTTTCAGTCATAACCAGTGTTTGCCCGGCACTTAACAATGCGCTGACATCCACATGATTCAAAGACTGATGATCGGACAACGGCACACATTTTTCCGGTTGCACACCACACATATTCAGCGTGGCAAAAAAGCGCGGCGGATGACCAATCCCCGCCATTGCCACCACATGTTCAAGCTGTGCAATGTCACAACGAGCACCGGTACGCAAATTCACTGCCTGACCCGGTATTAAATTCATCGGAATTTCACCATCACGCGGTACGCCGCCATTGACGATTACCGCATCAACCGATTTTAAACGCCCGGCTCGCTCACGCATTGGCCCCGCAGGCAGCCACCAGCCATTGCCAAAGCGACGCACACCATCAATGACGACAATTTCCACATCTCGTGCCAGACGATAATGTTGTAGACCGTCGTCGGTTACGATGAGCTGCACATCAGGATGTTGCGCAAGAATGGCTTTTACAGCATCAGAACGGACGGGAGAAACTGCAACAGGCGCGCCAGTACGCTGATAAATCAGCACAGGTTCATCACCCGCCTGTGCTGTGGTGGTCTCTGCCGACAATAACATCGGATACGACTCGGCCTTACCGCCATAGCCCCGGGATACAACACCAACACGAACACCGCGTTTTTGCAGTTGTTTTACCAGCCAGACAACGACCGGTGTTTTCCCGTTACCACCTGCGGTGAGATTACCGACCACCACAACAGGCACTGGGGCACGCCATGCGCGCTTCAGTTTTAGTTTATAGCAAAGACGGATAGCGCCACTCACCAGACCATACAACCAGGAGAGTGGCAGCAACAGCCGCCACAAAGGAGATTCACCAGACCAGATTTTTTCGATCATTGACCAAATTGCATTTTGTGAAGTTGCGCGTAGACACCACGGTGCTCAAGCAAATCGTTATGCGTGCCGCGTTCCACAATGACACCATCCTCAACGACCACAATTTCGTCTGCCTTTTCAATGGTAGACAAACGGTGAGCAATCACCAGTGAGGTACGGTTTTTCTGTAGCTCGTCAAGCGCCGCCTGAATCGCACGTTCGGATTCTGTATCCAGTGCCGAGGTGGCTTCATCAAGGATCAGAATTGGACTGTCACGCAACAAAGCTCGAGCAATAGCGATACGCTGGCGTTGACCGCCAGAGAGCAACACGCCGTTTTCACCAATCACCGTATCAAGACCGTTATCCATCTTATTGATAAAGTCCATGGCATAAGCCATACGCGCCGCTTCTTCAATTTGCTCACGGCTGTACTGGTCTGTACGTGCGTAAGCAATGTTGTTGGCAACCGTATCGTTAAACAAATGGACATTCTGCGATACCAGTGCAACCTGGTTACGTAACGACGCCAGGGTATACTCGCGCAGATCGTGACCATCCATCAGGATCTCGCCTTCATCAATATCGTAAAAACGCGTGATCAGGCTGGCGATAGTTGATTTACCCGAACCCGAACGCCCTACCAGAGCCACTGTTTTCCCTGCTGGGATCTTCAGGTTGATATTACGCAGCGCAGGGACTTCACGCCCCGGATAGGTAAAGGTGACATTGCGAAATTCGACGTCGCCAGTAGCACGCTCAATCTCGCGTTTACCTTCGTCTTTCTCCTGTTCACTATCCAGAATGGTAAACAGCGTCTGACAGGCCGCCATACCACGCTGGAATTGGGCGTTAACGTTGGTCAGCGATTTCAGCGGACGCATCAGTGCAATCATCGAAGAGAAGACAACGGTGATCGTACCGGCTGTCAGGCTATCCATTACACTTGGGAAGCTCGCAGCGTAGAGAACAAATGCCAGCGCCAGAGAGGCAATCAGCTGAATGATCGGGTCAGAGATGGAAGAGGCAGATACCATCTTCATTCCCTGCAAACGCATCTTGTTGCTGACCTTATCAAAACGCTTCGTTTCTACTTCCTGGCCGCCAAAAATCAATACTTCTTTATGGCCTTTCAGCATCTGTTCAGCACTGGTGGTCACCTGCCCCATGGTGTTCTGCATGTTTTTGCTGATGCTGCGAAAACGCTTCGATACGATACGAATCGCAATCGAGACGATCGGCGCCAGCACAATCAAAATGATCGACAACTGCCAGCTGTAATAGAACATCATGGCGAACAGACCGATAATGGAAGCACCTTCACGCACCACCGTAATCAGCGCGCCGGAAGACGACGAAGCAACCTGTTCAGAATCGTAAGTAATACGTGAAAGCAGTGTCCCGGTAGACTGTTTGTCAAAAAATGACACCGGCATTCCCATCATGTGGCCGAACAGACGGCGACGCATGGTCATTACCACTTTTCCTGATACCCAGGAAATGCAGTAACTGGAAATATAACTGGTGATACCACGTAAAATCATCAGCCCAATAACCACCAGCGGCATCCACATCAGCACGGAGCGATCGGTTTTACCAAAGCCATCATCGAGAAGTGGCTTAAGGAGCGATAACATGAAGGTATCGCTGGCTGCGTTGAGAATTAACGCTATGCCCGCCACGATCAGACCCGCTTTAAAAGGCGCAATGGTTGGCCACAGTCGGCGGAATGTCTGCCACGTAGAGAGATCTTTGTCGTTATGCATTCAAAAAACCAGCATTTGTTGAAATAGCCGCATATTCTACCCGTTATCCACTGGCACGCCAAACCACTGATGATACCAACGAGGTAAAATTTGCTCCCTTAGGCTGCGTACCTGCCAGCCTTGCGCTGAAAAATCGACGGTTATTTGCCCCTGATGCGAGGTATCAACCCATTGATATCCCTGAATTTCATAGCGTCTTTTAACTTTGCTGGAGGGTAGTCGCCATGCGTTATAGCGCGATGCCGATGCCAGTGCCACTTTTCCATTCACACGCTGAATTAATGGCAATGATGATGAGGTATTACTGCCATGATGGGGCGCCTGAAGTAATGTTGCCTGCACGTGTTGCCAGTAACGACTTAGCATTTTTTGTTCAGCGAGTGCTTCAATATCACCGGTTAAAAGAATGCTATACGTTCCGTCATCAACCTTAACCACACAGGAATGGTTATTTCCTTTATCGTTGCTACCTTGTAAAGGCCAGTGTGCGCTAAAACGTAATCCTTGCCACTGCCACGCTTCACCGCGCACACAGGGCTGATGATGTTCCCAGTTTAAAGGGCTTCTGACCCATAACGTCGGCCAGACACGTAATATCGAGTCCAGCCCTCCCCGATGATCCAGATGTTCATGACTCAGAATGACGCCTTCCGGTTCAAGGTTATGCCAGCGTAGCCAGGGGACAATCAGTTGTTGCCCGCTGTCACCTTCTGGCCAGGCGAGGCCCGTATCATAGAGAATCGCTTTGCCGTTTCGCGCAATCACCATTGCCAGCCCTTGCCCGACATCAAGCATATACACCTGCCACTCGTCAGACCGTGTTTTTTGCCACAGTGGACAACACATCATAATGCCTCCAGCCACGCACAGCGCAGGCAACGTTCGCCATGCGTTTAGTCGCCATCCTACCAGTAATAACCAAGGAGAAAATGATAGCCATTGCCAACGTTCAGCAACGTTGACCCATCCTTCTGGCAAGCTCTTTAACAACCAGAAAAGTAAAGCCAAAGATCTGTCGGCCAGAAACCATAATCCTTGTTCCACGATTAATGGTCCGCTTAAATGCACTATCATCGCGGCGAGAATCAACGGAACCGTGATAAATGTCACTAAGGGAATAGCGAACAAATTTGCTATAAACGAGGTCAGACTAATGCCATGAAATATGACGATTTGCACGGGCATAAGCAGGAGTGTGATTCCCAGTTGCAAATGAATGAGGGAAACAACTGCACGCAATACCGGCGGCAGTTGCCACTCAGGACAGGGAAACCACTGATACCAAAAAATCAGTGCTGCCACCGCTGCAGCAGAGAGCCATAAACTTTGCGAGAGAATGGCAACAGGATCCATCAGCAAAATTGCCGCCAGACAACATATCCATACATCCCAGCCACTCCATTGTCGCCCACTTAACTTAAGCATTCCCCACGTTGCAAGCGCCACGATGGTACGCAGTGCCGGAGGTTGCATACCAGTCAACCAGGCATAAAAAGCGGCACAGAAAATTCCGCCAATTAATGGCATCTGCCAGTGGATCCAATGACCAGGGAGGAAAATTTGCCCACCGCGAATGAGCCCGGCTGCCAGCAACGCCGCAAAAGCGATGTGCAATCCCGATATCGCCATTAAATGCGCTGTACCAGTATTGCGCATAATATCTTTGATTTCTTTGGGCACAGATAACCGTTCACCCATACCTAAGCCAAGAATCACCGCTTTCCACAGATAAGGTTGCAGGGTCGTTTGCAAAGAGGCCAGATATTGCGCCCGCAGACTACACCCCGGTTCAATGATTCTTGCCTGAAGAAAACGCCCGGTTAGAGGCTGGTGCTGGGCAATAGCATAACGCTGGCTGTCAAAGCCACCATCATTAAGCTGACCGTGAACCGCACGAACTCTGAGTTTCATTGACCATTGTTGTCCGGCACAAACCACTTGTGGCAGATACTCGCCATACAGCACAATGCCTGGCGCAGGGAAAAGACGTCGACCTTGTAGATGGGTAATTTGAGCGTAATGAGTGGTTATGCCGTCAGTAGCAGTAATCTCGACAATTGCATCCTGCGTCGCGCCAGTTAAGTTTTCTCCTGCCCACAAAATTTGCTTTGCCGCCAATATGCCCCAAAGGAAAAACAGCAATGTCAGCGTGAAATAACGAACGGCTTTAACAGGAATAAATGCCAGTACGCAGGCGAAGACGGTCAGACTCGCAAGGGTTAATGTCCCAGGCAATTGTGGCAAAATCAGCAGCGGAAAAATTCCGCAAATAATGCATACGCCAACTGTCGTTATTTTCATGCACCCCTCCCTGTTTTCGGAAAGTGTGCAACTTTGTTGAACGGTTGTCTGGCGGGAGTTTTGCGTTCCCCGAGACGGGTTCAGAAGAATTTAACGGGAATGTGAAAACTACACAAAACGCTGCGAGGCAGCTTCCAGTTCCAGATTACAGAAATGAAAAAAGCACCCGACAGGTGCTTTTCTCGCGTTCAAGTTTGAGTGAAAACTTAACCGTAAATATTGGCGCGATCGCGCAGTTCTTTTCCTGGTTTAAAGTGAGGAACGTATTTTCCTTCCAGTTCTACTTTATCGCCAGTCTTCGGATTACGTCCGGTACGTGGTGCGCGGTAGTGCAAAGAGAAACTGCCGAAACCGCGGATTTCAATACGCTCGCCCTGCGCAAGAGTCGAGGCCATATGCTCCAGCATCTCTTTTACTGCATCTTCAACCGTCTTAGCGGGAATGTGCGATTGCTGGGTGGCAAGTCTTTCTATCAATTCTGACTTGGTCATGATTCCTCCGGTTCCTTAAAGGCAAATTAAGCGGCTGCTGTTGCTGCATTGATTAAGGGCGGCCGTAGCCGCCCTTAGTGCTTGATTACAGGACGAAACCTGCAATCTGTCAAGTAAACTCAACAAACTTCGGAATAAAAATCCCGAAGAGTCAGAGAATTACTCGCCTTTAGCTGCTTTGAAAGCTTCAGCCATTGCGTTGTTGGAGAAGTTTGCATCTTCCTGTTTGTTAACAGTTGCGATTGCATCTTTCTCGTCAGCTTCGTCTTTCGCACGAACAGACAGGCTGATTGCGCGGTTTTTACGATCAACGCCGGTGAATTTAGCTTCAACTTCGTCGCCAACGCTCAGAACCAGGGTAGCGTCTTCAACGCGGTCACGGGATGCTTCAGAAGCACGCAGGTAACCTTCAACGCCGTCAGCCAGTTCTACGGTTGCGCCTTTAGCGTCAACTGCAGTTACTTTACCAGTTACGATAGCGCCTTTCTTGTTCAGAGCAACCCAGTTGTTGAACGGATCTTCTGCGAGCTGTTTAACGCCCAGGGAGATACGTTCACGTTCTGCGTCAACTTGCAGAACAACTGCAGCGATTTCGTCGCCTTTTTTGTATTCACGAACTGCTTCTTCGCCTGCAACGTTCCAGGAGATGTCAGACAGGTGAACCAGGCCGTCGATGCCGCCGTCCAGGCCGATGAAGATACCGAAGTCAGTGATAGACTTGATTTTACCTTCAACACGGTCGCCCTTGTTGTGGGTTTCCGCGAACTGCTGCCACGGGTTAGCTTTGCACTGTTTCAGACCCAGGGAGATACGACGACGTTCTTCGTCGATATCCAGAACCATAACTTCCACTACATCGCCAACGTTAACAACTTTAGACGGGTGGATGTTTTTGTTGGTCCAATCCATTTCGGAAACGTGTACCAGGCCTTCAACGCCTTCTTCGATTTCAACGAAGCAGCCGTAGTCGGTCAGGTTGGTCACGCGACCAGTCAGTTTAGTACCTTCCGGATAACGTTTAGCGATAGCTACCCACGGATCTTCGCCCAGCTGTTTCAGGCCCAGGGATACACGGGTACGTTCGCGGTCGAACTTCAGCACTTTAACAGTGATTTCGTCGCCCACGTTGACGATTTCGCTCGGATGCTTAACGCGTTTCCAGGCCATGTCAGTGATGTGCAGCAGGCCGTCAACGCCGCCCAGATCAACGAATGCACCGTAGTCAGTGAGGTTCTTAACGATACCTTTAACTTCCATGCCTTCCTGCAGGTTTTCCAGCAGCTGATCGCGCTCTGCGCTGTTTTCGGATTCGATAACGGCACGACGAGAAACAACAACGTTGTTGCGCTTCTGATCCAGCTTGATTACTTTGAATTCAAGCTCTTTGCCTTCCAGGTGCAGAGTGTCACGCACCGGACGAACGTCTACCAGAGAACCTGGCAGGAACGCACGAATACCGTTCAGCTCAACAGTGAAGCCGCCCTTAACTTTGCCGTTGATAACACCGGTAACAGTTTCAGCATCTTCGTAAGCTTTTTCCAGCGTGATCCAGGCTTCGTGACGTTTAGCTTTCTCACGGGACAGCAGAGTTTCACCGAAGCCGTCTTCTACTGCGTCCAGAGCAACGTCAACTTCGTCACCTACCTGGATTTCCAGCTCGCCCTGGGCGTTTTTGAACTGCTCAGCCGGGATGGCAGACTCAGATTTCAGACCAGCGTCAACCAGTACTACGTCTTTGTCGATAGCAACAACAACGCCACGAACGATAGAACCCGGGCGGGTTTCGATTTCTTTTAAGGACTCTTCAAAGAGTTGAGCAAAAGATTCAGTCATGTTTAATCTTCAGGTTTATATTTAACGTCCACCTGGCTCCGTGCCGGATGGGGTTGTTTAACATACCCGCTGTCATTCCATTGCAACGGGGGTACTGCAAATTCGGTCGCTTATGCGAGAGCCAATTTTTGGCGCGCGTAGTGTAACGCTTTTTCAATTACTTGCTCAATGCTTAAGGTGGTGGAATCCAACACTAAAGCATCGGCTGCCGGAACCAGAGGCGCTACCGCACGATTACGATCGCGGTCATCGCGTTCTTTGATCTCGGCCAAAAGGCGTTCAAAGTTAACACTAAAGCCCTTCTCCTGCAACTGTAGCATTCGGCGATGCGCACGTTCTTCCGAAGAGGCGTCAAGGAAAATTTTCACTGGCGCATCAGGGAATACCACTGTTCCCATGTCGCGACCATCGGCAATCAGGCCTGGCAATTCACGAAACGCACGTTGGCGACGCAATAATGCTTCACGAACACGAGGAAATGCGGCGACTTGTGAAGCGGCATTCGCCACTTCCTGAGTACGAATTTCACCGCTGACATCTTCCCCTTCGAGGATCACTTCCAGATTGCCATTGGTCGACACAAAACGTACATCCAGGTGGGATGCCAGCGGCACCAGAGCGTCTTCTGACGCCACATCAACATGGTGATGTAATGCCGCCAGCGCCAGTACGCGATAAATTGCACCCGAGTCCAGCAGATGCCATTGCAACGCTTCCGCCATAGCCTTACACAAGGTGCCTTTCCCTGCACCGCTTGGGCCATCAATGGTAATAACCGGGGCAATTGCCGTCATCTTTATCTCCTTAAAACAGGCGTACCGTTAACATAACCGCGCGCATTATACGCGTCGGCGCCACAAATCGTTAACGTTGTGTGCAAAAACCAGTTTTGTCTGTATTCAGATGGGGATTTATTGCGCAATTATAGCGGGCTGGCAGAAGACCAGCCCGAAAGATGACAATGATTTACTTACCAGAGGCGATACGATCACGGATATGTTGCGCACGCTCTGTTGATGGTGGGTGAGAGTCAAACATGGACTGGGTACGACCGCCATCCAGGCTAGCCAGTTTTTCAAAGCTACCGACCAGTCCCTGGGTGCTGATGCCACGTTTCTTCAGCAGATCAAAGGAGAAATCATCTGCTTCAGACTCTTTATCGCGGGAGTATTTAGCATTGATAGCGCCTTCTGCGATATCACCTAATTGTGAACGGGAAAGCTGGGAAGCAACACCGCTGGTGGCGGAAATAGCATCACGTGCGGCAACGATCGCATAAGAGGCTTTCATTTCAGCCAGCGAGTGACCCAACGCAACGTGCCCCAGTTCATGACCCAGAACCCCTTCAATTTCGTTGTCGTTCATCATGTCCATCAGGCCACTGTAGACACGAACACAGCCGTTCGCCATCGCCCATGCGTTGACGTCGCTGGTCATATAAACCTTATAGTTGACCGGCGTGCCGTTAATATTGTTACCCAATGCTTTGGCGATTTTTGCCAGACGTTTACCGTACTTGCTGGATTTACTTGCGACTTGATTGCCGCTGTCCATTTCGGCACAGCCCTGATTGGCAATCGCTTTTGCATCGGCATCGCTTAACGTTGCTGCTTTATATGCATTTAAACCGGAGCTGATAGCCATATTGGTATCAATACCGTGGGTATTTTGACACCCTGTCAGTAATGCTGCAGAGGTCGCAATCGCCAGCAGTAATTTAGTATTCTTCATGTGAATCATCCGTTGATTAATCATATATAAATATTATGTATCAACAACTTACATTGACAGTTAACGCTACCATCAATAAAAATGGTTCACAATGTCCGAAAAAAAACGCCGACAATGCGCCGACGTTTTGATAAAGAAAGATTTGGCTATTTATTGCCCGTTCTTCATTCAGGCTGCCTGGCTAATCCGCGCCAGTTGCTCGAAATAATCCGGAAATGTTTTGGCCGTACATTTTGGGTCAAGAATCGTCACCGGCGTATCTGACAAGGCCACCAGCGAGAAACACATCGCCATGCGGTGATCGTTATAAGTGGCGATCTCGGCAAAGTTCAGTTTTTCCGGCGGCGTAATGCGAATGAAGTCATGCCCCTCTTCCACTTCAGCCCCCACTTTTCGCAGTTCAGTCGCCATCGCAAAAAGACGATCCGTCTCTTTAACGCGCCAGTTATAAATATTACGCAGCGTTGTGGTGCCTTTCGCAAACAGCGCCGCCGTCGCGATAGTCATCGCCGCATCGGGAATATGGTTCATATCCATATCGATAGCGTTCAGTTCACCACGAGTGCAGGAAATATAATCATCGCCCCAGTTAATGGCCGCCCCCATTTTTTCCAGCACATCAGCAAAGCGAATATCACCCTGCATACTGTTGCGTCCAATGCCGGTCACTTTTACAGTGCCACCTTTGATCGCTGCTGCGGCAAGGAAGTAAGACGCAGAGGAGGCATCGCCTTCTACCAAATAAGTCCCCGGTGACTGATAAGACTGCCCGCCTTTTACGACAAATTTTTGATAGTGCTGATTTTCAATTTCAACACCAAACGTCTTCATCAGGTTGAGCGTGATGTCGATATAAGGTTTAGAAACCAGTTCACCTTTAATACGAATAACCGTATCTTCCGGCGCAAGCGGCGCGGTCATTAACAGTGCGGTAAGGAACTGGCTGGAAACGGAGCCATCAACTTCTACGTTGCCCCCCACAAAACCACCCTGTAAACGCAGCGGTGGGTAGTTTTCTTGTTCCAGGTAAGTAATTTTCGCCCCGCCCTGGAGCAGCGCATCCACCAGATGACCAATCGGGCGCTCTTTCATGCGCGGCTCACCGGTCAGCACAATATCATTGCTACCCAGACAAAGAGCTGCCGCCAGCGGGCGCATCGCAGTGCCCGCATTACCAAGGAACAACTCCAGCGCATTTTCTGCGTCTAATGGACCGCCGTTACCGATGATTTCGCAGCGCGTACGATCGGCAGAAAGCGTATAGCTCACCCCCAATGCCTGCAACGCATTCAGCATATGACGAACATCATCGCTATCCAGCAGATTGGTTAATACTGTTTTGCCGTGTGCTAATGCCGCCAGCAATAAAGCGCGGTTAGAAACGCTCTTGGAACCAGGCAGATTAATAGTGCCATCGACACGGGCGATGGGGTGTAACGTCAGGGATTCCATGAACTCAACTCTCTACAACAGAAATAAAAACCCCACAGGCTGGCTGTGGGGATTAAGCAAAATTTCGGCATTAGCCGTGACGGCGTTCGAACTCAACCATGAAGTCTGTCAGAGCTTTAACACCTTCCAGCGGCATCGCGTTATAAATAGACGCGCGCATTCCGCCGACAACACGATGACCTTTCAGCGCATGAAGGCCAGCCGCAAAAGACTCTTCAAGGAACAATTTGTCGAGCGCACTGTCCGCCAACTGGAACGGCACGTTCATCCGCGAACGGTTAGCTTTCGCCACATCATTACGGTAGAAATCGCTGTTATCAATCACGCCATACAGCAGTTCTGCTTTTTGCTGATTGATATTATCCATTGCAGCCACACCACCGTTCGCTTTTAGCCATTTGAAGACCAGGCCAGATAAGTACCAGGCAAACGTAGGCGGTGTGTTAAACATGGAGTCGTTATCGTTGAGGATGGAATAATCCAGAATCGACGGGCAGGCGATATTTGCTTTACCCAGCAAGTCTTCGCGAACAATAACGATCGTCAGGCCAGCCGGGCCGATATTTTTCTGCGCACCAGCGTAAATCACGCCGTAACGGCTGACATCAATCGGACGGGAAAGAATCGTTGAAGAGAAGTCGGCAGCGACCACCACATCTTTACCGAAGTCTGGCGTTTCGTCGATGGCGATACCGTCGATGGTTTCATTCGGGCAGTAATGCATATAAGCAGCATTATCAGAGAGTTGCCATTCACGCATTGGCTTAACCGCGCGCAGGCCATCAACAGTCACTTTGGCGTCAAACACATTTGGCGTGCAGTATTTTTTCGCTTCTTTGATGGCGCTTGCCGCCCAGTAGCCTGCATCAACATAATCTGCTGTGGTTTTATCACCAAGAATATTCAGAGGTACAGCAGCAAACTGACCGCGACCGCCGCCGTGGCAGAATAATACTTTGTAGTTGGAGGGGACGTTAAGAAGATCGCGAAAATCCTTCTCGGCTTCCTCTGCAACCTGAATGAACTCTTTGCCACGATGGCTCACTTCCATCACCGACGTGCCAAGACCGTTCCAGTCGCGCAGTTCCTGTTGAGCCTGTTTAAGCACCTCTGCCGGTAACATTGCCGGACCAGAACTAAAATTGAAGATTTGAGCCATTTCCCCTCACCACGTTGCGTTGCTATTAACCCCCGGTCAATCGATTGCGACCGCAGGTAATACGTTATTCCTGTGGCTATCGGTTTTATCATTCAGTGACACGCATCGCAATGGGTAAAACCGTTGCGCGCAAAAATGCGGCACGCGTCACACAATATAAAATCTCGAATCATTGTCAAAAAACCGATGTTTTTGCTGTCAGGTCACCCGTTTTACCCGACTTGCCTTCGTCCATTCTGGATTTGCACAGCGCGGACATAATTGTTTTTCACCCGCGTTCATGTGAATGATTTCACTGCAACGGATGCAGGCATAGTCCGCCGACTCCGGCACCACTTTATAACGTTGGGTACAATCACTGGGTAAAATAAGCAACCCCGGCTTCACCTTGTCATCTTCAAAGAAATAGACGCTGATTTCACCGTTGGTTTCAAGAATAGCCAGGCGTACCTGTCCAAGTTGTTCCACACCACGCAGTCGCAGCTCCATAAAAAACTCAAATTCCGTCATGTTGGAGTTATTGAGTTTCGACCAGGCCAGTTCGCCATCTTCAATAATGACAACCGGCTTGCCTTCCAGCAGATCTTCCAGTTTCTCACTGTGCGCCATCAGCCACATCACCAGGCGGTATAACAACGCCAGGGTAATGAAGACGATAAGCACCGGGATCATCGGCACATCGTCGTAAAACGCCACATCCCCTGCAGCTGACCCCAGCGTCAGAATGATTAACACTTCAAATAGCGACATTTGCCGCACTCCACGCCTTCCAGTCATTTTTAGAAACAGAAAGACCAGAACAAAGGTATAGAGACTCCGTAGAGCGACTTCGCCAAGAAAATCCAGCGGCACTTTATCGAATGCCATACGGTGGAGATCGAACGCCTTCATTTTTATGCTCTTATCGTAATTTATCCGCTAAAAGCATAGTCAACAGTTCACCGGCGTGGCGGCGGTGATAGCGCCTTTGAGATAAAACCCGTATTATTGCGCGCTTTCCGTACGACTAAAGTGATTTTCATGACACAAACATTTATCCCCGGCAAAGATGCCGCCCTGGAAGATTCCATCGCTCGCTTCCAGCAAAAACTCTCCGACCTCGGTTTTCAGATTGAAGAAGCTTCCTGGCTGAATCCAGTGCCTAACGTCTGGTCTGTACATATTCGCGACAAAGAGTGCGCACTGTGTTTTACCAACGGTAAAGGCGCAACCAAAAAAGCGGCGCTGGCTTCTGCCCTGGGCGAATATTTCGAGCGTCTCTCAACCAACTACTTTTTTGCTGATTTCTGGCTGGGCGAAACTATCGCCAATGGTCCGTTCGTCCATTATCCCAACGAAAAATGGTTTCCACTGACTGAAAACGACGATGTGCCGGAAGGTTTGCTGGATGAACGTCTGCGTGCATTTTACGACCCGGAAAATGAACTGACCGGCAGTATGCTGATTGATCTGCAATCCGGTAATGAAGATCGCGGTATATGTGGCCTGCCGTTTACGCGCCAGTCTGACAATCAGACCGTTTATATTCCGATGAATATTATCGGTAACCTGTACGTTTCCAACGGTATGTCCGCCGGTAATACCCGCAACGAAGCGCGCGTTCAGGGATTGTCCGAAGTTTTCGAACGCTACGTGAAAAACCGCATTATTGCTGAAAGCATCAGCTTGCCGGAGATCCCGGCAGATGTGCTTGCACGTTATCCGGCTGTAGTTGAAGCGATCGAAACACTGGAAGCGGAAGGTTTCCCAATCTTTGCTTATGACGGCTCGCTTGGCGGTCAGTATCCCGTGATCTGCGTCGTACTGTTCAACCCGACCAATGGCACTTGTTTTGCCTCCTTCGGCGCGCATCCTGATTTTGGCGTTGCACTGGAACGTACCGTGACCGAGCTGCTGCAAGGTCGTGGCCTGAAGGATCTGGATGTGTTTACTCCGCCGACCTTCGATGATGAAGAAGTCGCCGAACATACTAACCTCGAAACGCACTTTATCGATTCCAGCGGTTTGATCTCCTGGGATCTTTTCAAACAAGATGCCGATTATCCGTTTGTGGACTGGAATTTCTCTGGCACCACTGAAGAAGAGTTTGCCACGCTGATGGCTATCTTCAACAAAGAGGATAAAGAAGTTTATATTGCCGATTACGAGCATCTGGGCGTTTATGCTTGCCGCATTATCGTGCCGGGTATGTCCGATATTTATCCGGCGGAAGATCTGTGGCTGGCAAATAACAGTATGGGCAGCCATTTACGTGAAACGATCCTTTCGTTACCAGGCAGTGAGTGGGAAAAAGAAGATTACCTGAACCTCATCGAGCAACTGGATGAAGAAGGTTTTGACGACTTTACCCGCGTGCGTGAGCTGTTAGGTCTGGCGACCGGACCAGATAACGGCTGGTACACTCTGCGTATCGGTGAATTAAAAGCAATGCTAGCACTGGCTGGCGGCGATATGGAACAAGCTCTGATCTGGACTGAATGGACGATGGAGTTTAACTCATCGGTGTTCAGTCCGGAACGCGCCAACTATTATCGCTGCCTGCAAACATTGTTATTGCTGGCGCAGGAAGAAGATCGCCAGCCGCTGCAATATCTGAATGCCTTCGTTCGTATGTACGGCGCAGATGCGGTAGAAGCAGCCAGTGCGGCAATGAGTGGCGAAGCGGCGTTTTATGGCTTGCAACCGGTAGATAGCGATCTGCACGCATTTGCGGCGCATCAGTCGTTGTTAAAAGCCTACGAAAAGCTGCAGCGCGCCAAAGCGGCATTCTGGGCAAAATAAAATCAAATAGCCTACGCAATGTAGGCTTAATGATTTGGCTGAGTTATATTACGGGGCGTTTTTTTAATGCCCCGCTTTACATATATTTGCATTAATAAAATAATTGTAATTACAAGGTTAAATATCGGTAATTTATATTTAATAAATACGATCGATATTGTTAGTTTATTTGCCTGTTGCTCCCTTTTAATTAACTGTTTTAGCGGAGGATGCGGAAAAAATTCAACTCATTTGTTAATTTTTAAAATTTATTTTTATTTGGATAATCAAATATTTACTCCGTATTTGCATAAAAACCATGCGAGTTACGGGCCTATAAGCCAGGCGAGATATGATCTATATCAATTTCTCATCTATAATGCTTTGTTAGTATCTCGTCGCCGACTTAATAAAGAGAGAGTTAGTGTGAAAGCTGACAACCCTTTTGATCTTTTACTTCCTGCAGCAATGGCCAAAGTGGCCGAAGAGGCAGGTGTCTATAAAGCAACGAAACATCCGCTTAAGACTTTCTATCTGGCGATTACCGCCGGTGTTTTCATCTCAATCGCATTCGTCTTCTATATCACAGCAACTACTGGCACAGGCACAATGCCCTTTGGTATGGCCAAACTGGTTGGCGGCATTTGCTTCTCTCTGGGGCTGATTCTTTGTGTTGTCTGCGGAGCCGATCTCTTTACTTCCACAGTGTTGATTGTTGTTGCCAAGGCGAGTGGGCGCATCACCTGGGGCCAGTTGGCGAAAAACTGGCTGAACGTCTATTTTGGCAACCTGGTCGGCGCGTTGTTATTTGTACTTTTAATGTGGCTTTCCGGCGAGTATATGACCGCCAATGGTCAATGGGGACTTAACGTCCTACAAACCGCCGACCACAAAGTGCACCATACTTTTATTGAGGCGGTTTGCCTCGGTATCCTGGCTAACCTGATGGTATGCCTGGCGGTATGGATGAGCTATTCTGGCCGCAGCCTGATGGACAAAGCGTTTATCATGGTGCTGCCGGTCGCGATGTTTGTTGCCAGCGGTTTTGAGCACAGTATCGCAAACATGTTTATGATCCCGATGGGTATTGTAATCCGCGACTTCGCATCTCCGGAATTCTGGACCGCTGTCGGTTCAGCACCGGAAAATTTTTCTCACCTGACCGTGATGAACTTCATCACTGATAACCTGATTCCGGTTACGATCGGTAATATTATCGGCGGTGGTTTGTTGGTTGGGTTGACATACTGGGTCATTTACCTGCGTGAAAACGATCACCATTAATGGTTGTCGAAGTACGCAGTAAATAAAAAATCCACTTAAGAAGGTAGGTGTTACATGTCCGAGCTTAATGAAAAGTTAGCCACAGCCTGGGAAGGTTTTACCAAAGGTGACTGGCAGAATGAAGTAAACGTCCGTGACTTCATTCAGAAAAACTACACTCCGTATGAGGGTGACGAGTCCTTCCTGGCTGGCGCTACTGAAGCGACCACTTCCCTGTGGGACAAAGTAATGGAAGGCGTTAAACTGGAAAACCGCACTCACGCGCCAGTTGACTTTGACACCGCTGTTGCTTCCACCATCACTTCTCACGACGCTGGCTACATCAACAAGCAGCTTGAGAAAATCGTTGGTCTGCAGACTGAAGCTCCGCTGAAACGTGCTCTTATCCCGTTCGGTGGTATCAAAATGATCGAAGGTTCCTGCAAAGCGTACAACCGCGAACTGGATCCGATGATCAAAAAAATCTTCACTGAATACCGTAAAACTCACAACCAGGGCGTGTTCGACGTTTACACTCCGGACATCCTGCGTTGCCGTAAATCTGGTGTTCTGACCGGTCTGCCAGATGCTTATGGCCGTGGTCGTATCATCGGTGACTACCGTCGCGTTGCGCTGTACGGTATCGACTACCTGATGAAAGACAAACTGGCACAGTTCACCTCTCTGCAGGCTGATCTGGAAAACGGCGTAAACCTGGAACAGACCATCCGTCTGCGCGAAGAAATCGCTGAACAGCACCGCGCTCTGGGTCAGATGAAAGAAATGGCTGCTAAATACGGCTACGACATCTCTGGTCCGGCTACCAACGCTCAGGAAGCTATCCAGTGGACTTACTTCGGCTACCTGGCTGCTGTTAAGTCTCAAAACGGTGCTGCAATGTCCTTCGGTCGTACTTCCACCTTCCTGGATGTGTACATCGAACGCGACCTGAAAGCTGGCAAGATCACCGAACAAGAAGCGCAGGAAATGGTTGACCACCTGGTCATGAAACTGCGTATGGTTCGCTTCCTGCGTACTCCGGAGTACGATGAACTGTTCTCTGGCGACCCGATCTGGGCAACCGAATCTATCGGTGGTATGGGCCTCGACGGTCGTACCCTGGTTACCAAAAACAGCTTCCGTTTCCTGAACACCCTGTACACCATGGGTCCGTCTCCGGAACCGAACATGACCATTCTGTGGTCTGAAAAACTGCCGCTGAACTTCAAGAAATTCGCCGCTAAAGTGTCCATCGACACCTCTTCTCTGCAGTATGAGAACGATGACCTGATGCGTCCGGACTTCAACAACGATGACTACGCTATCGCTTGCTGCGTAAGCCCGATGATCGTTGGTAAGCAAATGCAGTTCTTCGGTGCGCGTGCAAACCTGGCGAAAACCATGCTGTACGCAATCAACGGCGGTGTTGATGAAAAACTGAAAATGCAGGTTGGTCCGAAATCTGAACCGATCAAAGGCGATCTCCTGAACTACGATGAAGTGATGGAACGCATGGATCACTTCATGGACTGGCTGGCTAAACAGTACATCACTGCACTGAACATCATCCACTACATGCACGACAAGTACAGCTACGAAGCCTCTCTGATGGCGCTGCACGACCGTGACGTTATCCGCACCATGGCGTGTGGTATCGCTGGTCTGTCCGTTGCTGCTGACTCCCTGTCTGCAATCAAATATGCGAAAGTTAAACCGATTCGTGACGAAGACGGTCTGGCTATCGACTTCGAAATCGAAGGCGAATACCCGCAGTTTGGTAACAACGATCCGCGTGTAGATGACCTGGCTGTTGATCTGGTAGAACGTTTCATGAAGAAAATTCAGAAACTGCACACCTACCGTGACGCTATCCCGACTCAGTCTGTTCTGACCATCACTTCTAACGTTGTGTATGGTAAGAAAACCGGTAACACCCCAGACGGTCGTCGTGCTGGCGCGCCGTTCGGACCGGGTGCTAACCCGATGCACGGTCGTGACCAGAAAGGTGCTGTAGCTTCTCTGACTTCCGTTGCTAAACTGCCGTTCGCCTACGCTAAAGATGGTATCTCCTACACCTTCTCTATCGTTCCGAACGCACTGGGTAAAGACGACGAAGTTCGTAAGACCAACCTGGCAGGTCTGATGGATGGTTACTTCCACCACGAAGCGTCCATCGAAGGTGGTCAGCACCTGAACGTGAACGTGATGAACCGTGAAATGCTGCTCGATGCGATGGAAAACCCGGAAAAATATCCGCAGCTGACCATCCGTGTATCTGGCTACGCAGTACGTTTCAACTCGCTGACTAAAGAACAGCAGCAGGACGTTATTACTCGTACCTTCACTCAGTCTATGTAATTAGATTTGACTGAAATCGTACAGTAAAAAGCGTACAATAAAGGCTCCACGAAAGTGGGGCCTTTTTTAGCAAGAGAGCCTTTTTTGTCAGCTATCTATACTTTAAGGTAACTGCCAAAACAGACTCGACGTAGCCTTCGAGCTGCGCACCAACACGGCCTCAGATGGGCCACATCTGGAGAAACACCGCAATGTCAGTTATTGGTCGCATTCACTCCTTTGAATCCTGTGGAACCGTAGACGGCCCGGGTATTCGCTTTATCACCTTTTTCCAGGGCTGCCTGATGCGCTGCCTGTATTGTCATAACCGCGACACCTGGGATACGCATGGCGGTAAAGAAGTTACCGTTGAAGATTTAATGAAGGAAGTGGTGACCTATCGCCACTTTATGAACGCTTCCGGCGGCGGCGTTACCGCATCCGGTGGTGAAGCAATCCTGCAAGCCGAGTTCGTTCGCGACTGGTTCCGCGCCTGCAAAAAAGAAGGCATTCATACCTGTCTGGACACTAACGGTTTTGTTCGTCGTTACGATCCAGTAATTGATGAACTTCTGGAAGTGACCGACCTGGTAATGCTCGATCTCAAACAGATGAACGACGAAATCCACCAGAATCTGGTAGGCGTTTCCAACCATCGTACACTCGAGTTTGCTAAATATCTGGCGAACAAAAATGTGAAAGTCTGGATACGTTATGTCGTAGTACCTGGCTGGTCTGACGATGACGATTCAGCTCATCGCCTCGGTGAATTTACTCGCGATATGGGTAACGTCGAAAAAATCGAGCTCCTCCCCTACCATGAGTTAGGCAAACATAAGTGGGTGGCGATGGGCGAAGAGTACAAACTCGACGGTGTGAAACCACCGAAAAAAGAAACCATGGAGCGAGTGAAAGGGATTCTTGAGCAATATGGTCATAAAGTGATGTTCTAAAACATCATGTGCAGGCTGAATTCCGACCTGCCACCCCTTCCTTTAGTAGTAATCAGTAAATCAGCGTTGAGAACATGCTCGACGCTGATTTACTGGATATAATTTCCGAGTTTTAACCTTCTGATTCTACCTCGTTACCAGTCGGCGTAAGGTATCAGCGGCTGCGGCGGTAAATCCATGTCGCCCTGCCATCCGGCGGCGGAATACCGCACGTAGAGCAGGAAATGGCTTGGCGCATAATCTTTCGCCTGCTGGATATCGATTGCCGTGCCGACAAACCAGTTGGACGTGACGCGACGCTCAAGTAACGCCCGCGCCGTGTAGCCAAAGCCCTGACTGCTGCCGCCGTCGTTGGTCTGGCTGGCGGCATCCTCTTTCCAGTCCGTCGGGATCAGGTTCATCAGCGGATAACGCGGCATGGTTTTGGTGCGCGAATGCGACCACGAGCCAGACGCACCCAGCTCCCACGACCAGTTTTCCGTCCGCTCACGCCACATCACCGGTATGGCAAACGACAGGTATTCCTGCGGGCTGTAGTAACCGCCCTGACCGAGTGAGTAGCCACTCAGGTCTTTGTCATAATGCCAGATCATATTGTTCAGACCGATTGTGACGCGGCGATTGTTCTGGTTGATGACCTTATAGTAATAGCCCGTCATCCAGCGCACACGCCAGTTATCTTCGACATTTTTACCTGTTAACTGGTCGCCACTAAGCGATGCCCAGACACCGTTTGCTTCACCTTTATCGTAGCTCAGACTTAGCCCCACACCGTCGGCACGCACGCCGCCCCATTTTTTCCCGGTATTACCCGGGGAGTCTTTTTGCCCGCCAAAGGCCAGCAAAGAACTGGAGATAGGCCGACGGTGGGCGTTAACGGTGTAACCAAGCGGCCCGATATCATCGCTGTAACTGATGCCGCCGACCACATCCACCACGTTGAAGCCCATCGGCGTGGTACCGATATCCCAGCTCCAGACGTCATTTCGCCAGCCGACCGCCACGCTGGCACCGGAGTCCGACTGGCTGCGGTTGCCACTACAGTCCTGTAATGTACAGGTGCCCCAGTTGTCATCCCATTTGCCATCGGCATTAGTGGAGAAACTGCCGACGTTCATATTGACGAAATCACTGCGAAAGAACATCCGTCCGTCAG
>NZ_JABWMT020000107.1:0-470 GCF_013368915.2 Escherichia sp. 93.1518
GATTTACGGGAACCGGCGGCAAATATGAGCCAGCGGGGATTGTTCACCGTGGTGAATTTGTCTTCACGAAGGAGGCAACCAGCCGGATTGGCGTGGGGAATCTTTACCGGCTGATGCGCGGCTATGCCACCGGCGGTTATGTCGGTACACCGGGCAGCATGGCGGACAGTCGGTCGCAGGCGTCCGGGAAGTTTGAGCAGAATAACCATGTGGTGATTAACAACGACGGCACGAACGGTCAGATAGGGCCACAGGCGCTGAAGGCGGTTTATGACGTAGCCCGTAAGGCGGCAATGGATGTTGTGACCGGGCAGATGCGTGATGGTGGTCTGTTCTCCGGAGGTGGACGATGAAAACCTTCCGCTGGAAAGTGAAACCCGGTATGGATGTGGCTTCGGCCCCTTCCGTCAGGAAGGTGCGCTTTGGTGATGGCTATTCCCAGCGAGCGCCTGCCGGGCTGAATGCCGACC
>NZ_JABWMT020000108.1:0-462 GCF_013368915.2 Escherichia sp. 93.1518
GTGGTGGGGCAATCGCCGGAGGCTCGACAGTGGTACAACCTAAATTTGGACTAGGCGGCGGAGCAGGAAAACCTGGTGAAATTATAATTACTCCTCTCACAGTTAAACCCGGAGATATGTACTCCTTTACAGTTGGGGCTGGAGGGGCTGGAGGGGCTGGAGGCACACAGGTAAGACCAGAGAGTGGTTCGACTTGGATTCCCAGAGATGAATTAGGACAAGCAGGTATTCCTGGAGCGGCATCATATTTTTCCTCACTTACTGCTTCCGGTGGTGCTGGTGGGGAAGGAGGGAAAATAATAATTATCGACTCCCCGTACGCCAACTCAGTAGGAGAGGTTCCCAAAACATACTCCAGCAACGGTGAAACTGCAGTAAATACTCCTTATGGAAAAGGGGGATTGGGAGGAGCGAATAGTGATGGCCAATCCGGCTCTGGTTATGGGGCGGGAGGTGGGGGAG
>NZ_JABWMT020000109.1:0-454 GCF_013368915.2 Escherichia sp. 93.1518
GAAGTGGCAATCCGGTCAGCGTGGAGGTTCAGTCCGTCACCGACGGCGTGAAGGTGAAAGTGAGCCGTGTTCCTGACGGCGTTGCTGAATACAGCGTGTGGGGGCTGAAGCTGCCGACGCTGCGCCAGCGCCTGTTCCGCTGCGTGAGTATCCGTGAGAACGACGACGGCACGTATGCCATCACCGCCGTGCAGCATGTACCGGAAAAAGAAGCCATCGTGGATAACGGGGCGCACTTTGACGGCGACCAGAGCGGCACGGTGAATGGTGTCACGCCGCCAGCGGTGCAGCACCTGACCGCCGAAGTCACCGCAGACAGCGGGGAATATCAGGTGCTGGCGCGCTGGGACACGCCGAAGGTGGTGAAGGGCGTGAGCTTCCTGCTCCGTCTGACCGTAACAGCGGATGACGGCAGTGAGCGGCTGGTCAGCACGGCCCGGACGACGGAAACCAC
>NZ_JABWMT020000110.1:0-443 GCF_013368915.2 Escherichia sp. 93.1518
CTTCAGCGCCCTGAAGGACCGCCATAATGCCGTTGAGGTGAACTGGATTGACCCGAACAACGGCTGGGAGACGGCGACAGAGCTTGTTGAAGATACGCAGGCCATTGCCCGTTACGGTCGTAATGTCACGAAGATGGATGCCTTTGGCTGTACCAGCCGGGGGCAGGCACACCGCGCCGGGCTGTGGCTGATTAAAACGGAACTGCTGGAGACGCAGACCGTGGATTTCAGCGTGGGTGCTGAAGGGCTTCGCCATGTACCGGGCGATGTCATTGAAATCTGCGATGATGACTATGCCGGTATCAGCATCGGCGGGCGCGTGCTGGCGGTAAACAGCCAGACCCGGACGCTGACGCTCGACCGTGAAATCACTCTGCCATCCTCCGGTACCACGCTGATAAGCCTGGTTGACGGAAGTGGCAATCCGGTCAGCGTGGAGGTTC
>NZ_JABWMT020000011.1:0-151772 GCF_013368915.2 Escherichia sp. 93.1518
GTCGATGACGGCAGATTTACAGTCTGCTCCCTTTGGCCGCTCGGGAACCCCACCAGGGAAAATCAAATTGTAGGTAATGCTGAAGATGGTGGTGGGGGAAGGATTATTCGTCGCTTCGCTCCTCACCCTTCGGGCCGTTGCCTGCGGCAACGTTCTCTCGCTTTCGCTCGAATCGAACCTTAATCGAAGGTTCTCACCCTTCCTCGATGAGTGCAAAGATTAACAATCTCACCGAAGTTACCACATCGCTGTGGTGAATAATGGTGGTGGGGGAAGGATTCGAACCTTCGAAGTCGATGACGGCAGATTTACAGTCTGCTCCCTTTGGCCGCTCGGGAACCCCACCACGGGGCAATACTTTTTACTGGCCTGCTCCCTCATTGGGAAGCGGGGCGCATCATACCAAATGACACGCTGCTGTAAAGCGTTACGTTGAGAAAAATGAACTGGTTGCGTAATTTTCATCCGTAACGGATTAAAGGCAACCAGTTCTTTTTGCTGGCGATTAAAGAATAATCGTCCGGTTACCGTAAACAAACACACGTTGCGCCAAAACCTGGTAAAGGGCGCGGCTTAATACGTTTTTCTCGACGTCACGACCTGCCCGCATCATATCTTCGGCTGTATAAGTGTGATCCACATGAATAACGTCCTGCATAATGATTGGACCTTCATCCAGATTGTCATTTACATAGTGTGCCGTTGCGCCAATTATCTTCACGCCGCGTTCATAGGCTTGATGATACGGACGTGCCCCAATAAACGCCGGCAGGAATGAGTGGTGAATATTGATAATTTTATTCGGGAAGCGCGCTACAAATTCCGGCGTTAATACACGCATATACTTCGCCAGCACAACGTAATCAGGCTGATAAGCATCAATGGCATCCGCCATCTTTTGATCGTGCTCGTTGCGACTTAATCCTTCATGGCTGACCAGTTCAAATGGAATATCAAAACGTTCAACCAGCGAACGCAAGGTATCGTGGTTGCCGATGACTGCCGCGATTTCCACATCCAGTCCACCGTAATTGGCTTTCATCAGCAGATCGCCAAGGCAATGCGCTTCTTTAGTGACCAGAATGACTATCCGGCGACGACCGGCGGGATTTAGTTCGCGCACAGAGCCTTCCGGCAATGCGCTATCGAGATCCGCCAGCAGGGTCGAATCATTAAAAATGCCTTCCAGTTCCGTGCGCATAAAAAAGCGTCCGGTACGATGATCAACAAATTCATTGTTCTGCACGATATTTAACTCGTGCTTGTAGCAAATATTAGTAATGCGCGCGATCAGACCTTTTTGATCCGGACAAATAGTACGCAGAACTTTTCGTTGGAGTGAGTGCATTGCTGGAAAAACCTTGTTGAGAGTGTTTGCTAAACCGTACCGTCAACCATTATTGGCCGCAGCACTTTTTAAATTTTTTACCTGAACCACAAGGGCAGGGATCGTTGCGGCCAAACTGTGGACGTGTACCGTCAATATAGTACCACTGACCGTTTTCTTTCAAAAATCGCGAACGTTCAATTATCGCTCCTGTTTTACCCTGTTCGGCAAATCGGGCGACGAAGCTAACATAACCTACGTTATCTCCTTCGTGATATGAACGCTCAAATACGGTCAGCCCTAACCATTCGGTATGCGCAAATCCGGCAATCAATTCGGCACGTAACGCCGCTGCGCCACAGGACGGATGCCAGGTCTTAATTAAATAATCTGCGTCCTGCATCACAAAAGCGCAGTAACGCGAACGCATGAGATGTTCTGGATCAGGTGCGACCTTTTCACCAGACACATAACGGTGGCAACATAGGCTATACTCGACAGCACTACCACAGGGACAAAGCTCAGACACAAATAATCTCCCTGGAAACAATAACGGCGTATTAATCGCCTGCGTAGCACTATGTTAACCGAGCAGTAGCGATGTGGCTACGGCTGCATTCCAGGGGAAGCCTTCAGGAACAATGAGAAAGATAAAAATAGGGCTGGCGCTAGGATCTGGCGCGGCGCGAGGATGGTCGCATATTGGCGTCATTAACGCGCTTAAAAAAATGGGCATTGAAATAGATATCGTCGCTGGATGTTCAATCGGTTCGCTGGTGGGCGCTGCTTTTGCATGCGATCGCCTGACCGCGCTTGAACAGTGGGTTACCTCTTTTAGCTATTGGGATGTTTTACGGCTGATGGATCTTTCCTGGCAGCGTGGTGGATTGTTGCGCGGTGAGCGTGTGTTCAACCAGTACCGCGAAATAATGCCGGAAACAGAGATCGAAAATTGTTCACGCCGTTTCGCTGCGGTTGCCACTAATTTAAGCACGGGGCGAGAACTCTGGTTTACCGAAGGCGACCTCCATCTTGCTATTCGTGCATCATGCAGCATCCCCGGCCTAATGGCGCCGGTCGCTCATAACGGCTATTGGCTGGTTGATGGCGCAGTTGTTAATCCGATTCCTATTTCCCTCACGCGTGCGATGGGCGCTGATATTGTGATTGCGGTCGATCTGCAGCACGATGCTCATTTAATGCAACAAGATCTCCTTTCATTTAATGTCAGTGAAGATAATGGCGAGAACGACGATCCTCTCCCGTGGCATGCGCGTTTGAAAGAACGATTAAGCAGTATAACGGCACGTCGGGCAGTGACTGCGCCAACCGCAACAGAGATTATGACCACGTCTATCCAGGTGCTGGAAAACCGTCTTAAACGAAACCGTATGGCTGGGGATCCGCCTGATATTCTGATTCAACCTTTATGCCCGCAGATATCCACTCTGGATTTTCATCGTGCAAATGCTGCCATTGCGGCAGGACAATTAGCGGTAGAGAAGAAAATGGATGAACTTTTACCGCTGGTTCGAACCAACGTTTTGACCTGATTTTTTATCTACACTTAAGTTAATTCTGACAGGCACTGATGGCAATAGCATGTCACTATTGAATAAAGCCAGTCAGGGGAGAGAACATGACGCAGCCATTGGTCGGAAAACAGATTCTCATAGTTGAAGATGAGCCAGTCTTTCGCTCGCTTCTGGATTCATGGTTTTCCTCATTGGGAGCAACGACAGTACTGGCGGCTGATGGGGTGGATGCCCTTGAGCTACTGGGCGGTTTTACACCCGATCTGATGATATGTGATATTGCAATGCCAAGAATGAATGGCTTAAAACTGCTGGAACATATACGCAACCGGGGAGACCAAACCCCGGTTCTGGTGATTTCTGCTACGGAAAATATGGCAGATATTGCGAAAGCATTACGGCTGGGTGTGGAAGATGTTTTGCTGAAACCAGTTAAAGACCTTAATCGCTTACGTGAGATGGTTTTTGCTTGTCTGTATCCCAGCATGTTTAACTCCAGGGTTGAGGAAGAAGAAAGGCTTTTTCGCGATTGGGATGCAATGGTCGATAATCCGACAGCTGCCGCGAAATTATTGCAAGAATTACAACCACCGGTTCAGCAGGAGATTTCCCATTGCCGGGTTAATTATCGCCAACTCGTTGCTGTTGATAAACCTGGGCTGGTACTTGATATTGCTGCACTTTCGGAAAACGATCTGGCTTTTTATTGCCTTGATGTAACCCGTGCTGGACATAATGGCGTCCTTGCCGCCTTGTTATTACGTGCGTTGTTTAATGGCTTATTACAAGAACAGCTTGCGCACCAGAATCAACCTTTGCCTGAGTTAGGCGCGTTATTGAAGCAGGTAAACCATTTACTACGCCAGGCCAATCTGCCCGGTCAATTTCCTCTATTAGTCGGCTATTATCATCGTGAATTAAAAAATCTCATTCTGGTATCCGCAGGCTTGAATGCGACGTTGAATGCGGGTGAACACCAGATTCAAATCAGTAATGGCGTTCCGTTAGGAACATTAGGCAACACTTATTTGAATCAATTGAGTCAGAGATGTGATGCCTGGCAATGCCAAATTTGGGGCGCTGGTGGAAGGCTACGCTTGATGTTGTCTGCGAATTGAGCAAACGATAATTTGGGATAAAATTGCATTACCCGCTAATGTCGGCTGGTGGTACTATCGTCGCCATTCGTATAAGTAATTGTCTTAATTATGTTAACTCGCTTCCTTTTCGGAACCAGGCGTCGCCAGGGTACTGATATACTGGGATGTGATACAGAAATATGAACACGTTCAATACACGAACAGTCCAGGAGAATTTAAATGGCTGCCATTAACACGAAAGTCAAAAAAGCCGTTATCCCCGTAGCGGGATTAGGAACCAGGATGTTGCCGGCGACGAAAGCTATCCCGAAAGAGATGCTACCGCTTGTCGATAAGCCATTAATTCAATACGTCGTGAATGAATGTATTGCGGCTGGTATTACTGAAATTGTGCTGGTTACTCACTCATCGAAAAACTCTATTGAAAACCACTTTGATACCAGTTTTGAACTGGAAGCAATGCTGGAAAAACGTGTAAAACGCCAGCTGCTTGATGAAGTGCAGTCTATTTGCCCTCCGCACGTAACTATTATGCAAGTTCGTCAGGGGCTGGCGAAAGGTTTAGGGCACGCAGTATTGTGTGCTCACCCGGTAGTTGGTGATGAACCTGTGGCTGTTATTTTGCCTGATGTTATTCTGGATGAATATGAATCCGATTTGTCGCAGGATAACCTCGCAGAGATGATCCGCCGCTTTGATGAAACTGGCCATAGCCAGATCATGGTTGAGCCTGTTGCTGATGTGACTGCATATGGTGTTGTGGATTGCAAAGGCGTGGATTTAGCGCCGGGTGAAAGTGTACCTATGGTCGGTGTAGTAGAAAAACCGAAAGCAGATGTTGCACCGTCCAATCTCGCTATTGTTGGTCGTTACGTACTTAGCGCCGATATTTGGCCGCTGCTGGCAAAAACTCCTCCGGGAGCAGGCGATGAAATTCAACTTACCGATGCTATTGATATGCTGATCGAAAAAGAAACGGTTGAAGCCTATCACATGAAAGGGAAGAGCCATGACTGCGGTAATAAATTAGGTTACATGCAGGCTTTCGTTGAATACGGTATTCGTCACAACTCGCTGGGTGCTGAATTTAAAGCCTGGCTTGAAGAAGAGATGGGCATTAAGAAGTAACACCAATAGCGGTGTTTTCTACGAAACGGCATTGAGTTATCAATGCCGTTTTTTTATAGCTTATTCTTATTGGATAGTCTTAAAACGGACAATAAAAAATCCCGCCAATGGCGGGATTTTAAGCGAGCGTAATCTAAAAAAGATTATTACTTGATCAGGAAATCGTCGAGGGATTTACCTTGCTCATCCATTGCTTTTTTGATTACAGCCGGAGTACGACCCTGGCCAGTCCAGGTTTTGGTTTCGCCGTTCTCGTCAACGTAGCTATATTTAGCTGGACGCTGTGCGCGTTTAGCTTTGGTGCCGGATTTAACAGCCGCCATGCTATTCAGCAGTTCGTTCGGGTCAATACCGTCAGCGATCAGCATTTCACGATATTGTTGCAGTTTACGAGTGCGTTCTTCAACTTCAGCAGCAGCCGCACTTTCTTCTTCGCGACGCTCGTTAACAACTACTTCTAATTTTTCCAGCATTTCTTCCAGCGTTTCAAGTGTACATTCTCTTGCTTGCGCACGAAGAGTACGGATGTTGTTCAGAATTTTAAGTGCTTCGCTCATTGTAGTAATCTCAAACTTATATTGGGGTGGTTTGTTGAGGTAATAATAGAGCCTTAAATTCAGTTGTGCAATAGCCAGGAATGTAAGGAATTCAAAATTGTTCTTTATTTTGTGCCGCCAATAAATATCTTTTCATAAAATTAGCCAGAAAAGATGCGGCATATAGCCCTATTTGCACCGATGATTTCGCATCACCTAAGGTTAAAACTTCCTGATTCATGTCACATTTTATGTAGGGATTAACACGCGCTGACGTCTTTTACTCTTCGGTATTAGTCATGTTTACGAAAAATCCTCTATTAAGAGAATGATGAAAAGAAGAACAGTCGCAATAAGTGCAGGGACTTCGTATTGCCGTATCCTGGAGGTCAACAGAGGGTTATTACTTGTGCAACAAGTTAAAGATTGTGAATAGTTACCAGGAGTCATTTACGCAGTTATAACAAGCAAAAACAGACGCAATGATAGCTCTGAAGGATTATGTCATCCTTCTTAAGGAATGATGTATATACGCTCTTCTGCGTGTACTGTTGGGCTGTAAAACTGGCGAATTATGATAAACTTCAGCCAACTTTATTTCATATCATTGAGGGCCTGTGGCTGATGGCACAGCTATATTTCTACTATTCCGCAATGAACGCGGGTAAGTCTACGGCATTGTTGCAATCTTCATACAATTACCAGGAACGCGGTATGCGGACCGTCGTATATACGGCGGAAATTGACGATCGTTTCGGGGCAGGGAAAGTCAGCTCGCGTATAGGTTTGTCATCACCGGCAAAATTATTTAACCAAAATTCATCATTATTTGATGAGATTCGTGCGGAACATGAACAACAGGCAATTCATTGTGTACTGGTTGATGAATGCCAGTTTTTAACCAGACAACAAGTATATGAATTATCGGAGGTTGTCGATCAACTCGATATACCCGTTCTTTGTTATGGTTTACGTACAGATTTTCGCGGTGAATTATTTACCGGCAGTCAATACTTACTGGCATGGTCAGACAAACTGGTCGAATTAAAAACTATCTGCTTTTGTGGTCGTAAAGCAAGCATGGTGCTACGTCTTGATCAAGAGGGTAGGCCTTATAACGAAGGCGAACAGGTAGTTATTGGTGGTAATGAGCGTTATGTCTCGGTTTGTCGTAAACACTATAAAGAAGCGTTAGAAGTCGGTTCTTTGACGGCTATTCAAGAAAGACATCAACACGATTAATAAGATTTTCTTTACTGACAGGATGAATCGAGGCTTTTATCCTGTCAGTTCGTTTTACTAACTTCTTCCGAGCCATAATCCTTTCTCTACTCCTAACCATCGCTAAAAACGTAACAGAACGATTTAGTGCTTCGTCATCTACGATGTTGAGTCATTTTCAGGTTATCGCGGTTTGTGCGCATTAGATAACAGTATATATATGAGAATACTAATGCTGTTGGGTTATTTGACTTTGCATAGCGTGTGGCGAAAACAAAAAAACGGCCCCAAAAGGGACCGTTTATGAGGATGTACAGAGTTACTGATTAAGCGGATTTCTTCGCTTTTTTCTCTGCTTTAGCTGGAGCTGCTTCCTTTGCCGCCGCCGGTGCTCCTTCTACGTAATCACGACCATAGTAGGTATCCAGCAGAATCTGTTTCAGCTCGGAGATCAGCGGGTAACGCGGGTTAGCGCCGGTGCACTGGTCATCGAATGCGTCTTCAGACAGTTTATCTACGTTCGCCAGGAAGTCAGCTTCCTGAACGCCAGCCTCACGGATAGATTTCGGAATACCCAGTTCTGCTTTCAGCGTTTCCAGCCATGCCAGCAGTTTCTCGATCTTCGCAGCAGTACGGTCACCCGGTGCGCTCAGACCCAGATGGTCTGCGATTTCAGCATAACGACGACGAGCCTGCGGACGATCGTACTGGCTGAATGCAGTCTGCTTGGTCGGGTTGTCATTCGCGTTGTAGCGGATAACGTTACAAATCAGCAGGGCGTTGGCCAGACCGTGCGGAATATGGAACTGGGAACCCAGTTTGTGCGCCATTGAGTGACATACACCCAGGAAGGCGTTCGCAAACGCGATACCCGCGATAGTTGCCGCACTGTGAACACGTTCACGCGCTACCGGGTTTTTAGCCCCTTCGTGGTAAGACGCTGGCAGATATTCTTTGAGCAGTTTCAGCGCCTGCAGAGCCTGACCGTCAGAGAACTCAGATGCCAGTACAGAAACATAAGCTTCCATGGCGTGAGTGACTGCGTCCAGACCACCGAAAGCACACAGAGACTTCGGCATATCCATAACCAGGTTGGCGTCAACAATCGCCATATCCGGGGTCAGTGCATAGTCTGCCAGCGGATATTTCTGACCTGTTGCGTCGTCGGTTACAACCGCAAACGGAGTCACTTCAGAACCTGTGCCGGAAGTGGTGGTGACGGCGATCATTTTCGCTTTCACGCCCATTTTCGGGAACTTGTAGATGCGTTTACGGATATCCATAAAGCGCAGCGCCAGTTCTTCGAAGTGAGTTTCTGGATGTTCGTACATAACCCACATGATTTTCGCGGCGTCCATCGGGGAACCACCACCCAGCGCGATGATCACGTCTGGCTTGAAGGAGTTCGCCAGTTCGGCACCTTTACGAACGATGCTCAGTGTCGGGTCAGCTTCAACTTCAAAGAAGACTTCAGTTTCAACGCCGGCAGCTTTCAGTACAGAAGTAATCTGGTCAGCATAACCGTTGTTGAACAGGAAGCGGTCAGTCACGATGAGCGCACGTTTGTGGCCATCAGTAATCACTTCATCCAGCGCGATTGGCAGTGAGCCACGGCGGAAGTAGATAGATTTCGGAAGTTTGTGCCACAACATGTTTTCAGCTCGCTTAGCAACGGTTTTCTTGTTGATCAAGTGTTTTGGACCAACGTTTTCAGAGATGGAGTTACCACCCCAGGAACCACAACCCAGAGTCAGGGAAGGTGCGAGTTTGAAGTTATACAGGTCACCGATACCACCCTGAGAAGCCGGGGTGTTGATCAGGATACGGGCAGTTTTCATTTTCTGACCGAAGTAGGCAACGCGTGCCGGTTGGTTATCCTGGTCGGTGTACAGGCAAGAGGTATGACCGATACCGCCCATGGCAACCAGTTTCTCTGCTTTCTCTACCGCGTCTTCGAAATCTTTTGCACGGTACATTGCCAGAGTCGGGGACAGTTTTTCATGTGCGAACGGTTCGCTTTCATCAACAACGGTCACTTCACCGATCAGAATCTTAGTGTTTTCTGGTACAGAGAAGCCTGCCAGTTCAGCAATTTTATAAGCCGGTTGACCAACGATAGCTGCGTTCAGTGCGCCGTTTTTCAGGATAACGTCCTGAACGGCTTTCAGCTCTTTACCCTGCAGCATGTAACCGCCGTGGGTAGCGAAACGTTCACGTACAGCGTCATAAACAGAGTCAACAACAACAACAGACTGTTCAGAAGCACAGATTACGCCGTTGTCGAAGGTTTTGGACATCAGTACGGATGCAACTGCACGTTTGATATCTGCGGTTTCATCGATAACAACCGGAGTGTTACCAGCACCTACACCGATTGCCGGTTTACCGGAGCTGTATGCTGCTTTAACCATGCCCGGACCACCGGTCGCGAGAATCAGGTTAATGTCAGGGTGGTGCATCAGCGCGTTGGACAGTTCAACAGAAGGTTGATCGATCCAGCCAATCAGATCTTTCGGTGCACCAGCAGCGATAGCAGCCTGCAGAACGATATCAGCAGCTTTGTTGGTTGCATCTTTTGCACGCGGATGCGGAGAGAAGATGATGGCGTTGCGGGTCTTCAGGCTGATCAGCGATTTGAAGATTGCAGTTGAAGTCGGGTTAGTCGTTGGAACGATACCGCAGATAATACCGATTGGTTCAGCGATAGTGATAGTACCGAAAGTGTCGTCTTCAGACAGAACACCGCAGGTTTTTTCATCTTTATAGGCGTTGTAGATATATTCAGAAGCAAAGTGGTTTTTAATTACTTTATCTTCGACGATACCCATGCCGGATTCGGCAACGGCCATTTTCGCGAGTGGGATTCGAGCATCTGCGGCAGCCAGAGCGGCGGCGCGGAAGATTTTATCAACTTGCTCTTGAGTGAAACTGGCATATTCACGCTGGGCTTTTTTTACACGCTCTACGAGTGCGTTAAGTTCAGCGACATTAGTAACAGCCATAATGCTCTCCTGATAATGTTAAACTTTTTTAGTAAATCATCTGCTCGAATACGAGAGTATAGTCAGTGTGGTGATGATTTGCTTAACCTATGAAAATCAAAAGCTTACTCGCGCTCACACTCACTGTGATTTACTAAAAGAGTTTAAACATTAGAGAGACTAATCTCTAATGCGTCACTTCCAGGTGGCGTAAGCAAGATTACTCACTTCTGGGTACTGATTACGTGATCTAGATCAAAATTCCGCAAAGCTGACACCTTTCAGCTCCGCTTTTAGCTATAAAAGCTAATAGTTAATAAATTGTAGTATTTATTGTTGGCTACATTAGCATGTTTTGCACGACTAGATAACAATAATGAATGATAGTAATTTTAAGCGGTTAGGAGGTGAAAAATGCTGCCAAAAGGCGTATTGTCAGCGCGTATTTTTTTACCTTTGTTTATGGCTAACATTATCCGGCTTTTGCTTCGGAGCTAATCGTGATTCAGACACTCTTTGATTTTCCCGTTTACTTTAAATTTTTCATCGGGTTATTTGCGCTGGTTAACCCGGTTGGGATTATCCCCGTGTTTATCAGTATGACCAGCTATCAGACTGCGGCAGCGAGAAACAAAACAAATCTGACTGCCAACCTGTCGGTAGCGATTATCTTGTGGATCTCGCTTTTTCTCGGCGACACGATTCTGCAACTTTTTGGAATATCGATTGATTCGTTCCGCATCGCGGGCGGCATACTGGTGGTTACAATTGCGATGTCGATGATCAGCGGTAAGCTTGGTGAGGATAAACAGAACAAACAAGAGAAATCAGAAACCGCAATTCGAGAAAGCATCGGCGTTGTACCGCTCGCATTGCCTTTGATGGCGGGGCCAGGGGCGATCAGTTCAACTATCGTTTGGGGAACGCGTTATCACAGCATTGGTTATCTGTTCGGCTTTTTTGTGGCAATTGCATTGTTTGCTTTATGTTGCTGGGGCTTATTCCGCATGGCACCCTGGCTGGTGCGAGTTCTGCGCCAGACCGGTATAAACGTGATTACTCGTATTATGGGGTTACTGCTGATGGCATTAGGGATTGAATTTATCGTTAATGGAATCAAAGGGATTTTCCCTGGTCTGCTCAATTAATTTCTTTCATACGAAATGGAGCCATGGTGCTCCGTTCTTTCGTCATTATTTTTACTTTTGCCCAGCGCAGTTATCAAAAGCAAACGAAATAGATAAATATTTTTCCTCATATTACAGCTAGTTATAAGAATATCCTTACCCCGCCATCCTCCTCATCATGTTATTTTCGCGACATCATAATCCTGGGTCTTGCTGAAGAATAATTGAAATGATATTAGTAATTCCACTGCGTTTGGCAGAGGAATGTGCTAAATAATGGTCTGTTGTTAAATTATTGTGTATTTCTCTGTCGTGACGGCAACAAGGAAAAACAGACTTGCTTTCTGCGGTTTTATATCATTGTTTTTAAATGATTTTATTGGCAGCCTGATGAGGTCTTTAGATATTGGCGCGGTCAGCAAAAGAGAATTACTTAACAATTTTGCAAAATGTATTGGCGGGCAAGAAGCGCATTTGATACTTTCCGGCCAACCGTCAGGCGATTTTTTTTGGTAATGAGAATAATTAACAATAAAAATTGCTGCATTAAAGAATAAATGTGTCTCGACAGGGGAGACACAGTAGGAACCGACGTAAGGTGGTCGTTCGAATCACCAGAATAAATAAAGTCGGTGATAGCAAAGCGTAACGATATATCAACCTGGCAGCAGAAAGTCTCCGAATCTGTCCAGGGTCCCAACCCGGGATTACACATGCTGGTTAAAGCCAGTAATTATAATGAGGGAGTCCAAAAAACAATGACCAACATCACCAAGAGAAGTTTAGTAGCAGCAGGCGTTCTGGCTGCGCTTATGGCAGGGAATGTTGCGCTGGCGGCTGATGTACCCGCTGGTGTTCAGCTTGCAGAAAAACAAACGCTGGTGCGTAACAATGGTTCTGAAGTTCAGTCATTAGATCCGCACAAAATTGAAGGGGTTCCGGAGTCTAATATCAGTCGCGACCTGTTTGAAGGCTTGCTGGTCAGCGATCTCGATGGTCATCCGGCGCCTGGCGTCGCTGAGTCCTGGGATAATAAAGATGCCAAAGTCTGGACATTCCATCTGCGTAAAGATGCGAAATGGTCCGACGGCACGCCAGTCACTGCGCAGGACTTTGTATACAGCTGGCAACGTTCTGTTGATCCGAACACCGCTTCTCCCTATGCCAGTTATCTACAATATGGGCATATCGCCGGTATTGATGAAATTCTTGAAGGAAAAAAACCGATTACCGATCTCGGCGTGAAAGCCGTCGATGACCACACTTTAGAAGTCACATTAAGTGAGCCTGTTCCGTATTTCTATAAATTACTGGTTCACCCATCGACTTCTCCGGTGCCAAAAGCCGCTATTGAGAAATTCGGTGAGAAATGGACCCAGCCAGGAAATATTGTCACCAATGGCGCCTATACCTTAAAAGATTGGGTCGTTAACGAACGTATCGTTCTTGAACGCAGCCCGACCTACTGGAACAACGCGAAAACCGTCATTAACCAGGTCACCTATTTGCCCATTGCTTCTGAAGTCACCGATGTTAACCGCTATCGCAGCGGCGAAATTGATATGACCTATAACAATATGCCGATCGAGCTGTTCCAGAAGCTGAAAAAAGAGATCCCGAACGAAGTTCACGTCGATCCGTATCTGTGCACCTACTATTACGAAATTAACAACCAGAAACCGCCATTCAACGACGTGCGTGTGCGTACCGCACTGAAACTGGGTATGGATCGCGAAATCATTGTTAATAAAGTGAAAGCACAGGGCGATATGCCAGCCTATGGTTACACTCCTCCTTACACAGATGGTGCAAAATTAACTCAGCCGGAATGGTTTGGCTGGAGCCAGGAAAAACGTAACGAAGAAGCGAAAAAGCTGCTGGCTGAAGCGGGCTATACCGCAGACAAACCGTTGACCATTAACCTGCTATATAACACGTCCGATCTGCATAAAAAGCTGGCGATTGCTGCCTCTTCACTGTGGAAGAAAAACATTGGTGTAAACGTCAAACTGGTTAACCAGGAGTGGAAAACCTTCCTCGATACCCGTCACCAGGGAACTTTTGATGTGGCTCGTGCAGGCTGGTGTGCTGACTACAACGAACCAACTTCCTTCCTGAACACCATGCTGTCGAACAGCTCGATGAATACCGCGCATTATAAGAGCCCGGCCTTTGACAGTATTATGGCGGAAACGCTGAAAGCGACTGACGAGGCGCAACGCACTGCACTGTACACCAAAGCAGAACAGCAGCTGGATAAAGATTCGGCCATTGTTCCGGTTTATTACTACGTGAACGCGCGTCTGGTGAAACCGTGGGTTGGGGGTTATACCGGCAAAGATCCGCTGGATAATACCTACACCAGAAATATGTACATTGTGAAGCACTAATGGCAATACGTGGGGCAGGGGAACTTGCTCCACGGTGTCTGATTTTTATCGCATTACAGAAGGCACAGGCCAGAAGGTAGGGCAATGTTAAAATTTATTCTACGTCGCTGTCTGGAAGCGATTCCGACGCTATTTATTCTTATTACTATTTCGTTCTTTATGATGCGCCTTGCGCCGGGAAGTCCTTTTACCGGCGAACGTACATTACCGCCAGAAGTGATGGCCAATATCGAAGCGAAATATCATCTTAATGATCCGATCATGACACAGTATTTCAGCTACCTGAAACAACTGGCGCATGGTGATTTCGGTCCGTCTTTTAAATATAAAGATTATTCGGTCAATGACCTGGTCGCATCCAGCTTCCCTGTTTCTGCAAAATTGGGGGCAGCCGCGTTTATACTTGCGGTAGTGCTGGGTGTTAGTGCTGGCGTTATTGCCGCATTAAAACAAAACACCAAATGGGACTATACCGTGATGGGGCTGGCAATGACCGGGGTAGTTATCCCCAGTTTTGTGGTTGCGCCGTTATTAGTCATGATATTTGCGATCATATTGCATTGGCTACCAGGCGGTGGCTGGAATGGCGGGGCGCTGAAATTCATGATACTGCCGATGGTGGCGTTGTCTCTTGCCTATATCGCCAGTATTGCGCGTATTACCCGTGGTTCGATGATTGAAGTTTTACATTCCAACTTTATTCGTACTGCCCGCGCGAAAGGTTTACCTATGCGCAGGATCATCCTTCGCCACGCATTAAAACCTGCTCTGTTACCCGTACTCTCATATATGGGGCCCGCATTTGTCGGCATTATTACCGGTTCTATGGTTATCGAAACCATTTATGGTTTACCAGGGATCGGGCAATTGTTTGTGAATGGTGCGTTGAACCGTGACTATTCATTGGTATTAAGCCTGACCATTCTGGTTGGTGCATTAACCATTTTGTTTAATGCCATTGTCGATGTGCTATATGCGGTTATCGACCCGAAAATCCGTTACTGATACTGGAGCTCGCGATGATGTTAAGTAAGAAAAACAGCGAGACGCTGGAAAATTTCAGTGAAAAGCTGGAGGTCGAAGGGCGCAGCTTGTGGCAGGACGCACGCCGACGTTTTATGCATAACCGTGCGGCGGTCGCCAGTCTGATTGTACTGGTGCTGATTGCGCTGTTTGTTATCCTGGCACCGATGCTTTCGCAATTTGCTTATGACGATACCGACTGGGCAATGATGTCCAGCGCCCCGGATATGGAATCTGGTCACTACTTCGGTACTGACTCATCTGGTCGCGACCTGCTGGTGCGCGTTGCGATTGGCGGACGAATCTCACTCATGGTCGGTGTCGCTGCGGCGCTGGTGGCAGTGGTCGTAGGTACACTTTATGGTTCACTTTCCGGTTATCTTGGCGGCAAAGTGGATTCGGTAATGATGCGTCTGCTGGAAATCCTCAACTCCTTCCCATTCATGTTCTTCGTCATTTTGCTGGTGACCTTTTTCGGCCAAAACATCCTGCTGATTTTCGTGGCGATTGGCATGGTTTCCTGGCTGGATATGGCGCGTATTGTGCGTGGGCAAACCCTGAGTCTGAAGCGCAAAGAGTTTATTGAGGCGGCACAAGTTGGCGGTGTATCTACGCCCGGCATTGTAATTCGCCATATTGTGCCCAACGTGCTCGGCGTGGTGGTGGTCTACGCATCGCTACTGGTGCCCAGCATGATCCTCTTTGAATCCTTTTTAAGCTTCCTGGGGCTGGGTACACAAGAGCCGTTAAGCAGCTGGGGCGCATTGCTGAGTGATGGCGCGAACTCAATGGAGGTCTCTCCGTGGTTACTGCTGTTCCCTGCGGGATTTCTCGTGGTGACGCTGTTTTGTTTCAACTTTATCGGCGATGGCTTGCGTGATGCCCTCGACCCGAAAGATCGTTAAGGAGTGCAGCCATGAGCGTAATTGAAACTGCAACTGTGCCGCTCGCACAACAACAGGCTGACGCACTGCTGAACGTGAAAGATTTGCGTGTCACCTTTAGTACCCCGGATGGCGACGTCACGGCGGTCAATGATTTGAATTTTTCCCTGCGTGCCGGGGAAACTCTGGGTATCGTTGGTGAATCTGGTTCGGGTAAATCGCAAACCGCGTTTGCCTTAATGGGGCTGCTGGCTGCCAACGGACATATTGGCGGCTCGGCAACGTTCAATGGGCGAGAAATCCTCAATCTTCCAGAGCGAGAACTCAACAAACTGCGCGCTGAACAAATCTCGATGATTTTTCAGGATCCGATGACCTCATTAAATCCTTATATGCGCGTCGGTGAGCAGTTGATGGAAGTGCTGATGCTGCATAAAAGCATGAGCAAGGCTGAAGCGTTTGAAGAGTCGGTGCGGATGCTTGATGCAGTAAAAATGCCAGAAGCGCGTAAGCGCATGAAGATGTTCCCGCATGAATTTTCTGGTGGGATGCGTCAGCGCGTCATGATTGCGATGGCGTTGCTGTGTCGGCCTAAACTGCTGATTGCCGATGAGCCGACAACCGCGCTGGACGTGACCGTACAGGCGCAGATCATGACGCTATTGAATGAACTGAAGCGGGAATTTAATACCGCCATCATTATGATCACTCACGATCTTGGTGTCGTGGCGGGGATCTGTGACAAAGTGCTGGTGATGTACGCCGGGCGCACGATGGAATATGGCAATGCGCGCGATGTCTTTTATCAACCCGTTCATCCTTATTCTATCGGTTTGCTGAATGCGGTGCCGCGCCTTGATGCGGAAGGTGAAACCATGTTGACCATCCCGGGTAATCCGCCAAACCTACTACGATTACCGAAAGGTTGCCCGTTCCAGCCACGTTGTCCGTATGCGATGGAAATTTGTAGTAGTGCGCCGCCGCTGGAAGAGTTTACGCCTGGTCGTCTGCGTGCCTGCTTTAAACCGGTGGAGGAGCTGTTATGAATGCTGTAACCGAAGGAAGAAAAGTCCTCCTCGAAATCGCTGACCTGAAAGTGCACTTTGAGATCAAAGATGGCAAACAGTGGTTCTGGCAACCGGCAAAAACGCTGAAAGCGGTCGATGGTGTCACGCTTCGCCTGTATGAAGGGGAAACATTAGGTGTGGTAGGGGAATCGGGATGCGGTAAGTCCACCTTTGCTCGTGCCATCATCGGTTTGGTCAAGGCTACTGACGGTCGTGTTGCCTGGTTAGGCAAAGAGTTGTTGGGGATGAAGCCCGATGAATGGCGTGCCGTTCGTAGTGATATCCAGATGATTTTTCAGGATCCGCTGGCGTCGCTGAATCCACGTATGACCATCGGCGAGATCATCGCAGAACCGCTGCGCACCTATCATCCGAAAATGTCACGTCAGGAAGTTCGTGAGCGCGTGAAGGCGATGATGATGAAAGTTGGCTTGCTACCCAATCTGATTAACCGCTATCCGCATGAGTTCTCCGGCGGGCAGTGTCAGCGTATCGGGATTGCTCGTGCACTTATTCTTGAACCGAAGCTGATTATCTGCGATGAGCCGGTGTCGGCGCTGGATGTGTCAATTCAGGCGCAGGTAGTCAACCTGCTCCAGCAGTTGCAACGTGAGATGGGATTGTCATTAATCTTTATCGCCCACGATCTGGCAGTGGTAAAACACATTTCCGATCGCGTGCTGGTGATGTATCTCGGACATGCGGTAGAACTGGGGACGTATGATGAGGTCTACCATAATCCGCTGCATCCTTATACCAAAGCATTGATGTCGGCAGTGCCCATTCCTGACCCGGATCTGGAAAAGAATAAATCTATTCAGTTACTGGAAGGGGAATTACCGTCGCCGATCAACCCGCCTTCCGGTTGTGTTTTCCGTACCCGCTGCCCGATTGCCGGTCCTGAGTGTGCCAAAACGCGACCTGTGCTGGAGGGGAGTTTCAGACATGCCGTTTCTTGCCTGAAAGTCGATCCGCTTTAAAACAAAAAGGGCTGACAACTGTCAGCCCTTTATCACACCAAAAGCGATTATTTATTCTCGCCAGATAATATGGCAAAGTTTGTGATCTTTTTCGCGGCATAACAGGATACGGGCGAAAATATCGTTGATTTCACCATCTTCACTGTCCGCCAGGCCAATCACCACTTCGGCAAAAAAGTCCGGGTTCAAGTCGAAATCAACATGCTCCTGCCAGTCTTCTGCCGGGTCGAATAACTCCGCACCGCCGCGCTCTTCAAACTGAAGATTGAACAGCAGAACATCAGCCGGATCGAGATTATCTGCGGCCAGTTCGAGAAAAATATCATAGGCCTGTTCAAGTGTTTCATCTTCGGTCAGGCGATTGTTTAAATCCATATCCATAGTCACTACCCGTTTAACATCTGTTGGCCACGTTTTACAGCAACGGGCTGAAGAAGTAAAACAGTCGCTCGGCAACGCGCTGCCAGAGTGGTCGTTTCGCCCACAATCGCGCATCAAGTAAACGTGAACGCGAAATATAATCGTCCTGAACGGCGGCGAGGTCAGCACCAAAACCTTTATCGTCGATCGCCAGCGTGATTTCAAAGTTCAGCCAAAGACTACGCATATCGAGGTTAACGGTGCCCACCAGACTTAACTCGCCATCGACCAGCACGCTCTTGGTATGCAGTAATCCGCCTTCAAACTGATAAATTTTAACCCCTGCAGCCAGTAGTTCAGTAAAGAACGCGCGGCTGGCCCAGCCAACCAGCATTGAGTCATTTTTACGTGGCAGGATAATACTGACATCAACACCACGTTGCGCTGCCGTGCAAATAGCGTGAAGCAAATCATCGCTGGGCACGAAGTAGGGCGTCGTCATAATTAAATATTCGCGCGCCGAATATGCAGCGGTGAGCAGGGCCTGGTGAATCAGGTCTTCCGGGAAACCGGGGCCAGAAGCAATGGTATGGATCGTATGGCCGCTGGCCTGCTCAAACGGCATAATATTGACGTCTGGCGGTGGTGGCAGAATGCGTTTTCCAGTTTCAATCTCCCAGTCACAGGAATAAATAATCCCCATTGCGGTAGCAATAGGACCTTCCATACGCGCCATCAGGTCAATCCATTGTCCTACACCTGCATCCTGTTTGAAGAAGCGCGGATCGACCATGTTCATGCTGCCGGTATAGGCAATGTAGTTATCGATCATGATCATCTTGCGGTGCTGGCGCAGATCCATACGGCGTAAAAATACGCGCATCAGATTAACTTTTAGGGACTCGACCACTTCGATACCGGCATTACGCATCAGTTCTGGCCACGGACTGCGGAAGAACGCGACGCTACCGGCGGAATCGAGCATCAGTCGGCAATGAATACCGCGTCGGGCTGCTGCCATCAATGACTCAGCTACCTGATCCGCCATACCGCCGGGTTGCCAGATATAAAACACCATCTCAATATTATGCCGGGCGAGCTGGATGTCGCGGATTAACGCCTGCATTACATCATCAGATTCGGTCATCAGTTGTAGCTGATTTCCTTTGACCCCGGCGATCCCCTGACGACGCTCGCAGAGCTTGAATAACGGCCCGGCGACACTGCTGTTTTCTTCCGCGAAGATATGTTTACAGGCTTTAAGATCGTTAAGCCATTTAGCGGTAGAAGGCCACATCGCTCTGGCGCGTTCGGCACGGCGTTTACCTAAGTGGAGTTCGCCGACTGCAAGATAGGCAATAATTCCGACCAGCGGCAGAATATAAATGATCAACAGCCAGGCCATGGCGGAGGGAACTGCACGTCGTTTCATCAGAATGCGTAATGTTACGCCTGCAATGAGCAACCAGTATCCCAGAATGGCCAACCAACTCACCAACGTATAAACGGTTGTCATAGATTAGAAATCCTTTTGAAAGCGCATTGTTATGAGTTTACGCATATGGATTCATCTGGCAAATAAAAACGCGGGAAAAGCACTGGTCAGCGTCGGGGGCGAGGGTATAATGACCGCTCTGTTATTGCATAGAGTAGTTAACATGAAGCGGAGTAGAACGGAAGTGGGACGCTGGCGTATGCAGCGTCAGGCTAGCCGGCGTAAATCGCGTTGGCTTGAGGGGCAGTCTCGCCGAAATATGCGTATCCACAGCATCAGGAAGTGCATTCTAAACAAACAGCGTAACTCGTTATTGTTTGCGATCTACAATATCTGAATGTTACGGGCACCATCGCGGTGCCCGATAAGTTTGCCTTCGGCCTTTATAATCTATTTTTGTGCCGATTCATTACTGCCAGTTTTCGTTTCATCGTCATCGCTGAAAATACCATGCCCGGAGTTCAGCAACATTGAGACGAGCATATCATTATTAATCTCTTCACCATTTAAAACCCGCGCCAGAATTTCGCTGCCAAAAAGCTGCGGCGAAAGAATGATGTCCGGATGTACCATTTTAATTTTGTTCAGGTTTTTGCTATCACTGACCGCAAGCACCGTTTTGACATCTTTGCTCATATCTTTGGCTGACAGGACGACAAAAGCGTTATCTGCATCGTTATCACTGAGTGCCAGAATAGCTCGACAGTGATCAATTCCCGCTTTCTTTAATACCGAACTGTCATTGCTGTCACCGGGAATAACATCAGCATTGTCGCCTAAGCGTTGCTCAAGTTGTTTGATGTCATCTTCTGGCAAGTTACTGATAACAGTTACGTTTTGTCCGCGTTGATTCAGTTGTAGAATCGTGTTGATTGCCAGAATGGAGTGACCGCAAACAATAAAGTGATCTTTACGATTCATCGTATGCTTGTTTCCTTTCACAAGTTTATTGAATCCTCCTCGGATAAGGGGACCAAAAATAGAGGTCATGGAGGTGGCGAAAACGGTAATGCCAGAAATAATGACGGAAATAGTAAACAGGCGTGCCGATTCAGAAACGGGGACGATATCGCCATAGCCCACGGTTGACATCGTTTCTATCGAAAAATAGAAGGCGGTCATCAGGCTCTCTATTCGCGGATTGAAACCCTCGCTTAAATACAGCGCGCCGTAGGTGGAGTAAAACAGTAACGTCGTAAAACTAATAAAAGCAAAAATTGTCCCGGCTGCGGCACTACTGTGTGAGAAGTCTTTGCGCAGCACCAGTAAAATCACCAGCGTAAAGATGCAAAAACCGATGCTGAATTTCAGCCAGGGATAAAAATGAAGGGTGTAAATCAGTGTTATTAACAACAAAATAATACTGATTGCCCATGCCAGTTTTGCCCGAAATAACAAGCCGATCGAATTCAGAACAAGAAAGACGCCGAGCATAAACAGCGGCGCATTGGCCAGCAAGGAGAGATCAAGTTCCGAAAACGCCTGGATATGGAAGATATCGAGCAGATTGACCGACATGCCATAGATTGTTTTAAAAATAAGCAATCCATTTAAAAAGACGGCTAGCGCGATAATATCGTGCCGCAGGGTCACCCATAAATTTACTGCTGTTTGCCTGAATGTAGCCCAGTGACTCACTGATACCTCTGTAACCACAATTTTGTTTAATTATCTCTACGCGTACATAATGTGAACATACATGCGACGCGTGAATATGTTAAACAATAGTAGATGACTTTATCCGCAGTAATCAAAGGATTTGATTGAGCAATACCTTGTCCGGGAGGGGCATTTTTCCTGAATATGCTGACATCGTATAAAGAAATACAGATAAAGTTATTATCTGTTTGTGATGGTGGCTGCGATGGCATACCTACAAGGAAAGGCCAAACAAGAACACGGTTGCTAAAACCGTGTTCTAAGATGTGGAGCCTCTATTCAGAATACTTTCTTAAAGGGCTTTACTGAAACTTGTTCATACACTCCGGCCGCCACGTAAGGATCGGCATCGGCCCAGGCTTGCGCTGCTTCCAGAGATTCAAATTCAGCAATCACCGTCGAACCGGTAAAACCAGCGGCACCAGGATCATTGCTATCAACTGCTGGCATGGGTCCCGCAGTCAGCAAACGACCTTCATCATGCAGTAACTGCAAACGCGCTAAATGTGCCGGACGAACGGAAAGGCGTTTTTCGAGACTATCGGCTTTGTCTTGAGCGTAAATTACATACAACACGGGCACAACTCCTTGTTCGGAAAAGTTGTAAAGTACGTTATTTGAAAGGGCGAAGATCTGCAACGGAAAGATGATGTCTTTGTTAAGAGTCTGGATAAAGTCAGGCTAATTACGCCAAAAATTGCGTTTTCACTGATCCTGATCGTTTTGCGTTATTGAATATGATTGCTATTTGCATTTAAAATCGAGGCCTGGTTTTTCTACTGAAATGATTATGACTTCAATGACCCTTGATTTACCTCGCCGCTTCCCCTGGCCGACGTTACTTTCAGTCTGCATTCACGGTGCTGTCGTGGCGGGTCTACTCTATACCTCGGTACATCAGGTTATTGAACTACCTGCGCCCGCGCAGCCGATTTCTGTCACCATGGTTGCGCCAGCCGATCTTGAACCGCCACAAGCTGTTCAACCGCCACCAGAGCCGGTGGCGGAGCCAGAGCCGGAACCTGAACCATTACCAGAACCGCCAAAAGAAGCGCCGGTGGTCATTGAAAAGCCGAAGCCGAAACCTAAGCCAAAACCGAAGCCAGTGAAAAAGGTGCAGGAACAGCCAAAGCGCGATGTTAAACCAGCGGAGTCGCGTCCGGCATCACCGTTTGAAAATACGGCACCCGCACGCCCGACATCAAGTACGGCAACGGCTGCAACCAGCAAACCGGTCACCAGTGTGGCGTCAGGACCACGCGCATTAAGCCGTAATCAGCCGCAGTATCCAGCGCGCGCGCAGGCATTGCGCATTGAAGGGCAGGTTAAAGTTAAATTTGACGTTACACCGGATGGTCGCGTGGATAACGTACAAATTCTTTCCGCCAAACCCGCAAACATGTTTGAGCGCGAAGTGAAAAACGCGATGCGTAGATGGCGCTACGAGCCGGGTAAGCCAGGAAGTGGAATTGTGGTAAATATTCTGTTTAAAATTAACGGCACCACCGAAATTCAGTAAGCAAAAAGTCAAAAGCCTCCGACCGGAGGCTTTTGACTATTACTCAACGGGTAAGGCGCGAGGCTTTCCTTCAGGATCAACCGCGACATACTTAAATAATGCTTCCGTCGCTTTATAGCGTTGCCCAAGTGGTTCAGACGCCACCTTTTTCACCCACACTTCAATATTAATGCTGACAGATGTTGTCCCTTTCTTGACACAGCGCGCATAGCAGCACACCACATCACCGACTGCTACAGGTCGCAGAAAAGTCATGCCTTCCACGCGAACGGTCACGACGCGACCATGTGCAATTTCTTTTGCCAGAATGGCACCACCAATATCCATCTGCGACATCAACCAACCACCAAAAATATCGCCATTGGCATTGGTATCGGCAGGCATGGCTAAAGTTCGTAAAACCAGATCGCCCTGGGGGACGTTATGTGTTGTTGACATGGTAAAACCGACTAAAAAGGAAAATCACAGGCGCGATGCTACTATGATTTTCCTGAGGAGAACAGAGGAGATACAGCGCCAGCCCCGAAGGACTGGCTGTCTGGTTATGATTTATCTTCCTGTGGCATGTGGCGGTAGATATAGATACCGCTTAACAGCGTGAAGATTAAGGTGAGGGCGGTCAGACCGAACACTTTGAAGTTGACCCAAATATTTTGTGGCAGCCAGAAAGCGATATAGATGTTTGCCAGCCCGCAAAGGATAAAAAAGACTGCCCAGGCCAGATTCAACTTCGACCATACTGGCTGCGGCAGGGTAAGCTCTTTACCCAACATACGTTGAATCAGCGGCTTTTTCATTACCCATTGGCTAACCAACAAGGCACCGGCAAACAGTGCGTAAATAACGGTGACCTTCCATTTAATAAACTCATCATTGTGGAAGAAAAGCGTCAGACCGCCGAAGACGACCACCAGAACAAAGGTGATCAGGGCCATCTTCTCAACCTTACGAAAGCGAACCCAGCTATAAATAAGCACAATCGCTGTGGCGACGATCAGCGCCGCAGTTGCCGCATAGATGTCATAAATCTTATAGAACGCGAAGAAGACAACCAGCGGTAGAAAATCAAGAAACTGCTTCATTTTACGATTCCGTAATCAAATGCTTAGGGTTATTGGCGAATCAACATGTACAGACGGAACAGATAGATGAGCAATACGGCTGAAATCAGGTTGCTCAAGGTGTTCGCCAGTACAGCGCCAATTTCTGGGGTTAATGCGGCAAACGAAGAGGCAAACAGCAACAACAGAGTTTTTGCCAGTAACCAGCTCAATACCGCAGGTGCCACCAGACGCATATTCGCCCATGTCAGCCGCATACTGCTGCGCATGGAGGCGAAAATGCCCATTTTATCCTGGACCAGCATCACGGGAGCCAACGCCAGCAGGATGGCCATGATGATACCAGGAACGACCACCAGCATGATGCCTATTTGCACAATCAATGTCGTCAGGAGGATTAGCAAGAATAGCTTCGGTAATACCGGAGCGCTCGCGCCAATTGCCCGTAATGCGCTGACCCGCTGACCGGCGGACACTAGCTGGATCATTAATAATACGCCGCCCGCAAGAATGGCGTTACCGATTAATCCTGAAAAGGTAGAAGCGGCAGACGCACGCAGCAAAATCTGCTGTTGTTCCGGGGACATATTTTGTACCAGGTCGAACAACCCACCGCCGCCACTAACGGGTACACCGTCATTGAGCTGCGCAAGTTGAGCGTCACTGGGTGAGAAAACATGTCCTAACACCACTGTGATAAATGCACAAAGCAACGATACCAACAGAATGGTCATAAATTGATTACGGAAGAAATTTCCGGTGTCACGGTATACGGACTGCGCCGTGATAGACATGCACTCTCCTTGAGTTTTATGCAGGTGTTAATTAGCGGGCAATTGTACCCTGGTTAGCCTCTCAGTGGCAGCATCAGGTCATGTATGGAAAAGCATATCTTTGTAAAGCGGAGGTAATTGTTGGCATTTATGTGTGCAGACAGGAGCAAGTGGCGAGCGCGTTAATATTTGCGCAGCGAAAATATATAAAAATTGATTTAAATCACGTTAACCAGGATTTTTGATGCAACTTCTAAATTAATCCAGATCAATAAATGGTGATTTAGAGAATGTAGTGTGATCTGTGTAGGATCATTTGTTACTCCAATGTAGGTATATTTGTCACGTTTTTATAACCATAACGACGGAGCGGATATGAAAAAATTAACAGTGGCGGCTTTGGCAGTAACAACTCTTCTCTCTGGCACGGCCTTTGCGCATGAAGCAGGCGAGTTTTTTATGCGTGCAGGTTCTGCGACTGTGCGTCCGACAGAAGGCGCTGGTGGTACATTAGGAAGTTTGGGTGGGTTTAGTGTGACTAATAACACTCAGTTGGGCCTGACGTTTACGTATATGGCGACTGACAATATCGGTGTTGAATTACTGGCAGCGACGCCTTTCCGCCATAAAATTGGTACTCGCGCGACCGGTGATATTGCAACAGTCCATCATCTGCCGCCAACACTGATGGCGCAGTGGTATTTTGGTGATGCCAGCAGCAAATTCCGTCCTTACGTTGGTGCCGGTATTAACTACACCACGTTCTTTGATAATGGATTTAACGATCATGGCAAAGAGGCCGGGCTTTCCGATCTCAGTCTGAAAGATTCCTGGGGAGCAGCCGGGCAGGTGGGGGTTGATTATCTGATTAACCGTGACTGGTTGGTTAACATGTCAGTCTGGTACATGGATATCGATACTACCGCCAATTATAAGCTGGGCGGTGCACAGCAACACGATAGCGTACGCCTCGATCCGTGGGTGTTTATGTTCTCAGCAGGATATCGTTTTTAATTTTCTCTGCAAAACCTCTGCAAAACTCCTCTGCAAAACTGGTCATCAAATGACCAGTTTTTTCCATTCCTTACCGCGTGCGTTGTTGTAAATATCGGTCATTTTTTGATTCGAATGGTCCAGCAAAATTTTGGTATCAATTCCCTGTTCTCTGAACAATCGTTCTGATAGAGAGCTCTGCTCATGGAAAGAGGGTGGGGTGCCATTAGCACGGCAGTTGTAATCCACAGAATCCCTGGCTTTTTTAAATGCAATTGTTAACGTTGCTGGCTTAACCATCCCGCCATGTTTACCTGTCCCTTTAGCGTGATGATGATGTAATAACCACGGACTTAGAACGCAGTCACGACAGGATGACACCACATCACCCAGAGTAAGACTTAATTTGTCGCAACGCAGGGCAAGAGGGATGGCGATCCGGGCTCCTGTTTTTTGTTGCTCGACATGGAGGTAGCCATCTCTGATATCCGAAAACTGCATTTTGCAAATAGCGGAAAGATGCTGCTCCGTCATCAGAGCCAGTTGCATACCGCGTTGTAAAAAGTAACCATCCTTTTCCGCTGCATTATAGATCATCATCCACTCATCAAAGGTCAGTCGTTGCCTTGATATCCGTACCTGTGGTTTTTTTGCCGATTCTGCAGGGTTAAAGCCTGGCGGGACATCGCCAATTTGCTGAGCCTCCCGGAAAACATCGATCAGTACTTTCCTGAAAATTTGTCCCATTCTGTTATGTCCTTTTGCCTTGTAATCTTCCAGCACCGATACCACATCTTTTACGGTTATGGCATCTAATGGCCTGGTGCCAAAACGTTCATCAAATACCCTGAGAGGGGGCGCTTTCTGTTTCAGTGTGTTGAGTGATCTCTCCGTTTTCATATCTTTCCTGTTGAATTTTTCTGTAACTATTCAGAAAAACGGAAATGGTTGATGAACCACCGGTATCATTAATAATTTTCTCCTGCAGGCTGAGCATTTGTTCCATTTGTTGCCTGGCAAGACGGCTGTTCGCTCCTGCTGCAATAGCTTCTGCCTGTGTCTTGGGTGGGGAAGTGCTTATTTCTATGGATGGGGTACTTCCTTTTACTATGGATTTCCATGGTGAGTTGTTGGGGCTGGCGTTGATGATGTGGCCCGCAGTTTGTTTTATGCTGTTACAGTTATCGTTATATTTCTTGTTGGATGGGGAGTTGGTATTGTTTTCTTTTTAGGCATAAAACAAAAAAATAATATACAGAATTTGAGTTTTATCAGGCTTTTTCTGGCAATATTGCTGCTTTTTGTTCCGCCTGTTTTGGAGTTTCCGGCAATTCATCAGCACCTTGCGTCAGATGCACTGGCTTTATGTGTTATTACAGTTTTAATAATCACACTTCTTGTCAGGTCAGGCAGGAGGCTTATCTCAGACAAATGTATTTCGGAAGTGTCTTTTATTCGTCATCACCGGATTGAATTCATGATGGTCGGATTTATGATTTATTTCTGGACATTCTCTCTTATTGCCGGTTGGTACAAACCCCAGTTTAACCAGGAATATCAGGCGCTCTACTATGAGAATGTCTGGTATTACGTTATTGCACGCTATGATGAACGTCTGGTGTTATCGAAATCGTACAGGAGCGTGAGTATGAAGTTCGTCATACTTAATAGAGGGCATATTGATGACTTTGAAATTAATGAAATCAGAGTGCGTTAAAATTTCCTGAGTAACAAAGAATTTTTATTTCCCGCCATTGAGCGGTTTTTTGTGCCCGTAGGCTTGGTGTAGTACGGTAAAGACGCTGGTGGTCGTGAATAGTGCTTTTATCTTGCTGGCTTTTCAGACAAGACTTATTAGTGTGCCACGTTAACAGGAAAAGGGAAAAGACATGCTAAAACAGCAGGATATGACTGAAGCTGACAAAGTGGTGTTTAATGAATTAAGCTCCACCGGCCGGCGATGTCGGGAAATTGCGCAGAATACTTACCTTTCACGCGAACGCTGCCGGTTTATACTGACCCAGCTTGTTATGGCGGCTCTCGCAGATTATCAGTTCGGTTGTTATAGACGCCTTACGCAGAGAAGACTCTTTAATTTGGGGTAATGGGCGGGGCTGGTGGGTGTTAGCAGCACCTACCAGCTATATTCTCATGCGTTGGGGTCATAAGCAAACCTCAGCTCTACTGCTTTGCGCAAAAGCAGTAGGTCTATCAGAGACAGGCTTAATGACCCATGCTTGACCTGTGAAAATATGCAGTTGTGAGTTTATCAACGCCGCCAGTCTGGAATTTATTGGGGAGGACGGATTATGTTAGAAAATACATCCAGTTGTTCCATCTGAAAATATACTTATAAGCTTACTAACTCTTCTGGACTGGTCTTTTTGACGATGTTGTCGATATTCTTAATAATCTTTTGTAAAAATATTCTCCTGATATCTACCCCACTAGAGTAATGAAGTGCGAAGATGGGTGAGGATGTCAGGAATGGTGGGCTTTACGGTGTGCCTGATAAAATTGACTCTGAGTAATATTTCTGTATATGCCAGAAAGCACCCTCAGAGTCACATAATGAAATTATGGAAGGGGCGGTGGTAGGTTGACAATCAGAAGATGAAAGTGATTGCGCCATTAATGTAAGAGTAATCTTTACCCGTTTTAAACTCTGGTGATACACGATTTAACGACAAGGTTAAAGCAACCGGAGAATAACCTACTGTTGCGCCGACACGATATTCATCAACAGTTCTGTTTAGCGAAACAGTTTCACTCCTTGTTTGAAGTGTTTTTCCTTGCAAAGTATAGTTGCGATCGACTTCGCGTCGTTCAATACCGGCAAATACTTTGTATATTAATCCACTATTCCCGGATGAGTGGATTAATCCCCTGTTCGCAAGCAGGCCAAAACCATTGTCTGAGTTAAATATTTTATCATTTCCAATGGCAAATGTTGCTCCATATCCAATATACTGAAACAAGTTGCCACTTACTGCTGATAGTTCAGGGTAAACTCCAATGTTTGTGCCCATTAATTCAATATTGGGTGTAAGAGATACCATGCCTTTAACTGTATAACCGTAGCGATTTTCAATTTGATCATCCCAGGCTTGATATTTTTCAGCATGAATAATTGTATGTGCTTTATTCTGAACTTTTTGTCCACCGGCATCAGGTCCTACTACGCCAAAATCCGTACCAAAACGATAGCGAAACCAGTTTGTAATGACATCGCTCCATTCAACTCCCGTATGAAGATATGCACTAAAGGCTCTGTCCCCGGTTACAGCTATTGGGTGCCTTTTATTTGTACCGGATGGAGAATAAATATCTTGTGCAAGATGAAACGATAGCTGACCTGACTCTGTAACATTATGGCTATAGCCAATGAAAAGCCCCTGTGTATAATCGTCGCGTTTTTCATCTTTATGGCTATAAATCTTGTTGAGCGTAGATTGAAAGAAGCCAGCATCATCATTAGCTAATGATAAGGAAATGCTGTCAGCATTGGCAGTAGGGATGCTGATATTTATTATTAGCAATGCAGGTATTGTAATGTATTTGTTCATGAATATTGCTCCAATGTTTATATTGTGTGTTTTCTTGTGGGCGTATATGTGTTGTGTTTTTAACATGATGGCTTTTTGTTTTTCAATGAGATATCTTTTATGTTGTATTTTTTTATCATATAAGAATAAATGGTGATTATTATTATCTGGAGGTGGTAAAGGTTTTTATTTCTGTATTCGATAATAAAATATGAATATTGAGTTTTATTAATATCACAGTGTTGATCTTCCTTGGGTTTCTGTTATTCAAATAATAATCGCATTGTGAATCCCCCTGTGCAGATGGGAATAATGACATATGTTTGGTCGCGTTATCGCATAGGCCAGTTACGTATCCTGTCTGGTCATTGCAGGATTCACCGGGAGGCTCCCGGCGTCATACCGACGATGGAAGTAAATGCGGCCATCAGCCCCTCTTTGGAGGGGCTTCTTTTATGCGAATGAACCACAAGGTGGGTACATCATCTGAAATACATCCATATGTCGTCACTTATGCAGGCCGTACGGGCATATTACCAGCATTCAGGTGACGCCGGTGATTGATGGACAGGACGGGACACCGTTCATGCTGTCGCAGTCTCCGGTAGGGACACTGGCGGCAGACAAGTTACGCCTGACCGATATCACCAGTAATGCAACGTATCCGGTACTGATTGGCAGCATTATGGTGGAAGTGAATAACCCGTCAGCAGGATAAAAAAATGCCGCCGGGAAAGGGAAAACAAGGAAACCGGCGGCAGAGGTCGTTATGTCCAAAGCAAAAAATGCAGGACGCTTTTTTAACCAACAGGTATTAACGATGTCAACACCATATCAATAATTGGGAGGGATAATGATATTTTTACAGCTTATTTTATTGTATTTCTGCACGGTGGTATGTGTCTTATATCTGGTGAGTGGCGGTTATAAAATCATCCGTAACTACATCCGTAAAAAAATTGATGCCATGGCGGCTGAAAAAATCAGCGCCAGTCAGTCAGCTGAGCCAAAAGCTCCCCCCCTCCCGTAATCACATCTCACAGCGAGAAAATCCCATGACAGAAATGAAAAAACTTGTCACTGCTGATGCAGTGAAGTCTGCGCTGCGCACTGAAGAAGTACGCGGTACGCTGAAAGCATCTATCCGTAAAACGTTTGAGGCTCAGATTGATGCTGATGTGGAAGCGATTCTGGATGAGCTTATCGGACCTGCTGAGGGGGCATCTGCGCCACAGGCAGGGGATGGTGAGAATACAGCAGACTCTCCGGTGGAAAACAGCAGCGAACAACCTGAGGCACAACCCGGTGCTGGAGAACAACCGGCTGATGTACTGCAGCCTGAACCAGCGACCATGCTGTGATACATGACGCACAGGCCACCAGCATATCGCGGTGGTCTTTTGTTATCGTGCGCTTTCGGTGAACGGGAGGCGGGGATATGTACCAGATGGAAAAAATCACAACAGGAGTGTCATACACCACGTCTGCGGTGGGGACGGGATACTGGTTTCTGCAGTTGCTGGACAGGCTATCCCCGTCTCAGTGGGCGGCGATAGGTGTGCTGGGGAGTCTGCTGTTTGGTTTGCTGACGTACCTGACGAATCTGTATTTCAAAATTAAAGATGATCGTCGTAAGGCGGCGCGTGGAGAGTAGGTGATGAATAAAAAATACTAACTGGTTGTTAAAGGGATACATGATTGCCTGGATAATGGGGGATTTTCAGGTTGCTGCGGGGATTGAAGCACTGGTCAGTGGTGCAGAAAAGTAAGCATCGCTGATGAAGCCTCTTCTTTGTGATTCTGATAACCACCATTCAGTAAAGTACATTATGGTTTGTGCCTGTCATGGGAACCAAGGGAAAAAGGGGTACTACAGGTTTCTGGCTATCTGAATTTTAATGATAGATTATTGAAAATTCGCTTTTTTTGCAGGCATGCATAATTCTTATCCCATGGGCAATCAGGGCGACTGAATTCCTCATTAACCCATTTGTTAATATGGTGTTTCAGATGCAGAAGCATTAATGGTGTTAATGTGGTGATAACGATATCCATCGTTTCTGTTGACAGTTTGCCGTAAGGCTCTGCGAGAATGGCTCTAGTGGTTTCGCTATTATCCGTGATAAGTCTCCGGAGCTCTGACTTAATATTTTCATTCATTACCTGCAAAAACTCCCTGCGTAAATTGTCTTTGTTATTCATTTATAAAATCTCATTTGTTGTTATCTGATGTGTCCCGGTGAGTATATTGATTATATGTGTTGTGAATGTTGGATTACGCACCAGACATACCATGGAATGAGAAACCGATAAATCCTGATAAATATCCATGAGTGCAAAAATCAAATACGGCCTGTCGGCTGCCGTTCTGGCGATGATTGCCGCAGGGGCTTCTGCGCCTGAAATTCTCGACCAGTTTCTGGATGAAAAGGAAGGCAACCACATAACAGCATACCGTGATGGTACGGGTATCTGGACCATCTGCCGTGGTGCCACAATGGTGGACGGTAAGCCTGTCGTTCCTGGCATGAAACTGACGAAGACAAAATGCGAGCAGGTGAACGCCATCGAGCGCAATAAGGCGCTGGCGTGGGTGGAGGAAAATATCCAGGTATCGCTGACTGAGCCGCAGAAAGCAGGTATCGCGTCGTTCTGTCCGTACAACATTGGCCCAGGTAAGTGTTTCCCGTCGACGTTTTATAAGCGGCTTAATGCCGGTGATCGTAAAGGTGCCTGCGAGGCGATTCGCTGGTGGATTAAGGATGGTGGCAAAGACTGCCGTATTCGCTCAAACAACTGCTACGGTCAGGTATCACGGCGTGACCAGGAAAGCATGCTGACGTGCTGGGGGATAGATAATTGATTAAGCTTGTGGCCATTGTATTGCTGTCAATTGGCTCATTTATTGCCGGAAATGTCTGGTGTGAAAGAGAATGGCAAACGAAATGGGCTGAGCGGGACAGTGAAGAGTCGTCGCAGATTGTTAATACGCAGATTGCTACCAGGAGGATTGAACAGGGGCGTATTGTTGCCCGTGATGAGGCTGTCAAAGATGCACAAGAGAAAGCTGTCAAAGCCAATGCTACTGTTGCTGGTTTATCTGCCACTGTTAGTCAGTTGCGGGAAAAAGCAACAAAGCTTACCAGTCAGACTGGAATCGGCAGAGCATACCGCAAATATTGCCGCTACCGTCAGAAGCAAAACAATCGAAAGCAACGTCGCAATGCTCGCCGACATGCCCGGAAGCCTTGCAGAAGAAGCTGGATATTATGCTAAACGAGCTGACGAAAATTACCGCGCTGGATTGACATGTGAACGCATTTATAATTTAGTCAGAGATTCAAATTATCTGACAGAGACGTACTAATAGTCACTGAAACTGAGGTACAGAGTGTGACAGGTATTATAAAATACCTGTCAGAGTGATGGTTCTTCTCTTCCTCACTTTTTATCATGCTGGTGCTCAGGGAGCATTCTGACAAGTGTATTGTCCTTCTGAATATAATGATGAATTAATGCAGCGCCAGCATGGAGTGTGATTAATAAATAACCAATGTTTGCAAGTGATTCATGAATAGTCTTGGCTACGGATTTTACTTCTCCGTCGGTGTTAGCGAAAGTGGGAATATCAATCCCCAGAAGGCTCCATGCTTTACCTCCAAAAACCATGATTGCAAGTCCTGATATTGGTAACACCAAAAAAGATAAGTATAACAGGGTTTGCATGAATTTGGCTGATATCATTTGCCATGCAGGTGGGGGCGGCGTAATAGCTGGTGTTATATATTTATTATTGATAATTACTCTTATTATCATCAGTAGAAGGATAAATATACCAGCATTGTAATGTGTTTCTCTCATAAGCAAATAGGCGGAAGACCCTTTAGGAAACAAACTTCGAAGTTCCATGGCAGCACAGGCTATAGCTATTAATACGAGAGTCAGCCAATGTAATTGAATTTGAAGTTTAGAGTATCTGTTCATATTTCATCCCTTAAGTGTTGTACCATGTCGAACATATAATATAAATCTTAACAAATCATTATTTCATCTGAGTGTTTAAGGCTGTGTTCTTGCAGATGTGCGGAGATACCTTTTGCTACGGGTAATTTCGCATCACTACAGGTTGATATAGCTTTGCGATAGTGAGGATTTTCATACCCATAACTGGCGCTGTATCGTCGCCGTGTTCCCGCATTAACAGAGACCGCAGCCATTACGGGATACTCCTCTGCGCGAGTGTGCGGGGATAATCAAAAACGATGCACACCGGTTTTTTACCGCGTTTATGATTCGCGAGTTTGTCCATCATGCTCGCCAGTCCTGTGTGAGGGGGGATAAACAGGACGTGTATTCAGAGCCGTGCGACCGTGGTCGCATGATATTATTTATCAGGAGATAGTGATGGAAGAGTCGCAGAAATTTAATTCAGGAATGGAACGATTCAGTGCTCCTGAGCGAGAGCCTTATAACATGTATTCATTGAGTGCCTGTTGTAATATCGCTAAACATTAATCAGGTGACCAAATTTAGTGTGCCACTACATATCAGGTTTTTATAATGGTCAGCGTGCTAATCATGCCATAACAGGCTGATTAGTGGAGTGATGTTGTTCGCATTTTTGCACGGCAGGGGGGCAGATTTTTTGATGATAATGGCGAGTCTGGCGCGGTTGAATGCATTCCATTACATAAAAAGCCCTGATTAAATATTCAGGGCTTTGCGCTACAAAAATGAACATTTTATGGATACTGAAAATTCGTTGGTATGGCAAACAACCGATATGTGGATGTATCGGGTGGGAGAAGACCAATTTGACAGGAATAAGCCCCTGCAAAACTAAAAAAGAGTTCAACGAAATCAAACAGTTAATGTAGCAGGGAATCGGTATAAAAAAGCGACTAAAAGTCTTGTTTTTCTTTTTATAACCAAATGGTTATTACCTTTTTCAAAACCTGCCAGTCTGGTACATGGATATCGATACTACCGCCAATTATAAGCTGGGCGGTGCACAGCAACACGATAGCGTACGCCTCGATCCGTGGGTGTTTATGTTCTCAGCAGGTTATCGCTTTTAATTCCCCGCAAAAATGACCCCGTAATTACGGGGTCAATAAGGACATGGCATAAAGGGTATTATTTCTTCGCTTCTACGCCATCAGCTTCAGAGCGAATTAAAAATTTCTCAGTTGTTTGCGGAATATGCTGAATCAGCCAGTCGGCCATCTGCTTTTCCTCATTTAAAATCGCTTCGATGACCGGAATAGAGGCTGTATCACCGGCATTTTTTGCCGCAGCTAATAGTGAGGTATAGCAGGCGATTTCAAATTGCTCGAAGACATAGCCGCTAATTGAACCTTTTACAATTTCATCAGAAGGGAAAATACCACCAATAGACTGCCCAAGCGCCGCCATTTTACTCATCGAATCTTTAATGACTGAGCGCGAAATGTCATTACGGTCAAGAATAGTTTCCAGTTGAACAATCTGGTTTTTAGTTTCGCTAAGATGTTGTTCAATACGTGCGCGTAAATCAGGATAATTATCTATGCGGCTGGCCATTGATTCAAGCATAGATTCTGCTTGCTTTTCCATTGCATGGGCGTCACGTAGCCAGTCATGATAATGTTCAATACGATTCATGAAAATGTCCTCTTTATAAAATTACTGAAAGTTTAAGTTCATATTTCAGGCTTTATTTTTGGCTTTCTTATTTACGTTATTAAGGGCCAGATCAGTCAGTTTGATATCGGTAGCCTTTTCTTCTTCCAGGGTTTCTTTAAGAAGCTTCGCTGCTTTACGGTAACCTAATTGTTCAGCCAGCGTCGCTAAGGTCCCGTAACTGGCGATCTCATAGTGCTCGACTTTCTGTGCAGCGGCAATCAGTGCGGCATCACGCACTTCGTTTTTCTCGGTGCTTTCGATGACCTCATTAGCTTCTTCAATAAGACCTTCCATTGTCACACATTTCATGCGCTTAATTTTCAGGTTCGATTCGGATTCCACAACTTAATCAATTCGTTCAATCTGTCCATGATTTTCCTCGAGGTGCGCATGAAAAGCCTGACTTAATTTTTCGTTTGATGTTGCTCTTGCGAGTTTTGCCAGTCCACGGGTTAACTGTTTTTCTGCGCTGTAGGTATCTGAAAGCAGGTGAATAAATACATCTTCAATGGTCTTCATATTCATATTTTTCTCCAGTGGAATCACTGCGAGCCATACGGCCCGCAGATGCAATTATCTTTATCAGCTGATATTAATAATTAACGGTGAATCAGGATTTTCCTGATTTATTACCACCGCTTTGTTGACCGCCTTTTTTACCCGCTTCGGATGCGCGTTGCGGATCATTTTTAAAATTACCGCCGCTGTGCTGACCGCCTTTACGACCTGCGTCGGATGCCTTCTCACGGTCTTCGGCGAAATTTCCTGAACCACCACGATGTTCGGCCATGTTATTTCTCCCGTTGCGTTGCATTGTTTCATTAATATGAGTGTTGTGTGTCGACACTCATTAAAATTAGCCGCTAATGAGAATTAGTCAAATTAAGTGTGGCAAGAAGGAGGGTGGGAAATATATTTTTGAGGAAACTTCTAGGTATATTAACAATTGCCTGAGGAATAAGTGACTTAGGAAAAATTATTGATTTTACTGGTGTTATGTTGCGGGATTAATTTGTTTGATTATATTACTGTTGGGCGGAAAAATGACGTAAGTTGACGTATGTTAGGGTTAAGCAAAACGGTAAAAAGGCAAATAATAAATAAAATTAAGATTTTTCTGGCTTCGTTAAAGGAATACAAAATGCCGTCAGCAGAACTGACGGCTGTGGGATTAACTGCGTGTTGCCGCTTTCATCGGTTGTACAAAAGCTTTCAATGCTACCAGCATTTTCTCTGGCTCATTAATATGTTGCTCGATGATTTTAACAATTGCCGAACCAGAAATCGCGCCCGCAGCTCCTGCATCAATCGCTGCTTTTACCTGTTCCGGGGCAGAAATACCAAACCCTTGTAACGGAGGCGCAGCGTTGTACTCTTTCAGCTTCGCGACCAGATGATTGAGGGGTAACGCGGCGCGTTTTTCAGCTCCGGTCACGCCTGCTCGCGACAGTAAATAGGTGTAACCACGACCGTAAGAAGCAATCTGGCGCAGCAAATCATCATCGGCATTCGGCGGGCAGATAAAGATAGGTGCGACATTATGGCGCAACGCGGCCTGACGGAAGGGCGCAGACTCTTCCACGGGCACATCGGCAACCAGCACCGAATCGATGCCGGCTTTCTCGCACTGGGCATAAAACTCATCAATGCCTTTGTTAAACACCAGATTGGCGTACATCAAAAGGCCGATGGGAATGGTCGGGTGCTTCTGGCGAATCAGTGCCAGCATCTCAAAGCACTGCGCCGGGGTCACTCCTGCCGCAAAAGCACGCAGAGTCGCGTTTTGAATGGTCGGGCCATCCGCGAGTGGGTCGGAGAAGGGGATGCCTAACTCCAGCGCGTCAGCACCGGCTTCAATTAGCGTATCGATAATTTTCAGCGACTGCTCAATGCCAGGGTCACCGAGAGTCACGAAAGGAACAAATGCGCCTTCTTTGCGCTCCTTCAACTGGGCAAACAGAGTTTCATAGCGTTCCATCAGATTTCCCCTCGTGCTTTCAAAATATCGTGAACGGTGAAGATGTCTTTATCGCCGCGACCGGAAAGGTTAACCACCAGCAGCTGCTCTTTTTCCGGATTTTCGCGCATCATTTTCAGCGCATGAGCCAGGGCATGGGAGGATTCCAGCGCCGGAATAATCCCTTCATGCAAGCACAGCGTTTTAAAGGCTTCCAGTGCTTCATCATCGGTAATTGACACGTAATCAGCGCGTCCAGTGCTGTTGAGATACGCATGTTGCGGGCCGACGGACGGGAAATCCAGTCCGGCGGAGATGGAGTAAGATTCTTCAATCTGCCCGTCTTCGGTCTGCATCATCGGCGCTTTCATACCGAAATAGATGCCCACGCGACCATGTTTTAACGGTGCGCCGTGCTCGCCGGTTTCGATACCGTGACCGCCAGGCTCCACGCCAATCAGGCCGACGTCGGTTTCGTTGATGAAATCAGCAAACATACCGATGGCATTAGAACCGCCGCCAACGCAGGCGATAACGGCATCCGGCAGGCGACCTTCTCTTTCCAGAATTTGCGCTTTCGTTTCTTCGCCAATCATCCGCTGAAACTCACGCACAATGGTCGGGTAAGGATGCGGGCCAGCTGCGGTGCCCAGCATATAGTGCGCGGTTTCATAACTGCCTGACCAGTCGCGCAGCGCCTCGTTACAGGCATCTTTCAGCGTCGCGGAACCGCTATGCACCGGGATCACTTCCGCACCCATTAAGCGCATACGAAAAACGTTGGGCGACTGGCGTTCAACGTCTTTGGCTCCCATATAAATGCGGCATTTCAGGCCGAGCAGGGCGCTGGCAAGGGCAGACGCCACGCCATGCTGACCGGCACCGGTTTCGGCGATGATTTCGGTTTTACCCATCCGCTTCGCCAGCAACGCCTGACCCAGCACCTGGTTGGTTTTATGTGCGCCGCCGTGCAATAAATCTTCGCGCTTCAGGTACAGAGTGGTTTTAGTGCCCGCCGTAATGTTCTGGCATTTAGTCAGCGCGGTCGGACGTCCGGCATAGTTTTTCAGCAGGTCGTTGAACTGAGCCTGAAATTCAGGATCTTTTTGCGCGCTGACAAAAGCTTCTTCCAGCTGGCGCAGAGCAGGCATCAGGATTTGTGGCACGTACATGCCGCCAAACTCACCAAAATAGGGGTTAAGTAATGTTGTCATTGTTCCTTTCCTTAATATGCGCGCAGTGTCTGAAAGACCGAGGCCAAAAGATGTGCATCTTTGATGCCCGGTTGTGACTCTACAGCAGAATTAAAATCAAGCCCGGCGCAGCCAGTTTGTGCCGCTTTCACGCAGTTATCTGCGCCTAAGCCCCCCGCCAGCAGGACGTTGCCAAGCGATTGACCATTTAACAGTGACCAGTCGAAACGTTGCCCGCTCCCGCCCTGACCGTTGTCGAAAACATATTTATCAATGTGCTGAAAATCGCGCGCGGGCAGGGTTTCTCCAACGCTCAATGCTTTCCAGATGGCAACGTTTGCTGGCAGAGCATCACGCAGTGCGTCGATATACTGCTGGTCTTCATTGCCATGCAGTTGTATTGCTGCCAGCGATAAGGTATTCGCTTTTGCTAGCACATCGGTAAGGTCGTGGTTACGAAACACGCCGACATACTGTAGTGGTGCCGCAGTCATTACTTCTTGCGCCTGTTCAACGCTGACGCAGCGCGGCGATGTCGCAACAAAAATCAATCCGCCGTAAATCGCGCCTGCGTCATAAGCTGCTCTGGCATCTTGTGGGCGAGTCAGGCCACACACTTTATTCTCGCCCAGTAGTACCCGACGCACGGCGGCGTTTAGATCGTCGTGCGCCATCAGCGCCGAGCCAATCAAAAAACCATTAGCGAAGTGGCTTAACTCGCGTACTTGCGCGTAAGTGTTGATACCCGACTCGCTGATCACCGTCACGTTGTGCCCCAGTTTCGGCGCAAGCTCGCGCGTGCGGTTGAGATCAATCGACAAATCACGCAGATCGCGGTTGTTGATGCCAACGACTTTTGCCCCCAGCGCAATGGCGCGCTCCAGTTCCTCTTCATTACTGACTTCGGTCAGCACACCCATCCCCAGACTATGGGCGACAGCAGCGAGCTGGCGATACTGTTCGTCGTCCAGTACTGAAAGCATTAATAAGCAGGCATCGGCCTGGTAATAGCGCGCCAGATAAATCTGGTAAGGGTCGATAATAAAGTCTTTACATAAAATCGGCTGGGGCGCGATTTGGCTGACGATGGGGAGGAAATCAAAGCTCCCCTGGAAATATTTCTCATCAGTCAGCACCGAAATTGCCGAAGCGTAATGCTTATAAATCGAGGCAATGCGTGCCGGATCGAAATCATCACGGATCACGCCTTTTGACGGCGACGCTTTCTTGCACTCCAGAATAAACGCCGTGCGCGCACCCTGTAGCGCATCATAAAAATGTCGCGTGCTCGGCTGAACCTCATTCTGAAAACTGGCCAGCGGTTGCTGCTGTTTGCGGGCTTCTATCCAAATCGCCTTGTCTGCGACGATTTTCGCTAAAACGGTTTGCATCATTTACCCTCGTGCCGCCAGTGCGGTGACTCTGTCGTAAGCGGAACCACTGCGCAGTACCTCAAGAACGGTTTGCGCATTGGCTTGCAGATCTTCCTGGCCATGCAGGCGCATTAACATGGCGACATTCGCCGCGACGGCTGCCTCATGGGCGGCGTCGCCTTTACCTTGTAACAAACGTGTTAAAATGTCACGGTTTTCTTCCGGCGTTCCGCCTGCCAGTTGTTCCTGGTGGTAGGGAGTCAGGCCAAAATCTTCTGCGGTCAACTGATAGCTCTTAATTTCGCCGTCATGAAGCTCTGCAACGATTGTCGGCGCGTGTAATGAAACTTCATCCATCCCGCCGCTGTGCACCACCGCCGCGCGTTGATACCCCAGCACGCGCAAGGTTTCGGCAATCGGCAGCACCAGTTCCGGACTATAAACACCAATTAACGCCAGCGGCGGATGCGCCGGGTTAATCAATGGCCCCAGCACGTTGAACAGAGTGCGGGTTTTTAGTTGCTGACGAACTGGCATCGCATGGCGGAATCCAGTGTGATATTTCGGTGCGAAGAGGAAGCAAACGCCTAACTCGTCCAGCGCCTGGCGCGATTTATCGGCATTCATATCCAGGTTGATACCAAACGCTGCCAGCAGATCCGACGAACCCGATTTACTGGAGACACTGCGGTTGCCGTGTTTCGCCACTTTCAGGCCACAGGCTGCTGCAACAAAAGCACTGGCGGTAGAAATGTTGATACTGTTGCTGCCGTCACCGCCGGTGCCGACGATATCGGCAAACAGATAATCCGGGCGCGGGAACGGCGCAGCGTTTTCCAGAAGCGCAGTTGCTGCTCCGGCGATTTCGTTCGGGTGCTCGCCGCGAATTTTCATGCTCACCAGCGCCGCTGCCAGTTGTTCCGGTTTCAGTTCGCCACGCACCACCGCTGAAAAAAGCTGGTGGCTTTCCTGCTGGCTAAGCGTCTGCGCCTGATACAGTTTTTCCAGAATCGGTTGCAGCGTGTTGGTGGGTTCCAGCTTTTGCTGCGCCCAGGCCAGCGTTTGTTCCAGCAGGCGAGCGCCCTGAGTGGTGAGAATGGATTCCGGATGGAACTGGAATCCGCAAACGCGATCCGCATCATGACGAACCGCCATTACCATGCCATTAAAATGGGCATTGATGGTTAAACCGGCCGGAATGTTACTGCCAACCAGCGAGTGATAACGCGCCACCGGCAGTGGGTTTGTTAACCCGGCAAACATCGCCTGACCGTCATGTTCAATGCTCGACGCTTTACCGTGCAGAATTTCGCCCGCTTGTCCGACATAACCACCGTAAGCTTCGACAATCGCCTGATGGCCGAGGCAAATGCCAATAATCGGCAGCTTGCCGCGCAGACGGGTAAGCAGTTCCGGCATACAACCGGCTTCGCTCGGCACACCGGGGCCAGGAGAAAGCATCAGCACCGGATTGCTCATTGTCGCCAGGCGTTCAATTAAAGTCTGCGCCGGAATATGGTTGCGGTAAATCACCACGTTATGACCATTGCTGCGCAACTGATCTGCCAGGTTGTAAGTAAAAGAGTCGATATTATCGAGCAGCAGAATGTCAGCCATCAGAAAGTCTCCTGTGCATGATGCGCGGTGGCGATAGCGCGCAGTACAGCGCGGGCTTTATTACGGGTTTCGTCGGCTTCCGACTGCGGAACAGAATCAAGAACCACGCCAGCACCGGCTTGCACGGTGGCGACGCCGTTTTCCACCAGCGCCGAGCGGATCACAATGCAGGTGTCGAGATCGCCGTGCGCGGTGAAATAGCCTACCGCGCCGCCGTAACTGCCGCGTCGACGACCTTCTGCTTCGGCAATTAACTGCATGGCACGTACTTTCGGCGCACCGCTTAATGTGCCCATATTCATACAGGCGCGGTAAGCGTGCAGAGCGTCGAGATCGTGACGCAATTCACCGACAACGCGGGAGACGAGATGCATCACGTAAGAGTAACGGTCAACTTTGGTGAGGTCGGCAACGTAGCGGCTGCCGGGGGTGCAAATGCGTGCCAGATCATTACGAGCGAGATCCACCAACATCAGATGTTCCGAAAGCTCTTTATGGTCGGTACGCATCTCCAGTTCAATGCGGCTGTCGAGGTCTCTGTCCAGTGAACCATCGGCGCGACGACCTCGTGGGCGTGTTCCTGCAATCGGGTAGATTTCAATCTGGCGGCTGGTGGCGTCATACTTGAGCGAACTTTCCGGCGACGCGCCAAACAGGGTGAAATCATTATCCTGCATAAAAAACATGTACGGGCTGGGATTGCTCTTTTTCAGCACGTAATAGGCCGCCAGCGGTGACGGGCAGGGCAGTGAGAAACGGCGAGAGGGTACGACCTGGAAAATCTCTCCGGCGCGAATCGCTTTTTGCAATGAACGAACGACACCGCCGAACTCTTCATCACTTTGATTACACTCACAACGCATATGCGGCACAGAAACCACCGGTAGCGGCGGTGCGGTTTCGGTTAGCTGTTGGCGAAGTTCAGCAAGGCGTGCGGTGAGGCGCTGTTTTTCTTCTTCATTTGGAGCAAACAGGCTGGCCTGAATACGGGTACTTTTCTTCTGATGGTCAATCACCATCAGCGTTTCAGCGAGATAAAAACAGAAATCAGGGCAGTTATTTTCCGCTGACAATTGCGGTAAATTTTCAAACCCCGCCACAAGGTCATAAGAGAACAGACCGCCGAAGAACATTGCTTCTCGTTCTTCCTTTGGCACATCCAGCAGACCCTGCAACAAGCGAAAGGCGTCAAATACTGAAAGGGAGCATAAGCGGGCGTCTTCATCCAGCAGTGGGCTGACAGGGGGGAAGCGCAGCACACGGCAGTTTGGTGATTGTTCATTTTCTACACCCGCAGGCAGGGCGTTATCCAGTAGTGTCAGCAGGGCTTCACCATTGCCGGAAAGCGACTGGATTGTGACAGTGTCACCTAAAGCTGTAATGCGCAGCGCACTGTCCACCAACAGCAGGCTTTTTAAATCATCTTTGCTGTCGATATCTGCGGATTCCAGCAGCAGCGTTGCGGGACGATCCCCACACAACTGGTGAAAAAGTGCGGTTGGATTGTCGCGATAAGCACCTTCGCAGGTTAACAGTTCGAGAGTCGGTTTTTGTGTTTGCATTGTTATTCTCGTTAATTTTGTTCAAAAAAAAGCCCGCTCATTAGGCGGGCTGGGTATCTGATTGCTTTACGCATGGTGAATACACTGCCCGTTTCAGGAAGTGCGCCACCAACCTTTCAGTACGAAAATCGCTTTCATTGTCGATACCCTTTTTACGTGAACTTGCGTACTAGTTAACTAGTTCGATGATTGATTGTCAACAGCTCATTTCAGAATATTTGTCAGAACCGTTATGATGTCGGCGCAAAAAACATTTTCCAAAACGGGAGTGCGCCTTGAGCGACACAAATTACGCAGTCATTTATGACCTGCACAGCCATACCACGGCTTCCGATGGCTGCCTGACGCCAGAGGCGCTGGTACACCGTGCTGTAGACATGCGCGTCGGCACGCTGGCGATCACTGACCATGACACCACAGCAGCAATCGCACCAGCAAGAGAAGAAATTTCACGTTCAGGACTGGCGCTGAATCTTATTCCAGGCGTGGAAATTTCTACCGTATGGGAAAATCATGAAATTCATATTGTCGGGCTGAATATTGATATTACTCATCCGCTAATGTGTGAGTTCCTGGCGCAGCAAACAGCACGGCGCAATCAGCGGGCGCAGTTAATCGCTGAAAGACTGGAAAAAGCGCAAATACCTGGTGCTCTGGAAGGCGCGCAAAGACTGGCGCAGGGGGGCGCAGTGACGCGCGGTCATTTTGCTCGTTTTCTGGTCGAATGCGGCAAAGCCAGTTCAATGGCGGATGTCTTTAAAAAATATCTGGCGCGTGGGAAAACCGGATACGTTCCGCCGCAGTGGTGTACAATAGAACAAGCTATTGATGTCATTCATCATTCTGGCGGTAAGGCGGTGCTAGCTCATCCTGGGCGGTACAATCTTAGTGCTAAATGGCTGAAAAGATTGGTTGCGCATTTTGCCGAACACCACGGCGACGCGATGGAAGTCGCGCAGTGCCAGCAATCGCCCAATGAACGCACCCAACTGGCGACACTTGCCCGCCAGCACCATTTATGGGCATCACAAGGATCTGATTTTCATCAGCCGTGCCCGTGGATTGAACTGGGTCGTAAACTCTGGCTGCCCGCAGGCGTTGAAGGCGTCTGGCAGCTATGGGAACAGCCGCAGAACACCACAGAGAGGGAATTATGAGTCAGTTTTTTTATATTCATCCTGATAACCCGCAGCAACGTCTGATCAACCAGGCGGTAGAGATTGTGCGTAAAGGCGGGGTGATTGTTTATCCAACCGATTCCGGCTATGCGCTCGGCTGTAAAATTGAAGATAAAAACGCCATGGAGCGTATTTGTCGTATTCGCCAGCTGCCGGACGGTCACAACTTTACCCTGATGTGTCGCGATCTTTCTGAACTCTCGACCTATTCCTTTGTGGATAACGTCGCGTTTCGCCTGATGAAAAACAACACGCCAGGTAACTACACTTTCATCCTGAAGGGAACGAAAGAGGTGCCACGCCGTTTGTTGCAGGAAAAACGCAAAACCATCGGGATGCGCGTACCGTCTAACCCCATCGCTCAGGCGTTACTTGAGGTGCTGGGTGAACCGATGCTTTCCACTTCGTTAATGCTGCCGGGTAGCGAATTTACTGAATCCGATCCGGAAGAGATTAAAGACCGTCTGGAAAAACAGGTGGATTTAATTATTCATGGCGGCTATCTCGGTCAGAAACCAACAACGGTCATCGACCTCACCGATGATACGCCAGTCGTGGTGCGTGAAGGCGTGGGTGATGTGAAGCCTTTCTTATAAGAGCGTAACTCTGTATACTACGCGGCCTTAAAATGGCACTGAATGGTGCCATTCATTCTCCTGTTCGACGCCTGTGAAGGCGACACCAAAAGGAAGCTCTATGAGCGAAAAGCTACAGAAAGTGCTGGCGCGTGCCGGCCACGGTTCTCGCCGTGAAATCGAATCTATTATTGAAGCCGGTCGTGTGAGTGTTGATGGCAAAATTGCTAAACTCGGCGATCGCGTTGAAGTTACCCCTGGACTGAAAATCCGTATCGATGGTCATCTTATTTCGGTGCGTGAGTCCGCTGAGCAAATTTGTCGCGTTCTGGCCTATTACAAGCCGGAAGGTGAGTTATGTACCCGTAACGACCCGGAAGGGCGTCCGACAGTGTTTGATCGTCTGCCAAAACTGCGTGGTGCGCGCTGGATTGCCGTAGGTCGTCTCGACGTTAATACCTGTGGTCTGTTGCTGTTCACCACCGACGGTGAACTGGCAAACCGTTTAATGCACCCCAGCCGTGAAGTTGAACGTGAATATGCCGTGCGTGTATTTGGTCAGGTTGACGACGCGAAACTGCGTGATTTGAGTCGCGGTGTGCAGCTGGAAGATGGTCCGGCAGCCTTTAAAACCATCAAGTTCAGCGGCGGCGAAGGGATCAACCAGTGGTACAACGTTACTCTGACCGAAGGCCGTAACCGTGAAGTTCGTCGTTTGTGGGAAGCGGTTGGCGTGCAGGTTAGCCGCCTGATTCGTGTGCGTTACGGTGATATCCCTCTACCGAAAGGTCTGCCACGTGGTGGCTGGACGGAGCTGGATCTCGCCCAGACTAACTATTTGCGTGAGCTGGTGGAACTACCGCCAGAAACCAGTTCTAAAGTTGCCGTAGAAAAAGATCGTCGTCGTATGAAGGCGAATCAAATTCGACGTGCGGTGAAACGTCATAGTCAGGTGAGTGGCGGTCGTCGTTCTGGTGGACGTAATAATAACGGTTAATTTAAGTTAAGTATAAAATAAAGGCCCTCCGGGGCCTTTTCTTCATTTGAAGCATGATAAATAGTCGCAGTATTTTAATTTAATTTCATACTTGCTTATGAATAATACCCGGAAATAGCCACATTACTATTTAATTATCTGAGATAAACTCAACGTCAAGAGGTGGGTTATGATTAGATATAGTGGAATATTTCTATCTCTGTTAATGCTTTCAGGATGTGCAACCGAAGCATTAAAGAATGAACAAGCTGAATCTGTTATTTCTGCGGGTAACAAGGCGGTTGCGGCGAATGCAAGTTTCTTTAAACAATACTATGCTTCTCGTGAAAACTTTCTTGTTAATTTTTATGCGACTAATCCAGAGTGTGCATTGCGGCCTGATTATACCATTGATGTAGGGAACAATCGACAGGGCGAAAGTTTATGCCAACCGCCGGGTCCAATGACAGAAAAAGTACGACTAGCTCCATTTGAAAAAAAGAAATTACTTGCTTCAATGGAAGTCATTAATAGCATGAGTGCTTATGTAGAACTCCTGACTGAAGATATGGCATCGACTGAGAGTCAGCAGGTGGCATTACTTAAACAGGCTCTGGATCACGCAAACAACGCGGAAGCATTACTTGGTGTTTCACCAGGGAAAGATTTAGAGCAATCTGCAGCAGCAGTTAAAGATTTAGTAAATTATTTCAATGAGTTATATATAATAAAAGTCAATTCTGGGAAAATAGGCAAAACGGTAGATAAAAACTGGGCAAGACTTATAAATAATATGAAAGTTTTGCGCAATGATATTTATACAAAAAGCAATAGAATTGAAAAATTCACCTTTGCGAATGTGCATAATAATATGGTTTATTATAATGCCACATCTAAAAATTCAAGGAGTACAGAGTTTAATACTCTGAAAAACAGGAAAGAGTTTCTAAGCTCAGTAATCAATGTGAATGAAACCAGACTACAGGCATCGGCACCAGCTATGCCCGCCATTGAGGCTTTAAATGCCTTTATAGATAAGGGTGATTATCTGAAAAATTTATACACTAATAAAACACGCACAGCGGCTGAACAAAAAAGGTTAAATGAAATATTACGCGCACAAGTAATTAGTGGATTAAAGGCGTCTGAGGGGCTGGCAAAACTACTTCTTGCTAGCGGAATAATGTTATAGGAGGATTTTTATGAACGATGTACAAAATCGTAGAATACTGGCATTACTCGACATGCTGTATAATACCCTGGGCAACAAAACCACATGCAAGGTTTGCCATAAATATTTTATCCTTATCCTCTCGGTTATGAACAACCTGACGATTAACTATGGTACTGAAACCTCACCAGAGTTAAGCGCAATCAGTTATGAAGACGCGAATGCGTTAATTACTGAACTGATATTATTTATTGAAGATGTTGACGCTGAGAATCATGAAGCATATCCGGGACATTTGAGTGAGATTAAACGCATTCTGAATTTCGCTATTGCCGCTTGAATATAATTATGATTAAAGCACCCCAAGAGACGATCTTTTGAGGTGCTTTCACTTAATAATCAATCCCGATTTGCGCCTTAACGCCTGCATCAAACGCATGTTTGACGGGGCGTAATTCACTGACGGTATCTGCCAGCTCAAGTATATCCCGATGACAGCCACGACCCGTGATAATCACCGTTTGCTGATGTGGACGATCATTTAAGGCCTGCATCACTTCTTCCAGTGGCAAATAGTCATACGCCACCATATACGTCAGCTCATCGAGCAAAACCATATCTAGCGAGGAATCAGCCAGCATTCGTTTTGCATGTTGCCAGACTTCGCGGCAGGCGGCGGTATCAGACTCGCGGTTTTGTGTATCCCAGGTAAAGCCGGTTGCCATCACCTGAAACTCGACGCCGTGCGGCTCCAGCAGATTTCGTTCGCCGTTAGGCCAGGTGCCCTTAATAAACTGCACGACGCCCACTTTTTTTCCGTGACCTACCGCGCGCGTTGCCGTACCAAATGCCGCAGTGGTTTTGCCTTTTCCATTGCCAGTAAAAACGATAATAATGCCGCGTTCATCCTGGGCCTGCGCCACACGGGCATCCACTTTTTCTTTAACTCGCTGCTGACGCTGTTGGTAGCGTTCATCACTCATTGGGAAATTCCTGGTTTACGGCCCGGTTGGGCGTCAAAGGTCATGCCGGTTTTACGGCGGCTATCATCGCCCATCAGCCAGAGGTAAAGTGGCATGATATCAGCGGGGGTTTTGAGTTTCTGCGGATCTTCCGTCGGGAAGGCACTGGCACGCATTGCGGTGCGCGTACCTCCTGGATTAATACAGTTAACGCGCAGACGTTGCTGATATTCATCGGCAAGTACCTGCATCATCCCTTCGGTGGCAAATTTCGACACCGCATATGCGCCCCAGTTGGCTCGCCCCTGACGGCCGACGCTTGATGAGGTAAAGACCAGCGAACCAGCGTCCGATTTGAGTAATAAAGGAAGCAGTGCCTGGGTCAGCATAAAGGTGGCATTAACGTTGACCTGCATGACATCCTGCCAGACCTGTGGATTTTGTTCGCTCATCGGGCAAACTTCGCCAAGCAATCCGGCATTATGCAGAACGCCGTCCAGACGCGGATAATTAACGGCAATGCGCTGTGCCAGTTGATGGCAATCTTCGGATGTGCAGGTCAGTAAATCGAGAATAAACCACTGTGGATGACGTCCGGTCTCTTCGAACATACGCTGGGCGACCTGACGTAATTTTTCTTCATTACGACCCAGTAAAATCACTGTCGCGCCATAACGCGCATAAGTCTGAGCGGCTTCACGACCAATGCCGTCGCTGGCGCCGGTTACCAGGATAATACGATCATTGAGTAAATCTTGTTTTGGTTGGTAATGCATGGCTACTCCTCAACGACATCATCAGTCGCGCTGCCAGTGTACTTTATGACTTTGAGGGGTTATGCCTTAAACAGAGGCGCATTTCAATCGGCCTGGGGCGATAACGCCGCAAAATGAATACTTTGTCATACTTTCTCGTCAAGAATATCTCTGCGAGACGGCTTAAGATGCCTGTTGTAAACTGTGAGGCAAAGCGTTGTTTAACCAAGGTGGGACTCGTGGAATTGTTGTCTGAATATGGTTTGTTTTTGGCGAAAATTGTCACTGTTGTTGTGGCGATTGCGGCTGTTGCCGCCATTATTGTCAATGTTGCTCAACGTAATAAACGCCAGCGTGGCGAGTTACGGGTTAACAATCTCAGCGAACAATATAAGGAGATGAAAGAAGAACTGGCAGCAGCGTTGATGGATCCGCATCAGCAAAAGCAGTGGCACAAAGCGCAGAAGAAGAAGCACAAGCAAGAAGCGAAAGCAGCGAAAGCGAAAGCCAAACTGGGCGAGGTGGTGACTGACAGTAAACCCCGAGTCTGGGTACTGGATTTCAAAGGCAGCATGGACGCGCATGAAGTTAACTCGTTACGCGAAGAGATAACCGCAGTACTCGCGGCATTTAAGCCACGGGATCAGGTTGTTTTGCGTCTGGAAAGCCCCGGCGGCATGGTTCATGGTTATGGCCTGGCAGCTTCGCAGTTGCGGCGTCTGCGCGATAAAAACATTCCTTTAACCGTTACGGTAGATAAAGTAGCTGCCAGCGGCGGGTACATGATGGCCTGCGTGGCTGACAAAATTGTTTCCGCGCCGTTTGCCATTGTAGGCTCCATCGGTGTGGTGGCGCAAATGCCCAACTTTAACCGCTTCCTGAAAAGCAAAGATATTGATATTGAACTGCACACCGCCGGGCAATATAAGCGCACGCTGACATTGCTGGGTGAAAATACCGAAGAGGGGCGCGAAAAATTCCGCGAAGAACTGAACGAAACACATCAGCTATTTAAAGATTTTGTAAAACGTATGCGTCCGTCTCTGGATATTGAAGAGGTGGCTACCGGTGAACACTGGTATGGGCAACAGGCGGTAGAGAAAGGCCTGGTTGACGAAATCAACACCAGTGATGAAGTCATTCTTAGCCTGATGGAAGGTCGTGAAGTAGTCAATGTACGTTATATGCAGCGTAAACGGTTGATCGACCGATTCACCGGCAGTGCGGCAGAGAGCGCCGACCGATTGTTGCTACGCTGGTGGCAACGTGGGCAAAAGCCGTTGATGTAAAAGATAAACGCGAGGGTAAAACCTCGCGTTTTGCTTTAATCCACCAGATGGTATTTTTCCGAGAGCACGTGTGCCAGGTGTTTGAACATATTAAACACCGCAGTGCTTTTCGCTGTCGGCAGTCCTTGCTCATCTAAAAAGTAATCGCCGGTGAACACCAGCACGCCATTACGCTGCGTGACGCCGGTGGCTTCAATTCCTGCGAGCGTGTCCTCATGCTCACGAATGATTTTGTTGGCCTCTTTCAACAGCGTTTCGCGGTCGATGGGTTGTGTCTCTTTGTTCATTATTTACTCCTTAAACAAGGACATTAGTCTACGCCAGGCATGGCATACAGACAAATATACCACGCTGGCGTCAGGAGCGCCTTACTGGCAACTTTGGATTTTGCATGCTAATAAAGTTGCGTAACGGATTTTATCAGGTACAGTGTGACGCTTTCGTCAATCTGGCAATAGATTTGCTTGACATTCGACCAAAATTCCGTCGTGCTATAGCGCCTGTAGGCCAAGACCTGTTAACTCAGTCACCGGAATTTTCGTGAACAGAGTCACGACAAGGGGTTGATATCCGCAGAGAGCGAGTCCATATCGGTAACTCGTTGCCAGTGGAAGGTTTATCAATGTGCGACGCATTCCTGGAAGAATCAAATTAGGTAAGGTGAATATGGGTAAAGCTCTTGTCATCGTTGAGTCCCCGGCAAAAGCCAAAACGATCAACAAGTATCTGGGTAGTGACTACGTGGTGAAATCCAGTGTCGGTCACATCCGCGATTTGCCGACCAGTGGCTCAGCTGCTAAAAAGAGTGCCGACTCTACCTCCACCAAAACGGCTAAAAAGCCTAAAAAGGATGAACGTGGCGCTCTCGTCAACCGTATGGGGGTTGACCCGTGGCACAATTGGGAGGCGCACTATGAAGTGTTGCCTGGTAAAGAGAAGGTCGTCTCTGAACTGAAACAACTGGCTGAAAAAGCCGACCACATCTATCTCGCAACCGACCTTGACCGCGAAGGGGAAGCCATTGCATGGCACCTGCGGGAAGTGATTGGGGGTGATGATGCGCGTTATAGCCGAGTGGTGTTTAACGAAATTACTAAAAACGCGATCCGCCAGGCGTTCAACAAACCCGGCGAACTGAATATTGATCGTGTTAATGCCCAGCAGGCGCGTCGCTTTATGGATCGCGTTGTGGGTTATATGGTTTCTCCGCTGCTGTGGAAAAAGATCGCTCGCGGTCTTTCCGCCGGGCGTGTGCAATCCGTAGCGGTTCGCCTGGTGGTTGAGCGTGAGCGTGAAATTAAAGCCTTCGTGCCGGAAGAATTCTGGGAAGTCGATGCCAGCACGACTACGCCATCTGGCGAAGCGTTGGCTTTGCAGGTGACTCATCAGAACGACAAACCGTTCCGCCCGGTCAACAAAGAACAAACTCAGGCTGCGGTGAGTCTGCTGGAAAAAGCCCGCTACAGCGTGCTGGAACGTGAAGACAAACCGACAACCAGTAAACCAGGCGCTCCTTTTATTACCTCTACGCTGCAACAAGCTGCCAGCACCCGTCTTGGTTTTGGCGTGAAAAAAACCATGATGATGGCACAGCGTCTGTATGAAGCAGGCTATATCACTTACATGCGTACCGACTCCACTAACCTGAGTCAGGACGCGGTAAACATGGTTCGCGGTTATATCAGCGATAATTTTGGTAATAAATATCTGCCGGAAAGTCCAAACCAATACGCCAGCAAAGAAAACTCACAGGAAGCGCACGAAGCAATTCGTCCTTCTGACGTCAATGTGATGGCGGAATCGCTGAAAGATATGGAAGCAGATGCGCAGAAGCTGTACCAGTTAATCTGGCGTCAGTTTGTTGCCTGTCAGATGACCCCGGCGAAATATGACTCCACCACGCTGACCGTTGGCGCGGGTGACTTCCGCCTGAAAGCGCGCGGTCGTATTCTGCGTTTCGACGGCTGGACGAAAGTTATGCCAGCTCTGCGTAAAGGCGATGAAGATCGTATTTTACCGGCTGTCGATAAAGGTGACTCCCTGTCGCTTGTTGAACTGACGCCTGCGCAGCACTTTACCAAGCCGCCAGCTCGTTTTAGCGAAGCTTCTCTGGTTAAAGAGCTGGAAAAACGCGGGATCGGTCGTCCGTCTACTTATGCGTCGATCATTTCGACCATTCAGGATCGCGGCTATGTGCGTGTGGAAAACCGTCGCTTCTATGCGGAAAAAATGGGTGAGATCGTTACCGATCGCCTGGAAGAAAATTTCCGCGAGTTAATGAATTACGACTTTACCGCGCAGATGGAAAACAGCCTCGACCAGGTGGCAAATCACGAAGCAGAGTGGAAAGCTGTACTGGATCACTTCTTCTCTGATTTCACTCAGCAGCTTGATAAAGCGGAAAAAGATCCGGAAGAGGGCGGTATGCGCCCGAACCAGATGGTTCTGACCAGCATTGACTGCCCGACCTGTGGTCGAAAAATGGGGATTCGCACCGCCAGCACCGGGGTATTCCTGGGCTGTTCCGGTTATGCGCTGTCGCCGAAAGAGCGTTGCAAAACCACCATCAACCTGGTGCCGGAAAACGAAGTGCTTAACGTGCTGGAAGGCGAAGACGCTGAAACCAACGCGCTGCGCGCCAAACGTCGTTGCCCGAAATGCGGTACAGCGATGGACAGCTATCTCATCGATCCGAAACGTAAGTTGCATGTTTGTGGTAATAATCCAACCTGCGACGGTTATGAGATCGAAGAGGGCGAATTCCGTATTAAAGGTTATGACGGCCCGATCGTTGAGTGTGAAAAATGTGGTTCTGAAATGCACCTGAAAATGGGGCGTTTCGGTAAATACATGGCCTGCACCAATGAAGAGTGTAAAAACACACGTAAGATTTTACGTAACGGTGAAGTCGCGCCGCCGAAAGAAGATCCGGTTCCGCTGCCAGAATTACCGTGCGAAAAATCGGATGCTTATTTCGTGCTGCGTGATGGCGCTGCCGGTGTGTTCTTGGCTGCCAATACTTTCCCGAAATCACGTGAAACGCGTGCGCCGCTGGTGGAAGAGCTTTATCGCTTCCGCGACCGTTTACCAGAAAAATTGCGTTATCTGGCTGATGCGCCACAGCAAGATCCAGAAGGTAATAAGACAATGGTTCGCTTTAGCCGGAAAACCAGGCAGCAATATGTCTCTTCGGAAAAAGACGGAAAGGCAACAGGCTGGTCAGCATTTTATGTTGATGGCAAATGGGTTGAAGGGAAAAAATAACCTTTAATTCTTTCTGGTTTTTTAAAACAAAGGGTCGCAAAAGCGACCCTTTTTTATTGCATATTATTTTATCTCCACACCTATACACTAAAGCTATAAATGATATAGTGGTTATAGTTAGCACCTTTTTTATTATTAAATCGTATTAGTCACCCGTCAGGTGTGACGAAAAAACGATGTTCTGATGGCGTCTAATTGGATGGTTTAACATGAAATTACAACAACTTCGCTATATTGTTGAGGTCGTCAATCATAACCTGAACGTCTCATCAACGGCTGAAGGACTTTACACATCACAACCTGGGATCAGTAAGCAAGTCAGAATGCTGGAAGATGAGCTGGGTATTCAAATTTTTTCCCGTAGCGGCAAGCATTTGACGCAGGTTACTCCAGCCGGGCAGGAAATAATTCGTATCGCTCGTGAAGTTCTGTCGAAAGTTGATGCTATTAAATCGGTCGCCGGAGAACACACCTGGCCAGATAAAGGCTCGCTGTATATCGCCACCACGCATACTCAGGCGCGCTATGCATTACCGAATGTCATCAAAGGTTTCATTGAGCGTTATCCTCGCGTTTCTTTGCATATGCATCAGGGATCGCCGACACAAATCGCCGATGCTGTCTCTAAAGGTAATGCCGATTTCGCTATCGCCACGGAAGCACTTCATTTGTATGAAGATTTGGTGATGCTGCCATGCTATCACTGGAATCGGGCTATTGTGGTGACACCAGACCATCCGCTGGCGGGCAAAAAAGCAATTACCATTGAAGAACTGGCGCAGTATCCGTTGGTGACGTATACCTTCGGTTTTACCGGACGCTCCGAGCTGGATACCGCCTTTAACCGCGCAGGGTTGACGCCGCGTATTGTTTTCACTGCTACCGATGCTGACGTGATTAAAACTTACGTTCGATTAGGGTTGGGTGTAGGGGTGATTGCCAGCATGGCGGTGGATCCGGTTTCGGATCCCGACCTGGTTCGTGTTGATGCGCATGACATTTTCAGTCATAGCACAACCAAAATTGGTTTTCGCCGCAGTACGTTTTTGCGCAGTTATATGTATGATTTCATTCAGCGTTTTGCGCCGCATTTAACTCGCGATGTCGTTGATGCCGCCGTAGCACTGCGTTCCAATGAAGAAATTGAGATCATGTTTAAAGATATCAAATTGCCGGAAAAATAATTACCTGCATTATTTCCGGCACCTTTTATGTTTTCAGGGTGCCGGAATATATCCTCTGTTCTTTCTTATTTGTCCACCGCTCACAATATAATTATCCCTGAAATCTTTATGGTAAATCGGACATAAAGTAGTGTCTAATTACCTGCCTCGCAAATGTCAGTCTTCAAATATCTATTTCAGGTCAAAAGATTGAATTATTCACTGGAGACGATTCGTAAATTAGCTGGATTTTTGGCTAAAGTTTCATTAGGATTTGTCTCATCAATTGATTAATTATACCAATCGTTTAGCGTCTTGCTGATAAGTGATGGCGATTATATGAGGTTAGCAATGCCTTCTGGAAATCAGGAACCTCGCAGGGACCCTGAATTGAAACGCAAAGCCTGGCTTGCGGTATTTCTTGGTTCTGCGCTCTTCTGGGTGCTTGTCGCACTGCTAATTTGGAAAGTGTGGGGGTAAAGCATGGTCGTTCAGGAGCAGCATCAGGTTGCTTTGCCACTATCTCAGCATAGTGACAATGAAACGGAAACGAAACGGGAATGTTCAGTCGTTATTCCAGATGGCTGGAAACTGACGTCGCAACAGCAAGCTTTTATAGAGATGTTTGCTGAAGATGATCAGCAGAAACAATAATTATCATCATTCTTATTATCCGATATATTCGTGAATTAAACGGTTTTTAATACACCACAGCAATAAAAGGTTGAATAATTTCAACAGAAAGTAATAACAAGTGAAGGGTGTAGCCTATGATCATCACAAATATGAAATACTGGTCCTGGATGGGCGCATTTTCTCTGTCGATGCTCTTCTGGGTTGAACTCATCTGGATAGTTGCTCACTAATCTCTGACCTCGCTACGGCGAGGTTTTTCTTTTCTTATCCGCAAGGTTTCCCTCTTTTATCAATTCGGGTTGTTATCAAATCGTTACGCGGTGTTTGTGTTATCTTTAATATTCACCCTGAAGAGAATCAGGGCATCGCAACCCTGTTATTAAGGAGGAGCTATGTCGTCAACCCTACGAGAAGCCAGTAAGGACACTTTGCAGGCCAAAGATAAAACTTACCACTACTACAGCCTGCAGCTTGCTGCCAAATCACTGGGCGATATCACCCGTCTGCCTAAGTCACTCAAAGTTCTGCTCGAAAACCTGCTGCGCTGGCAGGATGGTAACTCGGTTACCGAAGAGGATATCCACGCGCTGGCGGGCTGGTTGAAAAATGCCCATGCTGACCGTGAAATTGCCTACCGTCCGGCAAGAGTGCTGATGCAGGACTTCACCGGCGTGCCCGCTGTCGTTGATCTTGCGGCGATGCGAGAAGCGGTAAAACGTCTCGGTGGCGATACCGCGAAAGTGAATCCGCTCTCACCGGTCGACCTGGTAATTGACCATTCGGTGACCGTCGATCGTTTTGGCGATGATGAAGCATTCGAGGAAAACGTGCGTCTGGAAATGGAGCGAAACCACGAACGTTATGTATTCCTGAAATGGGGGCAGCAGGCGTTCAGTCGTTTTAGCGTCGTGCCACCAGGCACAGGCATTTGCCATCAGGTTAACCTCGAATATCTCGGCAAAGCAGTGTGGAGTGAACTGCAGGACGGTGAATGGATTGCTTATCCGGATACGCTCGTCGGTACTGACTCGCACACTACTATGATCAACGGTCTTGGCGTACTGGGGTGGGGCGTTGGCGGGATCGAAGCGGAAGCCGCAATGTTAGGTCAGCCGGTTTCCATGCTTATCCCGAATGTAGTGGGCTTTAAACTCAGCGGAAAATTACGTGAAGGTATCACCGCCACAGACCTGGTTCTCACCGTTACCCAGATGCTGCGTAAACATGGCGTAGTGGGGAAATTCGTCGAATTTTACGGCGATGGGCTGGATTCGCTGCCGCTGGCAGATCGCGCTACCATTGCCAATATGTCGCCAGAATATGGCGCGACCTGCGGCTTCTTCCCAATCGATGCGGTCACCCTCGATTACATGCGTTTAAGCGGGCGCAGTGAAGATCAGGTCGAACTGGTCGAAAAATATGCTAAAGCGCAGGGCATGTGGCGTAACCCGGGCGATGAACCGATTTTTACCAGTACGTTAGAACTGGACATGAATGACGTTGAAGCGAGTCTGGCGGGACCAAAACGCCCACAGGATCGCGTTGCACTGCCCGATGTACCAAAAGCTTTTGCCGCCAGTAACGAACTGGAAGTGAATGCCACGCATAAAGATCGCCAACCGGTCGATTATGTTATGAACGGACATCAGTATCAGTTGCCTGATGGTGCAGTGGTCATTGCCGCGATAACGTCGTGCACCAACACCTCTAATCCAAGTGTACTGATGGCCGCAGGCTTGCTGGCGAAAAAAGCCGTAACTCTGGGCCTCAAGCGGCAACCGTGGGTCAAAGCGTCGCTGGCACCGGGTTCAAAAGTCGTTTCTGATTATCTGGCAAAAGCGAAACTGACACCGTATCTCGACGAACTGGGGTTTAACCTTGTGGGATACGGTTGTACCACCTGTATTGGTAACTCTGGGCCGCTGCCCGATCCTATCGAAACGGCAATCAAAAAAGGCGATTTAACCGTCGGTGCGGTGCTGTCCGGCAACCGTAACTTTGAAGGCCGTATCCATCCGCTGGTTAAAACTAACTGGCTGGCTTCGCCGCCATTGGTGGTTGCCTATGCGCTGGCGGGCAATATGAATATCAATCTGGCTTCAGAGCCTATCGGTCATGATCGTAAAGGCGATCCGGTATATCTGAAAGATATCTGGCCATCAGCACAAGAAATTGCCCGTGCGGTAGCACAAGTTTCTACAGAAATGTTCCGTAAAGAGTACGCAGAAGTTTTCGAAGGGACAGCTGAGTGGAAAGAAATTAACGTTGTGCGATCCGATACCTACGGATGGCAGGATGATTCGACCTATATTCGGTTATCGCCATTTTTTGATGAGATGCAGGCAATGCCTGCGCCAGTGGAGGATATTCACGGCGCGCGGATACTCGCAATGCTGGGGGATTCGGTCACCACTGACCATATCTCTCCGGCGGGCAGTATTAAGCCCGACAGTCCGGCGGGGCGATATCTACAAGGTCGGGGTGTTGAGCGGAAAGACTTTAACTCCTACGGTTCGCGGCGTGGTAACCATGAAGTGATGATGCGCGGCACGTTTGCCAACATTCGCATTCGTAACGAAATGGTGCCTGGCGTTGAAGGGGGGATGACGCGGCATTTACCTGCCAGCGATGTTGTCTCTATTTACGATGCAGCGATGCGCTATAAGCAGGAGCAAACGCCGCTGGCGGTGATTGCCGGTAAAGAATATGGTTCTGGCTCCAGCCGTGACTGGGCGGCAAAAGGTCCGCGTCTGCTTGGTATCCGGGTGGTTATTGCCGAATCGTTTGAACGTATTCACCGCTCGAATTTAATTGGCATGGGCATTCTGCCGCTGGAATTTCCGCAAGGCGTGACGCGTAAAACATTAGGGCTGACCGGGGAAGAGAAGATTGATATTAGCGATCTGCAAAATCTACAACCCGGCGCAACGGTTCCAGTGACGCTAACGCGAGCTGATGGTAGTCAGGAAGTTGTGCCGTGCCGTTGTCGTATCGACACTGCGACGGAATTAACCTATTACCAGAACGACGGGATTTTGCATTATGTCATCCGTAATATGTTGAAGTAACGAGTATTTGCTTGCCGGAAGTCAGATAACCGGCAAGCAAATTAACTTCACAACGCAAGTGGGTTATTTGTTCAACAGATGACCCATTTTCTCGGCTTTGGTATCGAGATAATGTTCGTTATTGGGGTTACGACCAACAATCAACGGCACGCGTTCAACAATATTAATCCCGGCTTCGGTCAGAATTTCGACTTTTTTCGGGTTGTTGGTTAACAAACGGACTTCATTGACACCAAGGAGTTTGAACATATCAGCGCAAAGAGTGAAGTCGCGCTCATCTGCAGCGAAGCCTAACTGGTGGTTAGCCTCTACGGTGTCGTAGCCTTGATCCTGCAATGCGTAAGCGCGAATTTTATTCAGCAGACCAATGTTACGACCTTCCTGGCGGTGATACAGCAAAATACCACGGCCTTCTTCGGCGATTTGTGTCAGCGCCGCTTCCAGCTGGAAGCCACAATCGCAGCGCAAGCTGAACAGGGCGTCACCGGTCAGACATTCGGAATGGACGCGCGCAAGTACCGGGGTATGCCCGGAAATATCGCCATAGACTAGCGCGACATGATCGTGTCCGGTTGCCAGTTCTTCAAATCCCACCATCAGGAAATCGCCCCATGGGGTTGGCAGTTTGGCTTCTGCCACACGTTTAAGCTGCATGAAATTCTCCAGATAATGCTGGTTCTGTATTGGCTTATTTTGCCATAACGAGAAGGGGTTCACCTAATCACGACGCGTCGATCGTTCACGGAATGGCACAAATCTGTCAATTTTTCCAGGTCAGGGCATTTTCAGTTATGATTGTGAGACTTATAAGAAAGGAGAGACCATGCGTTCGATTGCCAGACGTACCGCAGTTGGAGCTGCACTATTACTTATCATGCCTGTAGCGGTATGGATTTCTGGCTGGCGTTGGCAACCAGGAGAGCAAAATGGGTTGTTAAAAGCGGCCTTTTGGGTCACTGAAATCGTCACTCAGCCCTGGGGCGTCATTACGCATCTGATTTTATTCGGTTGGTTTCTCTGGTGTCTGCGCTTTCGTATCAAAGCTGCAATTATGTTGTTTGCCATACTGGCAGCGGCGATCCTTGTCGGGCAAGCGGTAAAATCCTGGATTAAAGACAAAGTTCAGGAGCCGCGCCCGTTTGTTATCTGGCTGGAAAAAACACATCATATTCCGGTTGATGAGTTCTACACTTTAAAGCGTGCGGAGCGCGGAAATTTAGTGAAAGAACAGTTGGCTGAAGAGAAAAATATCCCGCAATATTTGCGTTCTCATTGGCAGAAAGAGACCGGTTTTGCCTTTCCTTCTGGTCACACAATGTTTGCTGCCAGTTGGGCTCTGCTGGCCGTTGGGCTGTTATGGCCGCGTCGGCGAACCGTAACCATTGCACTCTTGCTGGTTTGGGCAACGGGAGTCATGGGAAGCCGCCTGCTGCTTGGGATGCATTGGCCGCGCGATCTGGTGGTGGCTACGTTGATTTCGTGGGCGCTGGTCGCGGTAGCAACCTGGCTTGCGCAACGTATTTGTGGGCCATTAACACCACCACCGGAAGAAAATCGTGAGATAGCGCAACGAGAACAAGAAAGTTAATACTGGTTGAATTTCCGAATTTAACCCTCAAATCATCAACAATGATTGTGGCTACCATTTCGCAGACGTCGTGAAAATGGTAATTTAAAGGGCTATTGCGGTAAATTGACCATAATTTATTCGCTCTAACCACATAACGGGAAGTAATGTGAAATATTTACTCATTTTCTTACTGGTGTTAGCGATTTTTGTGATTTCCGTCACATTGGGTGCGCAAAATGATCAACAGGTAACGTTTAATTATCTGTTAGCGCAAGGGGAGTATCGTATCTCCACATTGCTCGCTGTATTGTTTGCTGCGGGTTTTGCTATTGGTTGGTTGATTTGTGGCCTTTTCTGGCTGCGAGTTCGTGTTTCTCTGGTACGCGCTGAACGTAAAATAAAGCGACTGGAAAACCAGCTTTCACCTGCGACTGGCGTGGCGGTAGCGCCTGATTCGTCAGTGGCGAAGGAATAACTTTCTATGCTGGAGTTGTTGTTTCTGCTCTTGCCTGTAGCCGCTGCCTATGGCTGGTATATGGGCCGCAGAAGTGCGCAACAAAACAAGCAAGATGAAGCCAACCGCCTGTCACGTGATTACGTAGCAGGTGTTAACTTCCTGCTTAGTAATCAACAGGATAAAGCGGTTGATCTGTTCCTCGATATGCTCAAAGAGGACACCGGCACCGTTGAAGCCCACCTTACGCTCGGAAACCTGTTCCGTTCGCGTGGCGAAGTCGATCGCGCGATTCGTATTCATCAAACCTTAATGGAAAGTGCCTCGTTGACCTATGAGCAACGCTTGCTGGCAATTCAGCAACTGGGTCGTGATTACATGGCGGCGGGTTTATACGATCGTGCGGAAGATATGTTTAATCAACTGACCGATGAAACGGACTTCCGTGTTGGCGCATTGCAACAGCTGTTACAAATCTATCAGTCCACCAGTGAATGGCAGAAAGCAATTGATGTTGCAGAACGCCTGGTGAAGCTGGGCAAAGATAAGCAACGCGTTGAGATCGCCCATTTCTACTGTGAACTGGCGCTCCAGCACATGGCCAGCGATGATCTTGATCGCGCTATGACTTTGTTGAAAAAAGGGGCTGCGGCAGACAAAAACAGCGCCCGCGTATCCATCATGATGGGACGTGTGTTTATGGCGAAAGGAGAATACGCCAAAGCGGTCGAAAGCCTGCAACGCGTCATTTCCCAGGACAGAGAACTGGTCAGCGAAACGCTGGAAATGCTGCAAACCTGCTATCAGCAACTGGGTAAAACTGCCGAATGGGCAGAGTTCCTGCAGCGCGCGGTGGAAGAGAATACCGGTGCCGATGCTGAATTGATGCTTGCAGACATTATCGAAGCGCGCGACGGCAGTGATGCCGCACAGGTCTATATTACGCGCCAGCTACAACGTCACCCGACCATGCGCGTGTTCCACAAGTTAATGGATTACCACCTGAATGAAGCAGAAGAAGGGCGCGCTAAAGAGAGCCTGATGGTGCTGCGTGACATGGTAGGTGAGAAGGTGCGTAGTAAACCGCGTTATCGTTGCCAGAAGTGTGGTTTTACTGCATATACGCTCTACTGGCATTGCCCGTCATGTCGGGCGTGGTCAACCATTAAACCTATTCGCGGCCTTGATGGCCTGTAATTTTTAAAAAAATCCAGCTTTAGTTACAACATCCTAATGGTTGTTCCCACATTTTGCTTCGGCAACTCCAGTGTAAAAAAGCCTGGCAGGGGAAAAATCGCAACTGTTAATTTTTTATTTCCACGGGTAGAATGCACGCCGTTTACCTGTTTCGCGCCACTTCCGGTGCCCATCATCAAGAAGGTCTGGTCATGACGTTAACTGCTTCATCTTCTTCCCGCGCTGTTACGGATTCTCCTGTCGTTGTTGCCCTTGATTACCATAATCGTGACGCCGCGCTGGCATTTGTCGACAAGATCGACCCACGTGATTGTCGTCTGAAAGTCGGCAAAGAGATGTTTACGCTGTTTGGGCCGCAGTTTGTGCATGAACTGCAACATCGTGGTTTTGATATTTTCCTCGATCTGAAATTTCACGACATTCCCAACACCGCAGCGCACGCTGTGGCTGCAGCGGCTGACTTAGGCGTGTGGATGGTTAACGTTCATGCCTCCGGTGGGGCTCGTATGATGACCGCAGCGCGTGAGGCTCTGGTTCCGTTTGGTAAAGATGCACCGTTATTAATTGCCGTGACTGTATTGACCAGCATGGAAGCCAGTGACCTGACCGATCTTGGCGTGACACTGTCACCAGCGGATTATGCAGAACGTCTGGCGGCATTGACGCAAAAATGTGGGCTTGATGGTGTGGTGTGTTCTGCTCAGGAAGCTGTGCGTTTTAAACAGGTATTCGGCCAGGAGTTCAAACTGGTTACGCCGGGCATTCGTCCGCAGGGGAGTGACGCTGGTGACCAGCGCCGCATTATGACGCCAGAACAGGCGTTGGTGGCTGGAGTTGATTATATGGTGATTGGTCGCCCGGTAACGCAATCGGCAGATCCAGCGCAAACGCTGAAAGCGATCAACGCCTCATTACAACGGAGTGCATGATGAGTGATTCCAATAGCCGTCTGGTTTACTCAACGGAAACCGGACGTATTGATGAGCCAAAAGCGGCCCCTGTACGCCCTAAAGGCGACGGCGTGGTGCGCATTCAACGTCAAACCAGTGGACGTAAAGGAAAGGGCGTTTGCCTGATCACTGGAGTCGATCTCGATGATGCAGAACTGACAAAACTGGCGGCGGAGCTGAAGAAAAAATGCGGCTGCGGTGGAGCAGTAAAAGACGGAATTATCGAAATCCAGGGAGATAAGCGTGATTTATTAAAATCACTCCTTGAAGCGAAAGGAATGAAAGTAAAACTCGCTGGCGGTTAACAAAAAAGCCACGGAAATATTCCGTGGCTTTCGTTTATTTTACTGTGTGTACTATTCAGTTATTTCGTAATGAACAGAGTCAAGCGTATTATAATTGCGAGTCGCTTATCGACATTTATTTACGATTATTTACCGACCTGGTGACCGATAATACCACCAACTGCTGCACCACCTAATGTACCCAGCGTGCTGCCATCAGTCAGTACTGCACCACCTAAAGCCCCTGCACCCGCACCGATTGCGGTGTTACGGTCTCGTTTTGACCAATTAGAACAGGCGCTTAGAGACATTGCCAGTGTAATTGCCAGAACAGCTGCGGTCATTTTTTTGCTCGTTACAAACATAATACTCTCTCCTGAATTTATGATTCACGGAAGTAAGCTCTCTATAACTATAATAGTTCAGAATACGCCTGGTAAAATAACTCCGTGAAATCTTCTCGCGCGCAGGGTTATATCACGCAGGTGATAGTGACTTCCTGTTATATCGCTGATAATAAGTTTATAACTTTAGGATGTTAATAACAGGTAAATAGTCTTAATTATCAACCAGGAATCATCTTAGAGCGGATGATTTGCGTCAGGGCAAACCATCCGTAGGGAGGGAAAGTGATTATATGTCAACGACGTGAACGATTAATTTACTGTGTTCCAAAAGCATCATATCGCTGGCGCGAATCTTCGAATCGGTTATAACACGTTTGATTCTCTCCACAGGACCGATGGAGTAAGAGTGTACGGCACCAAACTTAGAACTGTCAGTCAGGACTATGGTTTCGCATTCTTTTTCCAGCACGGCATTGACCACATCGGTACGCATCATGTCGCGACCTGTAAATCCAGTTTCAGGTTGCCAGCCATCGATACCAATAAATGCCTTACTGAAATGCACCTGTTGGATGCACTGACGTGTCAGTGGCCCAACCATACTTTCGCTTTTTTTCTGGTACACGCCGCCAAGTAAAATGACTTCACAAGGCGCGTCTTTCAGTAAATGCGCTATATAGCTGCTGACCGTAATGATGGTGACATTTTTCTTCTGCTCACCTAATGTGCGAGCCAGAAGGGCGTTACTGCTACCATTCTCGATAAAGATGGTTTCACCCGGTTGAACCAGTGAGGCGGCAAACTCGGCGAGTTCACGCTTCAGCGTATAATTACTCATCATACGGGTTTCGACGTCATCACTATCAAGCGAAACTGCAAAGCCATGTGCACGGCGTAGATAGCTAAGTTTTTCGAGGGTGTTGAGATCCTGGCGAATGGTAACTTCGGAAACTCCAGTGGCTTTCGCCAGATCGGTTACGCTAACCTGACCCTGCTCAATGACCATCTGTAGAATAGTTTGTTGTCGGGAATTCATCGCTGTAATTCTTATAACGTTATAATACTAAATAAAAAATGCTGACGTGCCGGGCATCCTTAAATAGGGAAAACTGAAAGCACGATTGTTAAATCTCCCACGGTGCCTTCGGGATGTCTGGCGTAGATGCAGCAACCTGGCGCAACAGTTCTGCTTTAAGTATCTCGAGATTATGGATCGCAGAGTGGTAATCGCCCGCCACAAGGATATCTAACACAATATCAATACGTTCGGCAACGCGTTGGGCATCAAATTCAGACATCAGGGTATCCTCAAGGCAAAAAGTGAAAATGAATAATGCAAAAATTGCCGCTAAAAGAGAAGTGCTTAACGGCAAAGGCTAATTATCATTCATTAATACGATATGTAATGGAATTATATACCGTTACATTTATATATTCGTCTCTTTATGCGCGCTTCAGATAACGTTTATACCAGCGTTCGAAAGCTACAGCAGGCATCGGTTTGGCAAACAAAAATCCTTGTCTCTCATTGATGCCATTTTTGGTCAAAAAGGCATCTTCTTTTGTACTCTCTACACCTTCGGCAATCACCTGAAGATTGAGCGCCTGAGCCACGGCGACGATCGCACGTACCAGCGACTGCGAGACTGGCTGTTTGTGAATATCACGAACAAAAACCTGGTCGAGTTTTATTGCATCGATGGGGAATCGTGCCAGTTGGGAAAGAGAAGAGTAACCCGTGCCGAAATCATCCAGATGAACCTGCGCGCCTAATTGACTGAATTGCTGAATAACGGAAAGCGCCAGCTGATCGTTTTCAATCAGACAGCTTTCAGTCAGTTCGACATCAATAGGGCAATACTCAAATTTAAGTTCCTGGAGTACCTGTTTCAGGTCAGTGAAAATGGTTTGATCGGCGAGTTGGCGTGCTGAGACATTCACCGCCACCCGAAGATTAATACCTTTATCTCTCCATTTTGCAACCTGGCGCACGACGTCGAGAATAACCCAACGGCCCAGTGGCACAATCAGACCAGACTCTTCGGCATAGGAAATAAAGTCCAGAGGGGGAATTAAGCCACGTTCGGGGGACTGCCAGCGTACCAGAGCTTCCAGACTGCGTACTTCACCGCGCCAGGTGATTTTCGGCTGATAGTGAATGACTAACTGATCGTTTTCCAGTGCTTTACGCAGGTTGGTATCCAGCCACAGATACTCAAATACCCGTTGATTCATTTCCGGCGAAAAGACGCAAAATTGTCCTCGTCCGCCTTCTTTGGCACTGTACATTGCCGTATCGGCATGGCGAATAATCGCCGCGCTGTCTGGACCGTGTTGCGGTGAAAGTGAAATACCAATCGAACAGCCAGTATAAACTTCGATTAAACCGATGCGAAAGGGGTGGCGCAGGCGGGTCAAAATCCGCGATGCCATTGCTTCCAGGGCACTTTGTGAGGTGTCTGGTGCGAGTACCAGAAATTCATCGCCGCCAAGACGTGCCAACACCTGATCCTGTTCAAGACAGCTTAAAATGGCCAGTGAAACCTCGCGTAACAGCTGGTCGCCAAACAAATGCCCGTAGGCATCGTTCACTTTTTTAAAATTGTCTAAATCGAGATAAACCACTCCGACCTTACTCTCGTCGGTCTGATTAATGGCGTAGTCGATTAATTCCTGCATTGCGTTACGATTCGGTAGCCCGGTGATGCTGTCAGTGTTAGCCAGGATTCGCAATCGTTCCTGGGCGTGACGTTCTTCGGTTATATCGGTGCCGGAACAGATTAAATAGATCTCATTTTTGCCGCTACCGCTGTGGACAAATTTGTTGCGAAACAGAAACAGTCGCTGACCTTTGCGCGTCTGTACCCAACGCTCGACTTCATAGGCGTTGCCACTACGAAAAAAACTGCTGTTGTTACGCCGTGAGATCGCAGCTTCACGGCGACTCATAAACAATTTAAACACGCTTTGCCCAATGACATCGTGTTCTTTCAGCCCTGTATATTCTTCACATAACCGATTAAAACGCTGGATATTCCCCCGGCTGTCCAGAATCACTATTGCGGAATGCGCTTCAGAAACGACCTGTTCGGCAAAGGAAAGTCCGTGTGATAAGTCACGAGCAACCGCCGGTGTATCATGCCATGCCGACGCGTTGCCACCCCATTCGCGCTTATTGATTTTTCGTCCCACCAGATGGACAGAAAGGTCGCTCTCATCGACTGTCAGACTCATCATCAGGCTGGAGGTGATGACCGTCATTTCCCGGATGCGAGCAGCCTGTTCGGCGGATAACTGCAGAGTACGTTCAGGTTCTGTTGTTTCAGTGGTGGAAAAGCGCAAAACATCACTGTTTTCCGACAACCGCCAGTATGGGTTGTGCGATCCGAGAAAGTTGTACAACGTTGTGGACTCCCTAACGGTTTTCATGATGCATACCCTACGGTTAACGGCGAACCATGCCATTAAATGGAAGGTCCAACATGACTTACATGAAATTAATGTCGGCTAAACGTATTGTTTTTTTTATATATTTATTTGTAATCCAGTTTTGGGAAAACGCCAGTTTTCAAACGGAAGTCATTAAAAAAAATCTGCTGAGATAAAACGAATGCGAAGGGAGGGGGGAAAGCAAACGGCCCATCCGTAATGAACGGGCCGTGAAGGGGGATTACGCGACCGGGCGCGCAATAATACTGCGGGTTTCCATGCGTACTTCGGCGATGGTGACGTCGATAACGTCGGTTACTTTGTAAACTGTTTCACCTTTAATTTGTACGGTGCCGTTTTCCTGACTGCAAACCAGTTCATCGCGCACAGCGTGTAAGAATGGTGCAGGGATAAAGGCAATAGCGCCGTTATCGACCAGCCGCACACGCATACCGCCACGGCTGATATCGACGATTTCTGCCGCAAAACGGGTGTCGGTTCCGGCTTTGTCTTTCAGGAAACGTGCGTATAACCAGTCGCCGACATCACGTTCTGCCATCCGGTTAAGACGGCGACGTTCTGCCATTTGGACGGTGATTTCATCCTGCGGGCGCGTCGCTGTTTCGCCTTTGATGATCGCTTTCAGCAGACGATGGTTGATCATGTCGCCATACTTACGAATCGGTGAAGTCCAGGTGGCATATGCTTCCAGACCGAGGCCAAAGTGAGGGCCAGGTTCGGTGCTGATTTCTGCAAAAGACTGAAAACGGCGAATGCGGCTGTCGAGAAAACCTGTCGGTTGCGCATCCAGCTCACGGCGCAGTTTGCAGAAGCCGTCCAGTGTGAGCACTTCTTCGGCGTCAACATGTAGGCCGTGCGTTTTCAGTAATGCTGCCAGCGCGTCGGCATTTGCCGGATCAAAGCCCATATGTACGTTATAGATACCGAAACCGAGCTTATCGCGCAGCACGCGAGCCGCACAAATGTTAGCGGCGATCATCGCTTCTTCGACGATACGGTTAGCAATACGACGCGGTTCAGCGACGATATCCAACACTTCACCTTTTTCACCGAGAATAAAACGGTAATCCGGGCGATCTTTAAACACCAACGCATGGTTATTACGCCATTCGCCGCGACGCTGGCAAATTTGCGCTAACAGGCGGATTTGTTCCGCAATCGCATCACTTTCTGGCTGCCAGTCACCGGTGTTTTCCAGCCAATCTGAAACCTGGTCATAAACCAGTTTGGCTTTGGATTCGATGGTAGCAGCAAAAAATTCGATGTCGTCTTCAATGGTGCCGTCAGCGGATAGCGTCATCCGACATGCCAGCACCGGACGCACTTCATTGGCACGCAGGGAGCAGAGGTCGTCGGAAAGTTCCCGTGGCAGCATTGGGATATTGAAGCCTGGCAGATAGTTGGTGAACGCACGAATTTTCGCGGCTTTGTCCAGCTTGCTGCCTTCTGCGATCCACGCGGTTGGGTCGGCAATCGCGACAATCAACTGTAGTTTGTCATCCGGCAACGCCTTAGCGAAAAGGGCATCATCCATATCCTCCGTGCTGGCGCTGTCAATGGTGACAAAGTCCAGAGCAGTCAGATCTTCACGTTGCAGACCTTCATCGAGCATTTCGGTAGCAACACCGTCTGGCGCTTCTTTTTCCAGATTATGGCGTGCCAGGGTTACCCACCACGGTACGAAGTGGTCGTCACCAAAAGTGATGTATTGTGTCAGTTCCGCATAGAAGGAGCGATCGCCTTTCAACGGATGGCGGCGCATTTCGGCAACCGCCCAGTCGCCTTCTTTAAACTCATGGGTCAGGCCACGAGCCGCGCGACAAGGAATGGCGTCTTTTAAGAGTGGATGATCAGGAACGATGGTCAGACGATCATTTTTACCCTGAACTTTACCCACGAAACGAGTCAGAAACGGTTCAACCAGTTCTTCTGGCTCTGCGGATTCACGTTCTTTTTCACAGTGGATCACCGCGATAATTCGGTCGCCATGCATGACTTTTTTCATCTGCGGCGGCGGAATGAAATAACTTTTCTGTGCGTCGACTTCCAGGAAGCCAAAGCCTTTTTCAGTGGCTTTTACCACCCCTTCAGCGCGGGGCGTCTGGGAGTGCAGTTGCTGTTTAAGCTGCGCTAGCAGCGGGTTGTCCTGAAACATAATTGTCTATTTTGGTGGCCATTAGAGCGGCTGACAGTTTTACGCGATTCTGCCTGACGCAGCAAGGTTAATGTGTTTCACCCAACGCGATTTTTAAGCGATTTATCCAACCACAAAACCCGCTCCATACCAGCAGATTGATAACCTGAGCTGATGATATTTCATGTTCGAGTAATGGGCTAAACTGGGCGGCGCTAAAGCGATCGGGTGCTCGTGTCAGCCATTGTATCGCCTGAACGGTAGCGCGCTCAACAGAATGACGGTCAGCCCATTGGTTTATTTCGTTTTCGCCCTGACGCAGAATGCATATTGCTTCTTTATATTCAAAATTTGAATGAATTAAAGAGGTGAAACAGGCAACGCTACCATTAATTCGCGCACTGAGTAAGGCAGCAAGTTGATGGCTGGATTTTGTTGTTACCAACGAGCTGGATAGCAATGTCACAAAGAGTGAAAGTGAGGCCGGGTGCAGATTCAGGATTGCTACCAGTTGGCGAAGTTCGGATGGTAACTGTCGGTGAGCATTCATCTCTTGCTCCTGCGGAGATTTCTCCACTTCGTAGCAGGCACGCCAACCAGTTGATGCTTCAGCAAAAAGTGAACCGTCTGCGTAGCTTTGCACTTCCAGACCGGGTAGCCAGCGTATCGGTTGCTCAAGATAAGCCTGAAATGTGGCGATCGCTCGTGCCTGAAAACCAACAAAGCCGATGATTTGGTTGATAATCACACAATCCCAGGCGGTAAGCCCGACATCGTTAAGATGCTGGCGGGACTGACCGTCGATGATTGATGGAGAACCAGCCAGTTGACGGGCATATTGCGTGATTTGCGCCAGCCGATGATTGCTTTCCCTGGAGGAGTCAGGTCCGGGAAGCGGTGTCAGACGCGCGGAATAGTAGTTGCATAGCCGCTGGACGCCGCAGACCTGAGCAACGGTCAGTGCGGTCGTCAGGCGTTCATAGGCGGTGAATGTCTGTAAACGGGTCACCGCAAGCTGGTCGGGGAAGAACTCTACAGCAAGAGCACGCGCCGGGATCAGCCACGAATGAAAGGGATCAAGTGTTTCTTCATCAAGGATCACGTCGAGCAGAAAAGGATCGGTTACCTTTGCGGCTCCCGGAACCAGTGGCAAAACGTCATACTCCGAAGTACTGGATTGCGTTTCATGATACCAGTGGCTTTTGCCGGTAATGTGGCGTTGTTCCATGGGGACTCCTTGGTCGTAAAGGAAATCGTTATCCTGACGCAAGGCTGGGAGGGGAGAAAGACGGATCGGCGATAACAAATATCAGAAAGGTATAACAGAGAAATCGGGCGGCAGAACGCCGCCCATCTTTATCAATAGAACGATTATTTCAGTTCCAGTTCGTTCATGGCAGCGATGCTGAAACCGCCGTCAACGTGAACGACTTCACCGGAGATACCTGCGGAGAGGTCGGAGCACAGGAACGCTGCAGAGTTACCCACATCTTCGATGGTAACGGTACGACGAATCGGTGTAACCGCTTCGCAGTGAGCCAGCATTTTACGGAAGTCTTTGATGCCGGAAGCCGCCAGAGTACGGATCGGACCAGCAGAGATGGCGTTAACACGCACACCTTCCGGACCCATCGCGTTAGCCATATAGCGTACGTTCGCTTCCAGAGACGCTTTTGCCAGACCCATAACGTTGTAGTTCGGGATAGCGCGTTCGGCGCCCAGGTAGGAGAGGGTCAGCAGGGCAGAACCCGGATTCAGCATGGAACGGCAAGCTTTTGCCATTGCAACGAAGCTGTAAGAGCTGATGTCGTGGGCAATTTTGAAGCCTTCACGGGTAACGGCGTTAACATAGTCACCATCCAGCTGATCGCCAGGTGCAAAACCAATAGAGTGTACGAAGCCGTCAAATTTCGGCCAGACTTTACCGAGTTCAGCGAACATGGTGTCGATGCTGGCATCTTCGGCAACATCGCACTGCAGAACGATGTCAGAACCTAATTGAGCGGCAAATTCTTCTACGCGGCCTTTCAGTTTGTCGTTCTGGTAGGTGAATGCCAGTTCAGCTCCTTCGCGGTGCATCGCCTGAGCGATACCGTAGGCGATGGACAGTTTGCTGGCAACACCGGTTACCAGAATGCGCTTACCGGAAAGAAAACCCATAGCTTTAATCCTTATTGTTGATGCTTGTTGTGCCTGAAAATCAGGCGATTCGTCGTTTTAGTAAACAGTACGAACAGATAAACGGTTATTATAATCAACCAGGCTGTGGGTGGCTATAGTTGCCAGGTCCGACCGGAGCAGGGCGCGGGCAGGGTGGGTGCTTTTCCCCTCACCCTAACCCTCTCCCCAGAGGGGCGAGGGGATCGTATTGTGCAAATATTGTCACCCCAGCAACAAACAGGCACATACAGCCCCCTAGTCCTTTCAGGGAGAGGGTGACCGGCAGTTCAGTCCTGGTCGAATATTCTTTATCATCCGCCTCTATATTTTCACCACAACAGCCACCCGGCTCGGTCGGCTTCCTCGCCCTTTCAGGGAGAGGGCTGGGGAGAGGGTGACCGGCGATTCAGTCCTTGCCGAATATTCTTCACCATCCGACTCCATATTTTCACCACAACAGCCACCCGGCTCGGTCGGCTCCCTCGCCCTTTCAGGGAGAGGGCTGGGGTGAGGGTGACAGGCGACTCAGTTCCTGCAGAATAATCTCCAGCACCGCCTCCTCATTACAATCGATCTCATTATTCCAGAAACGCAGCACGGTCCAGCCCTGCGACTCAAGCCAGCGTGTGCGCCTGATATCATAGGCAACGGTCGAATCATGTTGCCCACCATCCAGCTCAACAACTACACGCGCCGAGCAGCAGGCAAAATCGAGAATGTAGCTCCCCACCGGATGTTGACGGCGAAATTTGAAATCACCAAAACGTCGGCTGCGAAGATATCGCCAGAGCTTTCGTTCCTGCGGGGTGAGATTGCGTCTTAAATAACGCGCATTTGATTTTATTTTATCCATCCACTCATTCTGACAAGATTTAATCCCTTGTCAGAATGAGGTGAATTATCTGGAAGGCGGGTTCAGAAAATCAACGATCTTTACGCCACGCATCCGCCGTTAACGCTTCGCCAAAGTGCCCGGAAATGAGCCGTTTGGTTAGTTCATGTAGCGGCGATGCCAGCACGTCAGCCGTACTACCGCGCTCGACCACCTCGCCCTGATGCATGACCAGAACCTGGTCGCTGATATGCTTCATCATCCCGATATGTTGGGTAACATAAATATAAGAAATACCCTGTTTCTCTTGTAGCTCCAGCATCAGATTAATCAACTGCGAACGCATCGACATATCCAGCGAGGCGAGAGCTTCATCCGCGATAATGACTTTTGGGCGCAATATCAGCGCGCGCGCCAGACCCAGACGTTGTTTTTGCCCTGGTGCCAGCATATGCGGATAGTAACTGACGTGATCCGGTAGCAGCCCGACCATACGCATTGTTTCAATAATCTGTTTGCGGCGCTGTTCAGGCTCCAGATCGGTGTTCAAACGCAGAGGAAAATCAAGGATCTGCGAGATACGCTGACGCGGATTCAACGAGGTCGATGGATCCTGAAAAATCATGCGAATCCGCTGGCTGCGGAAGGAGTAATCGCCAAAATGCAGCGGATGATCGTCAATCAATAACTCACCGCTGGTTGGCTCAATCATTCCTGCCAGCATTTTCGCCAGCGTCGATTTACCGGAACCGTTTTCACCAATAATCGCCAGCGTCTGGCGTTCACGTAGCGTAAAGCTCAAGGGTTTTACGGCTTCTACGGTCTGACGACGAAACCAGCCAGTTCGGTAGCGGAACGTTTTGCTTAAATTACGCACTTCGAGCAGAGTTTCTATCATCTCACTCTTTCTCCATGTTCAGCGGGAAATGACAGGCATAGAGATGATTTTTCGCGCCCGTCAGGCGCGGCGTCACTATACATTCTCGTTGTGCATACGGGCAACGTGGCCCCAGACGACAACCTATGGGCAATTGTTCCAGAAGCGGGATTGCACCAGGCAGCGTATTGAGGCGACTTTTATGCGGCATTGCGCTGCCGAAATCTGGTATCGCGCGGATCAGCGCCTGGGTATAAGGATGATGCGGCATCGTCACCAGCTCCTTACTCGGCGCTGTTTCCACGGTTTGTCCGCAGTAAAGCACGTTGATTTTGTCCGCCCATTGACTAAGCATTTGTAAGTCATGACTAATAAGCAAAATAGTGGTATTGCTGTTTTGATTCAAACGCGTCAGCAGGCGAAATATTTGCGCCTGGGTGGTTGGCTCCATCGAGTTTGTTGGTTCGTCAGCTATCAGCAGACGTGGTTGATTCGCCAGCGCGATGGCAATCATCACTTTCTGGCATTCACCTTCGGTCAACTCATACGGAAAACTGCGCATCGCATCTTTGTGATCTTTAATCCCCACGCGGTGCAGCAGCTCAATGGCACGGCGTTTGCGCCAGCCAAATCGCTGCCACCAACGGCCTTTATAGGTCCAGGCCGGGATGTTTTGCATTAACTGACGCCCCACACGTTCAGAAGGGTCTAGACACGATTGCGGTTCCTGAAAAATCATCGACACGTTGTGCCCAACCAGCTTGCGCCGTTCGCGCGCGGAGAGGCGCAGCAGATCGATGTCATCAAAACGCATACGGTCAGCGGTAACACGCCAGTTATCTTTATTGACGCCACAAATCGCTTTCGCAATCAAACTTTTGCCGGAGCCGGATTCACCAACAAGGCCACGGATTTCACCTTCGGTTAAGGTCATACTCACGCGGTCAACGGCTTTAACCCACTCATCACCGGTTTTAAATTCAATGGTCAGGTTACGAATATCCAGTAACGGCATTATTCTACCCCCGCAATAATCGCACGACGCACACCATCACCAAGGAGGTTAACCAACAACACGCTGATCATAATTGCAGCACCAGGCAGCATGACGGTCCACGGGGCGACATAAATCAGTTCCAGCGCATCGCCGAGCATCGCTCCCCATTCAGGTGAGGGGAGTTGCGCGCCGAGATCAAGAAAGCCCAGTGCGGCGATATCAAGAATTGCCATCGACAGTGCGCGGGTGATCTCCGTGACCAGCCCAGCGGTGATGTTTGGCAGCACGGCAAACCAGAGAATATTCAGCGTCGTTGCACCATCCAGGCGAGCAGCGATAACGTACTCTTTTTCCAGCTCATCATGCACCATGCTGTAGACCGAACGCACCATACGCGGCAGTAGTGCCAGCCAGACGGCAAACATCGCGTGCGACAAACTCGGCCCGGCAAACGCCACAACGATAATTGCCAGCAGCAGGGACGGGATCGCCAGTAAGGTATCCAGAATATGATTAAGCACCGCTGACCGTAGGCCATGCGTCGCGCCGGCGAAGGTGCCGAGCACCAGGCCACAGACGGTAGCAGCAAGTGTCACCACAAATGCGCCGCCAACGGTAGGCGCCGCGCCGCTCAATAAACGGCTTAAAACGTCGCGTCCGAGGTCGTCAGTCCCCAGGAAGAAAGAGACTTCGCCATAGCGAGACCATGACGGTGGCAACAATTGATAACCGAGAAACTGCTGGTCAATGCCGTAAGGCGCAAACCAGCCGCCAAAAATACACAGTACAGCCAGCCCCGCGCAGCCGTACAGGCCGACCATTGCAGCGGCGTCACCATAGAATTTGCGCCAGGCGGTACGTAGCGTGCCCGGCGGGCGCTTCTCGCTGTATACGCTATCGTAAGGCATACCATTCCTTATGTTTCAGAGGGTTAGCCATAGCACCCAAAATATCAGAAATCACATTAACAATAATGACCAGCGAACCACACACCATCACACCGGCGGAAATCGCTGCGTAATCTTGTTGGCGAATGGCGTTAATTAACCAGCGCCCCAAACCAGGCCAGCTAAAGACCATTTCGGTGATCATCGCCAGCGTCAGCATGGTGGAAAACTGCAAACCCAGACGAGGGATGACAGGGGGTAACGCGTTATGCAGCACATGGCGACGCAAAATAGTAAAGCGTGACAAACCACGAGTCGCCGCTGCTTTCACATAATTCTGGTCATAGACTTCGATGGTGCTGATACGCATCAATCGGATCACTTCAGTTGTTGGCGCAACCGACAGAGTGATGACCGGCAATACCATATGGCGTATTGCGCTCATGATCATTTCATCCCGCCACGGAGAGTCCGAAAGCCAGGCATCAATCAACGCAAAGCCGGTAACAGGTTTCACTTCATAGAGCAAATCGAAACGCCCAGAAACGGGCAGCCAGCCCAGCGTCAGCGAACAAAACAGCGTCAGCAGAAGCGCCAGCCAGAAAACCGGGATTGAAAAGCCCAGCAACGCGATGGCATTGATCAAGTTATCTTGCCACTTATGGCGCGTAATCCCGGCAATCATGCCCACCGGGATGCCGACAATCAACGCAAAACCGAAAGCGAGAATGCATAGCTCAATCGTCGCCGGAAAGACCTCTTTTAACTGTTCGGCTATCGGCTGACCGTTAATGCTGGAAACACCAAAATCCCAGTGAATCAGGCCGTTAAACCAGAATACCCAGGCATTCCCCAGTGAGGCGCCTTGTAACGGTGCATGTGGCGTGAAATAGCTCAAACTGAAGCCAACGAACGTCAGCAGGAACAAGGTCACGATCAATAATAAAACGCGGCGTAAGGTGAAGATAATCATGGTTTTTTCACCTCATTTTGCTTTTCGCGGTACACACCAGCGAAGGAGGCGTTACCAAATGGGCTAAGAACCAGCCCTTTGATATCGTACCGATAGGCCTGCAAGCGTAGTGATGAGGCCAGCGGTAGAATGGGTAACTCCTGCGCCAGAATACTTTGCGCTTCGTCATAGGCTTCAATACGCGCCGCCAGTTGCTGCGAGGAGAGCGCCTTACGCAACACGCTGTCGAATTTCGGATCGCACCAGTGGGCAAGGTTGGTCTGCGAATGAATTGCCGCGCAGCTCAGTAACGGGCGGAAGAAACTGTCCGGGTCGTTACTGTCCGTCGCCCAGCCGGATAACGTCAGATCATGGCTCATATCCATCAACCGCGCCTCCTGAAAACGACCTTCTACCGGCACAATCACCACTTTCACGCCGACCTGCGCCATATCCGCCTGAATCAGTTCGGCAGTTTTCAGCGGACTGGGGTTCCACGCTTGCGAGCGTGTTGGCACCCACAGTTTCAGCGTTAAATTTTCCAGCCCCAACGCCTTCAACTGTTCGCGTGATTTCGCCGGATTGTATTCGGTAATTTTAGACTCGTTGTCATAAGCCCACGAGGCGCGCGGTAAAATAGAGGCCGCCGTTTCAGCCGTACCGTAATAGATAGATTGCATCAGGCGCTGGTTATTAATCGCCAGTGCCAGCGCATGACGTACTGCCGGATTATTAAGCGGTGGTTTGGCAGTGTTAAACGCCAGATAGGCAACGTTCATCCCCGGACGCAGCGTTAAACGCAAACGCGGGTCGTCGCGCAAAATAGACAGTTGGCTGGCAGCAGGCCAGGCCAGAACGTCACATTCACCGGTCAAGAGTTTCGACAGACGTCCGGTGCCACCAGAACCTAAATCCACCACCACCTGTGGCATCAACGGTTTGCCTCGCCAGAACTCATCATGACGTTGTAAGCGAATATATTGTCCCGTGCGATTTTCCGACAGTTTATACGGTCCGGTGCCTACGGGTTGGCGGTCGAGTTGTTCCTGACGATCTTCTTTTTCTAATTTCTGCGCATATTCGGCAGACATTACCGACGCATAATGGGTCGCCAGGTGCCATAAAAAGGAAGCATCCGGCTGGGCGAGACGGAACTCAACGGTGTGATTATCCAGCTTGCGGACGCTTTTCACGTTATCAGCAAATTGCAGGCTGTCGAAATAGGGGAAGTTGCTACCGTTGACGTTATGCCACGGGTTGTTACGGTCAAAAATTCGCTGGAAGGTAAACACCACATCATCAGCATTCATTTTGCGAGTAGGTGTAAACCAGTCGGTTTTTTGAAACGGAACATCGTGACGCAGGTGGAAGCGATAGGTTGCGCCGTTGTCGAGCACTTCCCAGCTTTCGGCAAGTTCCGGCATCAGACGATAAGTATAGGGATCGACATCCAGTAGTCGATCATAAAACTGGGCGGCAAGGGTATCGACAATTAACCCACTGCTCGCTTTGGATGGGTTAAAGGTGTTGACCTGCCCGCTGACGCAATAGACAAAACCGCTGTCGCGGATATCAGCGTGCGGGGTGGGTTCAGGCGCGGCGATTGCCTGACCACTCACAAGTCCAGCAATCACCAAAAGAGACGATAATACCTGGCGCATAATATTAAGGGATTTTATGTAAAGAGGCTATCTTACTAATATTTAATGACATTTGCCATTACCGTTTGTGTTCAGGGGTCGCAATGAGGGCAGTATGGTTGGTTGTTGCACATGTGGCGTCGCCATCTGTTCAACATTCGTACCCGTGATTTCTCTATAACTATAACTCACAGAACTACTTAGCGAGGAACAGCGTGGCGCGATCGTGAGAAACCCATTAAAGCTGGGTTCATGTCATTTTTAGCCGGATGCGGCATGAACGCCTTATCCGGTCTGCGATACTGACCGGGCATCCGCAATTAAATGATTACTCATTACCCCATTGATTCAAAAACTCTGCGATCTCATCAATGCGTGCGGGATTAATCCCCGCTTCAGCGGCCATTTCATGCTGGGCTGCTTCGCTGATCTCTTCATTATTCATCAAACGGGTGAGTAGTAACTGGAAGTAGTGAGCCAGTGGCGTGCGTTCAGTTTCTGCGACAGGTTCTGCGCATTCAGTCGCGTACTCATCGGCAATATCAAAATATTTCAGTGGGATATCGTGGTTCATTTTTTGCCCTGGGGTTAATGCGTTAAGCATAAGGGCGGATGATAGCACTCGTGATCCGGGTCATACATCTTTTTATAGATAATGGCGCGGCGCATTGCCCCCGGCAGGACAATGCGCCGCGCATCCTACGTATTACGTTTCGCTCACCGGCGTTCTGTCGCCCTCGTACAGCGGCACTTTGCGATAGCGACGGATCAGATACCACAGATATACGCCGCCTAATGAGGCCCATACCAGACCGAGCGTCAGTGACGTTGACTCGAGGTTAACCCACAACACGCCCACCGTCAGCGCGCCAACCAGCGGCATTAATAAATAGTGGAAGTGTTCCTTCCAGCTTTTATTCATCCCTTTGCGTCGCCAGAAGTGATTAAACACAGACAAATTAACGAAGGTAAACGCCACCAGTGCGCCGAAATTAATCAACGCCGTGGCGGTGACTAAATCAAAGAACAGCGCCGACAGTGCCACAATTCCTACCATAATGACGTTCAACGCCGGGGTGCGCCATTTCGGGTGCACATAGCCAAACACGCGTTCCGGGAACACATTGTCGCGGCCCATCACATACAGCAGACGCGAGACGCTGGCGTGCGACGCGAGGCCAGACGCTAACGTGTTCACAAAAGTGGTACAGAGAAAAATCGACTGGAACAGCTTGCCGCCGACGTACAGTGCAATCTCCGGCAGTGCGGCATCCGGGTCTTTAAAGCGGCTGATATCCGGGAAGAACAGTTGCATAAAGAACGATGCGGCAATAAAGATAACGCCACCGTAAACCGCCGTCAGGAAGATGGCTTTCGGGATCACGCGTGCGGCGTCTGGCGTCTCTTCCGAAAGCGTAGTCACTGCATCAAAACCGAGGAACGAGAAGCAGACTATCGTCGCCCCGGTAATAATCGGAATCAGATGCGCGTTCTCGCTAATAAACGGTTGTAGCGACCAGACGGTGCCGACGCCTTCACCTTTATGTAGCCCCTGAACCACCAGGAAGATAAACACCACCATAATGGAGATTTGTACCAGTACAAACAGGGTATTGAAGTTGGCGACCAGGTTGACGCTCTTCAGATTCGCGGCGGTTAAAATGGCGACGAAGGTTACCACCCACACCCACGGCGGCACTTCCGGGAAGAGGGCGGAGAGATAGATTTTCGCCAACAAGACGTTGATCATCGGCAAAAAGAGATAATCCAGCAGCGATGACCAACCGACCATAAAGCCGACATGCGGGTTAATCGACTTTTGTGCGTAGGTATAGGCCGAGCCAGCTTCCGGGAACTGGCGAACTAGCTTGCCGTAGCTGATCGCGGTAAACAGCACGCCTGCCAGCGCCAGCAGGTAGGATGCCGGAACGTGACCGTCGCTAATGCCGGACACAATGCCAAAAGTATCGAACACGGTCATCGGTGTGAGATAGGCCAGACCCATCATCACCACCTGCCACAATTTCAGTGATTTTCGCAGGCGGGTTTTGCCCGGTTGTGTAGTAATGTCCAGCGGTGAATTAATAGCCATAATCGCTGCCTCCACTGCGTAATCGGGTTTGCGGTCGCGTCGACCTGAAATCAAACCTGTTTAGCAGGGGAAGCAAAGGGGGCGGAGTCCGGTCAGTCGCAGGGGGAGCGCATACGCAGCCTCCCTCGCCATGCGGGAATTTCATCATCGGCATCATCTCATTTCCTCGTCACAGTCTTAATCGTTAACGGAAGCCCGTTGCCGCCTGCGCTCCATAACGCGACATCCGGGAAATGTCTGGATTACCAGCAAATGTCAGGCCTGGCTCCGCTCAGGCCGATGAGACAACCCCCGCAAGGGGGCACTACGCGTTTTTCAACATCCACTCAATTTCTGTTTCTGTGATGAGGCGCTCAAACTGCAACAGCTCATCATTTTTACAGGCGTGATACACATGACAGAAACGCTCGCCTAAATAGTGGCGCAGGTGATCGTTTTCGATAAACTCCCACAGGGCATCGCTCTGGCGAATCGGGAAGGGTAATCCTTCCTGTTCCAGCCCGTTACCTTCGACTTCTTCCTGCAACGGCAGCTCGTTATCAAGACCGTGCAGAATACCGGCGAAAATCGCCGCCATCACCAGATACGGGTTGGCATCGGCACCCGCCACGCGATACTCCACGCGGTGGTTATGACGATCGCCGCACGGAATTCGCAGGGCAACGGTACGGTTGTTATGACCCCACGATGCCTGCGTCGGCACATACATGCCTGGCTGGAAGCGGCGATATGAGTTTACGTTCGGCGCCAGCAATGCCATTGATGACGGCATCAGGTCGATCATCCCGGCGAGCATCTTTTTCAGCAGCGGCGAATCTTCGCCTTCCGCGTCAGACAGCACGTTCTCGCCACGATTATTTTGCATACTGATATGGATATGCATCCCGCTGCCCGCGTGCTCTTCATACGGCTTCGCCATAAAAGTGGCGTGCATCTTATGCTTTTCCGCCATCAAGCGCACCAGGCGTTTAAGGGCTAATGCATCATCGCAGGCTTCCAGCACGTTATCGGTATGGTAGAGGTTGATTTCAAACTGACCTGGCGAAGCCTCGGCGACCGCACCATCTGCCGGAATCAACTGTAATTGCGCCAGTTCATCAATATCATTGAGCACATCGGCGAAGTGGTTGAGGTTATCGACAGAGTAGACCTGGCTTTGGGTATTGCGGTCATCGGTGCCTGGCGCGCAGGGCGGTTGCAGATACCCTTCGGCGTCGCGCTGGCGATCCAGTAAATAGAACTCCAGCTCTACCGCTACGACCGGGAACAATCCGCGCTGGCGTAGCTGTTGCCACAGGCGGTTGAGTACATTCCTCGGCTCAACGTCAAAGGGAGCGCCATCTTCATCGACCATGGTCAGAAGCATTTGACCAATAAACTCAGGATCGGCAGCGGAAGGGGTCAAAGAACCGAGAATGGGGACACAGGTACGATCGGGTTCGCCCATTTCTTGTCCTAGCCCAGCTTCTTCTACCACATTGCCCAGAATATCCATCGCAAACACCGAAGCCGGGAAGTAGCATCCTTTCTCCAGTTTTTTCAGGCTGGAGAAGGGGACGCGTTTTCCACGAAAACAGCCATTAAGATCGGTAAGTAAAACATCAACATATTGCGTATTAGGGTAGCGTTCCAGGTAGCGTTTCACTTCCTGCGTAAAGGCGCTACCCCGCCTCTCTTCTGACTGCTGAACAAAGTTCTCTACTTCAACGATATTGGTTTCCATGATTCTTCGCCTTTGGTTTTGTTTTCCACTCGTTATCAGAGCGTAAAATATAATGACCACTCTTCGAATCTGTATGCAAACTAAATGTTTGTCAAATGTTAAATTGAGTTTGCAAAAAAGAAAACTCACTGCTAGATTGAAAAAATATTGAACAGAAAGGTCATTTAAACCGCAGTAATGGCGATAATTTAGTCCACTTTGTGAGATTGAGCATGGAAAATATAATGAACAATCCTGTTATCGGTGTCGTAATGTGCAGGAACAGGTTTAAGGGTCATGAGACCCAGACTCTGCAAGAAAAGTACCTGAATGCCATCATTCACGCGGGTGGTTTGCCGATTGCGCTGCCCCATGCGCTGGCGGAACCGTCCTTACTTGAACAACTTCTGCCGAAACTTGACGGTATTTATCTTCCTGGTAGCCCCAGCAATGTGCAGCCGCACCTATATGGTGAAAACGGCGATGAGCCTGACGCCGATCCCGGGCGTGATCTTCTGAGCATGGCGTTAATTAACGCCGCACTCGAAAGGCGCATCCCCATTTTCGCCATCTGCCGAGGGTTACAGGAAATGGTGGTGGCAACAGGTGGCTCGTTGCATCGCAAGTTGTGCGAACAGCCTGAGCTACTGGAACATCGTGAAGATCCCGAACTGCCGGTGGAGCAGCAATATGCACCGTCACACGAGGTTCAGGTTGAAGAGGGGGGATTACTGTCTGCGCTGTTACCTGAATGTAGCAACTTTTGGGTAAACTCTCTGCATGGACAAGGGGCGAAGGTTGTTAGCCCACGGTTACGTGTGGAAGCTCGCTCGCCGGATGGCTTAGTTGAGGCGGTTAGCGTCATCAATCATCCTTTCGCGCTGGGCGTACAGTGGCACCCGGAATGGAACAGTAGCGAGTATGCGCTTTCGCGTATATTGTTCGAGGGCTTTATCACCGCTTGTCAGAACCATATCGCTGAAAAACAGCGACTCTGACCACTACAGTTAAGGAAATGCAAATATGAGTGATGAGGGACTGGCGCCAGGAAAACGCTTGTCGGAAATCCGCCAGCAGCAGGGGCTTTCACAACGTCGTGCCGCCGAACTCTCCGGGCTGACTCACAGTGCTATCAGTACGATAGAACAAGATAAAGTCAGCCCTGCCATCAGTACGCTGCAAAAGCTGCTGAAAGTGTATGGACTGTCACTCTCGGAATTCTTTTCCGAGCCGGAGAAACCTGATGAGCCGCAGGTCGTCATTAATCAGGACGACTTAATTGAAATGGGCAGTCAGGGTGTGTCAATGAAGCTGGTGCATAACGGTAACCCGAATCGCACGTTGGCGATGATCTTTGAAACGTACCAGCCGGGCACAACCACTGGGGAAAGAATTAAGCATCAGGGTGAGGAAATAGGCACTGTACTGGAAGGTGAAATTGTTCTGACCATTAATGGACAGGATTATCACCTCGTCGCGGGGCAAAGTTATGCCATTAATACCGGCATCCCGCACAGTTTCAGCAATACGTCGGCAGGTATTTGCCGGATTATCAGCGCCCATACCCCCACCACGTTTTAATCTTTTTGTTCTGTAAGCCGGGTAAGCGCAATGCGCCCGGCAATCTATAAAGAATGTCGCCGGAAATAAACGGGCTCATCGCCCGGGGATCTCTGCGCACTGACGTTCACAAACTGCATATATCTGATAGACGTGAAAACAGGAGTCATAATGAATTTTCATCATCTGGCTTACTGGCAGGATAAAGCGTTAAGTCTCGCCATTGAAACCCGCTTATTTATTAACGGTGAATATACCGCTGCGGCGGAAAACGAAACCTTTGAAACTATTGATCCGGTCACCCAGGCACCGCTGGCGAATATTGCGCGCGGTAAAAGCGCCGATATTGACCGCGCGGTGAGCGCGGCACGCAACGTATTTGAACGCGGCGACTGGTCGCTCTCTTCTCCGGCTAAACGCAAAGTGGTACTGAATAAACTCGCCGATTTAATGGAAGCCAACGCGGAAGAACTGGCGCTGCTGGAAACCCTCGACACCGGTAAACCGATTCGTCACAGCCTGCGTGATGATATTCCCGGCGCGGCGCGCGCCATTCGCTGGTACGCCGAAGCTATCGATAAAGTTTACGGCGAAGTCGCTACCACCAGTTGCCATGAGCTGGCGATGATTGTGCGCGAACCGGTCGGCGTAATTGCCGCCATTGTACCGTGGAACTTCCCGCTGCTGCTGACCTGCTGGAAACTCGGCCCGGCGCTGGCAGCAGGTAACAGCGTGATTCTGAAACCGTCCGAAAAATCGCCGCTCAGTGCGATTCGCCTTGCGGGGCTGGCGAAAGAAGCCGGTCTGCCGGATGGTGTGTTGAACGTGGTAACTGGTTTTGGTCATGAAGCCGGGCAGGCGCTGTCGCGTCATAACGATATCGATGCCATCGCCTTTACTGGTTCAACCCGCACCGGGAAACAACTGCTGAAAGACGCAGGCGACAGCAACATGAAACGCGTCTGGCTGGAAGCAGGTGGTAAAAGCGCCAACATCGTTTTCGCCGACTGCCCGGATCTGCAAAAAGCGGCGAGCGCGACAGCCGCAGGTATCTTCTACAACCAGGGCCAGGTGTGCATCGCCGGAACCCGTTTATTGCTGGAAGAGAGTATCGCCGATGAATTCTTAGCCCTGTTAAAACAGCAGGCGCAAAACTGGCAGCCAGGGCATCCACTTGATCCTGCAACCACGATGGGCACGTTAATCGACTGCGCTCACGCCGACTCGGTACACACCTTTATTCGTGAAGGCCAAGGGCAACTGCTGCTGGATGGTCGCAACGCTGAACTGGCTGCGGCCATCGGCCCGACCATCTTTGTGGATGTGGACCCGAATGCGTCCTTAAGTCGCGAAGAGATTTTCGGCCCAGTGCTGGTGGTCACCCGTTTCACCTCAGAAGACCAGGCGCTACAGCTTGCCAACGACAGCCAGTACGGCCTCGGTGCGGCGGTATGGACGCGCGATCTCTCCCGCGCACACCGCATGAGCCGCCGCCTGAAAGCCGGCTCCGTCTTCGTCAATAACTACAACGATGGCGATATGACCGTACCGTTTGGCGGTTATAAGCAGAGCGGCAACGGTCGCGATAAATCCCTGCACGCCCTTGAAAAATTCACCGAACTGAAAACCATCTGGATAAGCCTGGAGGCCTGAAATGACCGAACATACCAGTAGTTATTACGCCGCCAGTGCGAATAAATATGCGCCTTTCGACACGCTGAATGAGTCAATCTCTTGTGATGTTTGCGTGGTTGGCGGCGGCTACACCGGGCTTTCCTCTGCGCTGCATCTGGCGGAAGCGGGCTTTGACGTGGTGGTACTCGAAGCCTCACGCATTGGCTTTGGCGCCAGCGGACGCAACGGCGGCCAGCTTGTGAACTCCTACAGCCGTGACATCGACGTTATTGAAAAAAGCTACGGCATGGACACCGCCCGTATGCTCGGCAGCATGATGTTCGAAGGCGGAGAGATCATCCGCGAACGTATCAAACGTTATCAGATTGACTGCGATTACCGCCCCGGCGGCCTGTTTGTAGCGATGAATGATAAACAGCTCGCCACGCTCGAAGAGCAGAAAGAGAACTGGGAACGCTACGGTAATAAACAACTGGAACTGCTGGACGCCAGTGCCATTCGCCGCGAAGTTGCCAGCGATCGCTACACCGGTGCGCTGCTGGATCACAGCGGTGGGCATATTCACCCGCTGAACCTCGCCATTGGCGAAGCGGACGCAATTCGTCTGAACGGCGGACGCGTGTATGAGCTTTCTGCGGTGACGCAGATCCAGCACACCACGCCAGCCGTTGTGCGTACTGCTAAAGGCCAGGTGACGGCGAAGTATGTGATTGTCGCCGGGAATGCGTACCTGGGCGATAAAGTGGAGCCGGAACTGGCGAAGCGCAGTATGCCGTGCGGCACGCAGGTAATCACCACCGAGCGGCTTTCCGATGATTTAGCCCGTTCGCTGATCCCGAAAAACTACTGTGTCGAAGACTGTAACTATCTGCTTGATTACTATCGTCTCACTGCTGACAACCGCCTGCTGTACGGCGGCGGCGTGGTGTACGGTGCGCGTGACCCGGATGACGTTGAGCGCCTTGTGGTGCCGAAACTGCTGAAAACCTTCCCGCAGTTGCAGGGAGTGAAAATTGATTACCGCTGGACGGGCAACTTCCTGCTGACGCTGTCGCGTATGCCACAGTTTGGTCGCCTCGATAAAAACATTTACTACATGCAGGGCTACAGCGGCCACGGCGTGACCTGTACCCATCTCGCCGGGCGTTTAATTGCTGAACTGCTACGCGGAGATGCCGAGCGTTTCGACGCCTTCGCCAATCTGCCGCATTACCCGTTCCCCGGCGGACGCACGCTGCGCGTACCGTTTACCGCGATGGGTGCGGCGTATTACAGCCTGCGCGATCGTCTGGGCGTTTAATTTCCGATTAACCGTGAAGAGTCAAAAGGTGTGAAACATGAGCAACAATGAATTCCATCAGCGTCGTCTTTCTGCCACTCCACGTGGGGTTGGCGTAATGTGTAACTTCTTCGCCCAGTCGGCTGAAAACGCCACGCTGAAGGATATTGAGGGTAACGAATACATCGATTTTGCCGCAGGCATTGCGGTGCTGAACACCGGACATCGCCATCCTGAACTGGTGGCAGCGGTGGAACAGCAACTGCAACAGTTTACCCACACGGCGTACCAGATTGTGCCATACGAAAGCTACGTCACGCTGGCGGAGAAAATCAACGCCCTTGCGCCGGTCAGTGGTCAGGCTAAGACCGCGTTCTTCACCACCGGTGCGGAAGCGGTTGAGAATGCGGTCAAAATCGCCCGCGCCCATACCGGACGCCCAGGCGTGATTGCGTTTAGCGGCGGCTTTCACGGTCGCACGTATATGACCATGGCGTTAACTGGCAAAGTTGCGCCGTATAAAATTGGCTTCGGCCCGTTCCCGGGTTCGGTGTATCACGTGCCGTATCCGTCAGATTTGCATAGCGTTTCGACGCAAGATTCCCTCGACGCCATCGAACGCTTGTTTAAATCAGACATCGAAGCGAAACAAGTCGCGGCGATTATTTTCGAACCGGTGCAGGGCGAGGGCGGTTTCAACGTGGCGCCAAAAGAGTTGGTTTCTGCGATTCGTCGCCTGTGCGACGAGCACGGCATCGTGATGATTGCCGATGAAGTGCAAAGCGGTTTTGCGCGTACAGGTAAACTGTTTGCCATGGATCATTACGCCGATAAGCCCGATTTAATGACGATGGCGAAAAGCCTTGCGGGTGGGATGCCACTTTCGGGCGTGGTCGGCAACGCAAACATTATGGACGCGCCCGCGCCGGGCGGGCTTGGTGGTACCTACGCTGGTAACCCGCTGGCAGTTGCCGCCGCGCACGCAGTGCTCAACATTATCGACAAAGAATCCCTTTGCGACCGTGCGAATCAACTTGGTCAGCGCCTGACGCAAACGCTGATTGAGGCTAAAGAAAGCGTTCCGGCAATTGCTGCGGTACGCGGTCTGGGGTCAATGATTGCGGCAGAGTTTAACGACCCGCAAACGGGTGAGCCGTCGGCGGCGATTGCGCAGAAAATCCAGCAACGCGCGCTGGCACAGGGATTGTTACTGCTGACCTGCGGCACCTACGGTAACGTGATTCGTTTCTTGTATCCGCTGACCATCCCGGATACGCAGTTCGATGCGGCCATGAAAATTTTGCAGGATGCGCTGAGGGATTAATACGCAGAAGCGGAGGCCAACGCAATAATGCCTGATGCGCTGCGTTTATCAGGCCTGCAAACGGCGTCTTGATTTTGTAGGTTTGATCGCCTTATCCGGCAAGCTACATTGCCCAACTCCGCTAAATCTGGTGCTTTTTAAGCAATGCGCGGAACTGATGATAGGTTAACCCCAGCAACTCAGCTGCGCGCTTCTGGTTATATTTCCCCTGTTGCAAACTGAGTTGCAGCAACTCTTTTTCCTGCTGCATCTGAAACTCACGTAAATCCAGCGGCAATGCCGGAAGAGAGGTGGTTTCTGAAACGGCGATAGCGTCTTCAGGCGGACGCCGTTTAAAGGGATCAATAATGATCTCATCAAGCGGATAATCGCTGTTGCCGTGGCGATACACCGAACGTTCCACCACGTTTTTCAATTCACGGATATTTCCCGGCCAGCGATAGCTCAGTAACGTTTCTCTGGCGCGCTCGGTAAAACCCGGGAACAGAGGCAGCTTGATTTCCCGACACATCTGGATGGCAAAGTGTTCCGCCATCAGCATAATGTCGCCTTCACGCTCGCGCAGGGGCGGCAGTTGCACCACGTCGAAAGCCAGGCGGTCCAGCAGGTCAGCGCGAAAAGTGCCTTCATCGACCATCGCCGGAAGATCGGCATTTGTCGCACATACCAGCCGCACATTGACCTGTAATGGCTGGCTGCCGCCAACGCGCTCCAGTTCACCGTACTCAATTACGCGTAATAATTTTTCCTGCACCATCATTGGTGCCGTAGCGAGTTCATCAAGAAACAGCGTTCCGCCGTCGGCACGTTCAAATCGTCCCGGATGGCGTTTTTGCGCCCCGGTAAACGCGCCCGCCTCGTGCCCAAACAATTCGGAATCCAGCAGATTTTCATTTAACGCCGCGCAGTTAAGGGAAATAAACGGCCCTTGCCAGCGGGAGGAGAGATAATGCAAACGGCTGGCGATCAGCTCTTTACCAGTGCCGCGCTCGCCAATAATCAAAACCGGTTTGTCCAGCGGCGCGAGATGCGAAACCTGTTCCAGCACTTCAAGAAAGCTGTTCGCCTCACCGAGTAAGTTATCTTTGTATTCTGCCATGATGAAATTCGCCACTTGTTAGTGTAATTCGCTAATTTATCCTGGCATGTTGCTGTTGAATCTTCAATCAGATCTTTATAAATCAAAAAGATAAAAAATTGGCACGCAAATTGTATTAACAGTTCAGCAGGACAATCCTGAACGAAGAAATCAAGAGGACAACATTATGGGTATTTTTTCTCGCTTTGCCGACATCGTGAATGCCAACATCAACGCTCTGTTAGAGAAAGCGGAAGATCCGCAGAAACTGGTGCGTCTGATGATCCAGGAAATGGAAGATACATTAGTTGAAGTGCGTTCTACCTCGGCGCGTGCGCTGGCAGAAAAGAAACAGCTGACTCGCCGTATTGAACAAGCGTCGGCGCGTGAAGTTGAGTGGCAGGAAAAAGCCGAACTGGCGCTGCTGAAAGAGAGAGAAGATCTGGCGCGTGCGGCACTAATTGAAAAACAGAAACTGACCGATCTGATTAAGAGCCTGGAACATGAAGTGACGCTGGTGGACGATACGCTGGAGCGTATGAAGAAAGAGATTGGCGAGCTGGAAAACAAATTGAGCGAAACTCGCGCTCGCCAGCAGGCATTGATGTTGCGTCATCAGGCTGCAAACTCGTCGCGTGACGTGCGTCGTCAACTGGACAGTGGCAAACTGGATGAGGCGATGGCGCGTTTCGAATCTTTCGAGCGTCGTATCGACCAGATGGAAGCGGAAGCAGAAAGCCACAGCTTCGGCAAACAAAAATCGCTGGACGATCAGTTTGCCGAACTGAAAGCCGATGATGCAATCAGCGAGCAACTGGCACAATTAAAAGCCAAAATGAAGCAAGATAATCAATAATAACACCCAGGCGGCGTCTGAACGCGCCGCCGCTCATTCTTTAAGGAGTACTTATGAGCGCGCTATTTCTGGCTATTCCGTTAACCATTTTTGTGCTGTTTGTTTTACCTATCTGGTTGTGGCTGCATTACAGCAACCGCTCCAGTCGCGGTGAATTGTCGCAAAGCGAACAGCAGCGATTAGCGCAACTGGCTGATGAAGCAAAACGGATGCGCGAGCGTATTCAGGCGCTGGAATCCATTCTTGATGCAGAACATCCGAACTGGAGGGATCGCTAATGGCGGGCATTAATCTCAATAAAAAATTATGGCGTATTCCACAGCAAGGCATGGTGCGCGGCGTCTGCGCGGGGATTGCTAATTATTTTGATGTACCGGTAAAACTGGTGCGTATCCTCGTGGTGCTGTCGATTTTCTTTGGCCTGGCGCTATTTACCCTGGTTGCTTACATCATTTTGTCATTTGCCCTTGACCCGATGCCGGACAACATGGCGTATGGTGAACAACAACCTTCCAGCAACGAATTGCTGGATGAAGTCGACCGTGAACTGGCGGCCAGTGAAACGCGTTTACGCGAGATGGAACGTTATGTCACTTCCGATACCTTCACGCTGCGTAGCCGTTTCCGTCAATTGTGAGGAAAGTTATGAATATTCGCTGGCAACAGGCCGGGCAAAAGGTGAAGCCTGGTTTTAAATTAGCAGGCAAGCTGGTACTTCTTACCGCACTACGCTACGGCCCGGCGGGTGTGGCTGGCTGGGCGATAAAATCTGTTGCTCGCCGCCCGCTGAAAATGTTGCTGGCTGTGGCGCTGGAACCGCTGTTAAGTCGGGCTGCCAATAAACTGGTGCAGCGTTATAAAAGGTGAGGGGAGTTTCGCAAAAATTGTTAAATCTCAGGCGTATAATGGATGGCAATTTTCATCCATAGAAGGACGCTTACATGTTTAAAAAAGGCTTACTTGCTCTGGCACTGGTGTTTTCACTGCCCGTTTTCGCCGCTGAACACTGGATCGATGTTCGTGTTCCAGAGCAGTATCAGCAAGAGCACGTTCAGGGGGCCATCAATATTCCCCTGAAGGAAGTGAAAGAGCGCATTGCCACCGCCGTTCCGGATAAAAACGACACCGTTAAAGTGTATTGCAACGCCGGACGCCAGTCCGGGCAGGCAAAAGAGATCCTCAACGAAATGGGATATACCCACGTTGAGAACGCCGGTGGTCTTAAAGACATTGCGATGCCGAAGGTCAAAGGTTAACAAATTACTTATTGAGCGGTGTAAATAACGCCGCTTATTCATTTGATAAATCAAAATTAACCCACATTATTATCTCCAGCATCTCATCCTTTCTACAGCTTTCTGGCACAGGACAGCAATGAAGCGACTCAAAAATGAACTTAACGCGCTGGTGAATCGTGGCGTCGACAGGCACCTGCGACTGGCGGTAACCGGACTTAGCCGCAGCGGCAAAACGGCGTTTATCACCGCGATGGTCAATCAGTTGCTCAATATTCATGCAGGAGCACGCTTGCCGCTGTTAAGCTCGGTGCGTGAAGAGCGCCTGCTGGGTGTGAAGCGTATTCCACAGCGCGATTTTGGCATTCCGCGTTTTACTTACGACGAAGGGGTAGCGCAGCTGTACGGCGACCCTCCCGCCTGGCCGACGCCAACGCGTGGCGTCAGTGAAATCCGCCTGGCATTGCGTTATAAATCGAACGATTCGCTACTGCGTCACTTCAAAGACACCTCCACGCTGTATCTGGAGATTGTGGATTATCCCGGCGAGTGGCTACTCGATCTGCCAATGCTGGCGCAGGACTATTTAAGCTGGTCACGGCAGATGACGGGCCTGCTTAATGGTCAGCGCGGCGAGTGGTCGGCAAAATGGCGGATGATGTGCGAAGGGCTTGATCCGTTAGCGCCTGCCGACGAAAACCGTCTTGCCGATATCGCCGCCGCGTGGACCGATTATCTTCACCACTGCAAACAGCAGGGGCTGCACTTTATCCAGCCAGGCCGCTTTGTTCTGCCGGGAGATATGGCAGGCGCGCCCGCGCTGCAATTCTTCCCGTGGCCGGATGTCGATGCCTGGGGCGAGTCTAAACTGGCACAGGCCGATAAGCATACCAACGCCGGAATGCTGCGCGAGAGGTTTAATTATTACTGCGAGAAAGTGGTGAAGGGGTTCTATAAAAACCACTTTTTGCGTTTTGACCGCCAGATTGTGCTGGTGGATTGCCTGCAACCGCTGAACAGTGGGCCGCAGGCGTTTAATGACATGCGTCTGGCGCTGACACAGTTGATGCAAAGTTTCCACTACGGGCAACGTACACTTTTCCGGCGCTTATTCTCGCCAGTTATCGACAAATTGCTGTTTGCCGCGACTAAAGCGGACCATGTGACCATCGATCAGCACGCCAATATGGTTTCATTACTGCAACAACTAATTCAGGACGCCTGGCAAAATGCGGCATTTGAAGGGATCAGCATGGATTGTCTGGGACTGGCCTCAGTACAGGCGACCACCAGCGGCATCATCGACGTCAACGGTGAGAAAATCCCGGCTCTGCGCGGTAATCGACTGAGCGATGGCGCACCGCTTACCGTTTACCCAGGTGAAGTTCCCGCACGTTTGCCCAGTCAGGCGTTCTGGGATAAACAAGGCTTCCAGTTTGAAGCGTTTCGCCCGCAGGTGATGGATGTCGATAAACCACTGCCGCATATTCGCCTTGATGCCGCGCTGGAATTTTTAATAGGAGATAAATTGCGATGACCGAACCGTTAAAACCACGTATTGATTTCGACGGTCCGCTGGAGGTCGATCAGAACCCTAAATTTAAGGCGCAGCAGACCTTTGATGAAAATCAGGCGCAAAATTTTGCCCCGGCGACGCTCGACGAAGCGCCGGAAGAAGAGGGGCAAGTCGAAGCGGTAATGGATGCGGCGCTGCGTCCGAAGCGCAGTTTGTGGCGCAAAATGGTCATAGGCGGGCTGGCGCTGTTTGGTGTGAGCGTTGTTGGTCAGGGTGTGCAGTGGACGATGAATGCCTGGCAAACTCAGGACTGGGTGGCGCTGGGCGGTTGTGCCGCTGGTGCATTGATTATCGGGGCTGGCGTTGGCTCTGTGGCAACAGAGTGGCGACGATTGTGGCGCTTGCGCCAGCGCGCGCACGAACGCGATGAAGCGCGCGATTTGTTGCATAGTCACGGCACGGGTAAAGGGCGCGCATTTTGCGAGAAACTGGCGCAGCAGGCCGGCATCGATCAGTCGCATCCGGCGCTGCAACGCTGGTATGCCTCAATCCATGAAACGCAGAACGATCGTGAAGTCGTCAGTCTGTACGCACATCTGGTTCAGCCAGTGCTGGATGCGCAGGCGCGTAGAGAAATCAGCCGTTCGGCGGCAGAATCGACGTTGATGATTGCCGTCAGCCCGCTGGCGCTGGTGGATATGGCATTTATTGCCTGGCGCAATCTGCGGTTGATTAATCGTATCGCCACGCTCTATGGCATTGAACTGGGTTATTACAGCCGTTTGCGCCTGTTCAAACTGGTATTGCTGAATATCGCTTTTGCCGGTGCCAGCGAACTGGTGCGCGAAGTGGGGATGGACTGGATGTCACAAGATCTCGCCGCTCGTTTGTCGACACGTGCTGCCCAGGGGATTGGCGCCGGACTCCTGACCGCGCGACTGGGAATAAAAGCTATGGAACTTTGCCGTCCGTTGCCGTGGATCGACGATGACAAACCTCGCCTGGGGGATTTTCGTCGCCAGCTTATCGGTCAGGTAAAAGAGACACTGCAAAAAGGCAAAACGACCAGCGAATAATAACGCAATATCGGGTGCTGATCGGATATCTTTACGCCGAAGTGCCCGATAATCCGTCTTTGTGTCAATCTTTGTTGACAGAAATCTTCCTGCCACTCGAATAGTGTCATATCATCATATTAATTGTTCTTTTCTCAGGTGAAGGTTCCCATGCGTCTGGAAGTCTTTTGTGAAGACCGACTCGGTCTGACCCGCGAATTACTCGATCTACTGGTTCTAAGAGGCATCGATTTACGCGGTATTGAGATTGACCCAATCGGGCGGATTTACCTCAATTTTGCCGAACTGGATTTTGACAGTTTCAGCAGCCTGATGGCGGAAATTCGCCGTATTGCAGGTGTTACCGATGTGCGCACTGTGTCATGGATGCCTTCCGAGCGCGAACATCTGGCGTTGAGCGCATTGCTTGAGGCGTTGCCTGAACCCGTGCTTTCTGTCGATATGAAAAGCAAAGTGGATATGGCGAATCCGGCGAGCTGTCAGCTATTTGGTCAAAAACTTGATCGTTTACGCAATCATACCGCTGCGCAATTGATTAACGGATTTAATTTTTTACGCTGGCTGGAGAGTGACCCGCAGGATTCGCATAACGAACATGTGGTGATTAACGGGCAAAATTTCTTGATGGAGATAACACCGGTTTATTTGCAGGATGAACACGACCAACACGTCCTGACCGGTGCGGTAGTGATGCTGCGCTCAACGATTCGTATGGGGCGTCAGTTGCAAAATGTGGCTGCGCAGGATGTCAGCGCCTTTAGTCAGATTGTCGCCGTTAGCCCGAAAATGAAACACGTTGTCGAGCAGGCGCAGAAACTGGCGATGTTAAGCGCGCCACTGCTGATCACGGGTGACACTGGTACTGGTAAAGATCTCTTTGCTTATGCCTGTCATCAGGCCAGCCCTCGCGCCGGTAAACCTTATCTGGCGCTGAACTGCGCGTCTATCCCGGAAGATGCCGTTGAGAGCGAACTGTTTGGACATGCCCCGGAAGGGAAGAAAGGGTTCTTTGAGCAGGCGAACGGCGGCTCGGTGCTGCTGGATGAGATTGGTGAGATGTCTCCACGGATGCAGGCTAAATTGCTGCGTTTCCTTAATGACGGCACTTTCCGTCGGGTTGGCGAAGATCACGAAGTGCATGTCGATGTGCGGGTGATTTGCGCGACACAAAAGAATCTGGTTGAGCTGGTGCAAAAAGGCGTATTTCGGGAAGATCTCTATTATCGTCTGAACGTGTTGACGCTGAATCTGCCACCGCTGCGCGACTGTCCGCAGGATATCATGCCGTTAACCGAATTGTTCGTCGCCCGCTTTGCTGACGAGCAGGGAGTACCCCGGCCGAAATTGGCTGCCGATCTGAATACTGTGCTGACGCGTTATGGCTGGCCGGGTAACGTGAGGCAGTTGAAAAATGCTATCTATCGTGCACTCACGCAACTGGACGGCTACGAACTGCGTCCACAAGACATTTTGCTGCCAGATTATGACGCGACAACCGTTGCCGTGGGTGAAGATGCGATGGAAGGTTCGCTGGATGAAATCACCAGTCGATTTGAGCGTTCGGTGTTAACCCAGCTTTATCGCAATTATCCCAGCACGCGCAAACTGGCAAAACGTCTGGGCGTTTCACATACCGCGATTGCCAACAAATTGCGTGAATACGGCCTGAGCCAGAAGAAGAGCGAAGAGTAAACACGTAAAATGCCTGATGGCGCAATACCATCAGGCATAATAAATTACGCCTTCAGTACCGCCAGAGCTGCTTCGTAATCCGGCTCAGTGGTGATTTCATTCACCAGCTGGCTGAAAATCACATTGTCATTTTCATCAATTACGACAACTGCGCGCGCAGCCAGACCTTTCAGTGGGCCTTCAGCGATCTCAACGCCGTAAGCTTGCAGAAATTCGCTATTACGGAAAGTGGAAAGGGTGATGACGTTGTTCAGACCTTCCGCACCGCAGAAACGAGACTGGGCGAACGGCAGATCGGCGGAAATACACAGTACAACGGTGTTGTCGATTTCTGTCGCCAGTTGGTTAAACTTACGTACTGATGCGGCGCAAACACCGGTATCAATACTCGGGAAAATGTTCAGCACTTTGCGTTTACCCGCAAACTGACCGAGGGTGACGTCAGACAGATCTTTTGCCACGAGAGTAAAAGTCTGCGCTTTGCTACCCACTTGCGGGATGGAATTGGCGACTGTAACCGGGTTGCCCTGGAAATGAACGATTTGTGACATGATTATCTTTCCTGTTTACATATAGTTAACGTCACACCTAGTTTATGCTAACTGTCAATAACACAGCAATCGCTATTTGCGCTTAATCCGCAGTCCATCGCGGCAACAAGGAGTAAAGATGAGAACCGTAAAGGTATTTGAGGAAGCCTGGCCGTTACATACCCCGTTTGTAATTGCTCGTGGCAGCCGCAGTGAAGCGCGTGTGGTAGTTGTTGAACTGGAAGACGATGGCGTTAAAGGTGCCGGGGAATGCACTCCCTATCCGCGCTATGGTGAAAGTGACGCTTCAGTAATGGCGCAAATTATGAGTGTTGTACCGCAACTGGAAAAAGGGCTGACACGTGAAGAATTACAAAAAATTCTGCCTGCGGGCGCGGCGCGTAATGCGCTGGATTGCGCATTGTGGGATCTCAGTGCACGTAAACAGCAGCAGACTCTGGCTGAATGTATCGGTATAACGCTTCCCGACACCATTACCACTGCACAGACGGTTGTCATCGGTACGCCTGATCAAATGGCCAGCAGTGCTGTGGCACTATGGCAAGCAGGGGCGAAATTGCTGAAAGTGAAACTGGATAACCATCTTATTAGCGAGCGGATGGTGGCAATTCGCTCGGCTGTACCCGATGCAACGTTGATTGTTGATGCGAATGAATCCTGGCGCGCAGAGGGATTGGCTGCGCGATGTCAGTTGCTGGCTGATTTAGGCGTCGCGATGCTGGAACAACCGCTTCCCGCACAGGACGATGCGGCGCTGGAGAATTTTATTCATCCGTTACCCATTTGTGCTGATGAAAGTTGTCATACCCGTAGCAATCTGAAGGCGCTGAAAGGGCGCTATGAGATGGTTAATATCAAACTCGATAAAACGGGGGGGCTGACCGAAGCCCTGGCATTGGCGACCGAAGCGCGCGCCCAGGGTTTCAGCCTGATGTTGGGCTGCATGTTGTGCACCTCGCGCGCCATTAGCGCCGCTTTACCATTGGTGCCACAGGTCAGTTTTGCCGATCTTGATGGACCGACCTGGCTGGCGGTGGATGTGGAGCCGGCGCTACAGTTTACGACCGGCGAATTGCATCTTTAGGATGCCAGCGCAGTAAATTCGCCATTGCAAAGAGATACTTTTCACTGGCTTCATCGGAGGAGATGGGCGGAAACTCGGCGGTAATACAGTGCAGGTTCAGATCCGCACACCAACTGCCGAAGGAGCCGGGGGTTTCGTATCCGACGCTGGTCACCAGCGGCAATTCAAATGCCTGAGCCAGCCACTCACCTAATTCACTGTGTCGGGGATCTTCAATACAAGCCAGAGGATCGTGAAAAGAGACAATCCAGGCGGGGTGGATACGATGAATGAGCTGGCACAACGCCTGAGTTTCAGGTTCGGAGCCGGGTTTATCGCCGGTCAGCAAGACCACGTCGCGCTCTTCGGCGGCACTGTTCCAGCGATACACCGTTTCACCTTCCTTCCAGTTCGCCGCCGGAAAGTTTCTGTTTAGATCCACACCATTGGCATTAGCCCGCAGACCAAGCTGGCAACCGTCAGGATTCACACAGAGCACGACATGATGGCGGCGCAGAGACGGTGTTAACGTGCGTAATGCGCAGGAGAGGGTGACGACGGAAGAATTTTCGTCGCCGTGGGTGCCAGCCAGGATTAAACCACTTTCGCTGCTGGCGGCAGAAGCCGGAAACCAGATCAACGGCGCACCTAATAAAGAACGTCCGTAATGTTCGGTTCCTGGCGGAAAAGCGCCCCGTTCGGCGCGCGGGCGGGTCACGGTCATAATCGTCTCGAATATAAGAAGTATTACAGGCAGTGTTGTGCAAATTTTGCGGATTATCAAATCCTTTTCGACAACGATATGTTATCGATCCTTTATCACTTTTTTGCCGGAAGTTATTTGCATTTCTTCAAGGAGAAACAAATAATTACGCATCAATCTTAACATCATTTTGAGGGTATCTTATGCAGCACTCTGTTTCAGTTACTTGTTGTGCGCTGTTAGTTAGCAGCATTTCCCTGTCGTATGCTGCAGAAGTTCCGGGCGGCACAGTACTGGCAGAGAAGCAAGAGCTGGTACGCCACATTAAAGATGAGCCAGCTTCGTTAGATCCCGCGAAAGCCGTGGGTTTGCCAGAGATTCAGGTCATTCGCGATTTGTTTGAAGGTCTGGTGAATCAAAACGAGAAAGGGGAGATTGTGCCTGGTGTCGCCACGCAGTGGAAAAGTAATGACAATCGTATCTGGACTTTTACCCTGCGCGAGAACGCCAAATGGGCCGATGGTACGCCGGTAACGGCGCAAGATTTTGTCTATAGCTGGCAGCGTCTGGTGAACCCGAAAACGTTGTCTCCGTTTGCCTGGTTTGCCGCGCTGGCAGGGATCAATAACGCTCAGGCGATTATTGATGGTAAGGCTACGCCTGACCAACTAGGTGTCACCGCTGTTGATGCTCATACCCTGAAAATTCAGCTTGATAAACCATTGCCCTGGTTTGTGAATTTAACGGCTAACTTTGCTTTCTTCCCGGTGCAAAAAGCCAACGTTGAAAGTGGTAAAGAGTGGACGAAACCAGGGAATCTGATCGGCAATGGCGCTTATGTACTTAAAGAGCGCGTGGTTAATGAAAAGCTGGTCGTTGTGCCGAATACTCATTATTGGGATAACGCCAAAACGGTGCTGCAAAAAGTCACTTTCTTGCCGATTAACCAGGAATCTGCTGCCACTAAACGCTATCTCGCAGGTGATATTGATATCACTGAATCCTTCCCGAAAAATATGTATCAAAAGCTGTTGAAGGATATTCCAGGGCAGGTTTACACGCCGCCACAGTTGGGGACGTATTATTATGCATTTAACACGCAAAAAGGACCGACGGCAGATCAACGAGTGCGGCTGGCATTAAGTATGACAATTGATCGCCGTCTGATGACGGAAAAAGTGCTGGGCACGGGTGAAAAACCAGCATGGCATTTCACGCCAGATGTTACTGCCGGATTTACGCCAGAACCTTCGCCGTTTGAACAAATGAGTCAGGAAGAACTGAATGCCCAGGCGAAAACATTGTTGAGCGCCGCCGGGTATGGTCCACAGAAGCCGTTAAAACTTACACTGTTATATAACACGTCGGAAAATCACCAGAAAATTGCCATCGCTGTGGCGTCGATGTGGAAAAAGAATCTTGGCGTAGATGTCAAACTGCAAAATCAGGAATGGAAAACCTATATCGACAGCCGTAATACCGGCAATTTTGATGTTATCCGCGCCTCGTGGGTGGGGGATTATAATGAACCCTCCACCTTCCTGACGCTGTTAACGTCAACGCACTCAGGGAATATTTCACGCTTTAACAATCCGGCATACGATAAAGTGCTGGCTCAGGCATCGACTGAAAACACCGTCAAAGCACGCAACGCCGATTACAACACGGCAGAGAAAATCCTCATGGAGCAAGCACCGATTGCGCCAATTTATCAATACACCAATGGACGGCTAATCAAACCGTGGCTGAAAGGTTATCCCATTAATAACCCGGAAGATGTGGCTTATAGCCGGACTATGTATATTGTAAAACATTGATTATGATGTCATCTGGCGCAAAAGTTGCGCCAGATTTTACAACCCCGATAAAATCCCTCTCTTTTTTAAACTTACCCTATAAAAATTGCTCTCAAGATGAGACTGTGAAATTTCCAGTTTATATTAAGTACAAACTCTAATCATAAATTTTATTTGCCTGCTGTATTACATACTCCAAATATAAGCTGTGCTTTACTTTTTTTATAACGTGAAGTGTATTTCATTACTTGTAAAACATCTTCATATGAAAATAAACACACAGCTAAAAATGGGGTGGTAAAATGAAAAAAGCCTCCGCTATTCAGTTAGTTATCTCGCTATTCCTCTCTCATTATTCTTCTTTTAGTCTGGCCGCAGAGCCGCTTCCCGATGCCGCATCACTGGGACTGGAAAACTTAACTAATGATCTCTCACGACAGCAGTTATTTGTAAAAATCCTGGGATCAGATCTTTCCCGTGAAATGGAATATGACACGTTCGCAGTAAAAAAATATTTTAAATTTCCGACTGATGTCTCTTATGACTCGGTATTAAATCAACCGCGACCAAGTTCTTTATTTGGAGTGGATATCAGCCATCATAACGGTAAGAATTTTCCAATCGAACTGTTGGCAAAAAATAAGTCTGTGTTTCTGTATATGAAGTCCAGTCAAGGAACGCGTTATGTCGATCCCGAATTTTCCGGTTTCTGGCAACGGGCCGGGGATACGGAACGGGGGATAAAATTACACCGTGGAGCATATCATTTTCTTTCCAGCGGTACACCGGCAGACGACGCTGAAACATGGGGACGCAAGCAGGCGATGACGTTTGTTAAAATTATTAAAGCTAACGGGGGATTACGCGCAACGGATATGCCACCGGCGGTGGATGTGGAGTGGGATGTGGACTCATCAACGGGTAAGGATCGTTGGCAAAAGCGTAAACCAGCTGAAATTATAACGATGATCAAGGCGTTTACCGCACAGGTCGAAGCCGATTTAGGGCGTAAACCGGTTATCTACACTGCGCGAGCCTGGTGGAAAGATGCCGTTGGTGGGGAAAATAGTTTTGCCCAGGTTGCAGATCACAAACTGTGGCTGGCTGATTACTCTAATCAGGCTCAGGCCAGTGAAACACCGCGTTCAATCAACCAGACAAAATGGGCGATCTGGCAGTTCACCGACGCAGCACAGCTTAATTTAGGATCGAGTAAGAAGTTTGATGCCAGTATTTATAAAGGTCCAATTGCTGAATTTTATACCACTTTGGGCGTGCAGGAATTTTAACTTATGAACAGACGATGGCTTACTTTATGTATATCGGTTCTGGGGCTATTTGTTGCCGGAATATCACATGGAATATCAGATGCACGTGCAGATGATATTTGTAAAAATGGTGCAATGGTTCCTGATGAGTATTGTCATTTTTTTATCCATTATGGGCCTGAGGCTCCTGGTAAACTGGATATCCGTATCAGTGATGCATTAAAAATACCAGATCAGGATGCAGCGAAAACTCGCGCGATTGGGCTGATTATTTCAATTTCAAAATATCCACTGTTACATGCAGATATTCCAGCAGCTGCAGTAGACGGTCAAAGAATGGCTGATTTTCTTATTAATGGGCAAAAGTTTGATGAGGTTATTTTACTGAAAGATCAGGATGCGTCACTGGATAACATTAATTATTTTCTGAAAGAATATCTCCCTGCCAGAGGGATGATGTTTGATAAGAAAGCTCGCTTGTTAATTGCTTATTCAGGTCATGGGCGTTTTGGCACTCAAAATGGTAATTCTGATAAGGCACCGGCATTTGTTTTGAGTAATGCTACAGATATCGATGGTTCAAAAGGCATGTATGAAATGCCAGCTTTGAATGCTCAACTCAACATTCTGGCAAAGCGTTATTTCCATGTTTTGACTTTAGTTAATGCTTGTTTTGGTTCAGGTCTTTTTGGCATGACAGATGGCGCAGGGAATTCAAACGCGTATAGTAAACCAGGTGCGTATGCGATAGCCGCTGGTGATGATAAAACAGAAGTTTATTCCCTGGAAAAAGATAAAGCCAGTGTATTTTTTGATACCCTTATAAAAGGCGTTGCTGATGGCGTTGCCGACGAACGCTTCGGGAAATCGTATATGGTAAAAATTGATGGTAAAAAGGAATACTACGCGGGCATTACCCGAATATTAAGTTTGTTTATCTATGTGAACGACCAATATATAAAAATCAATGAAAAACTGGACGAGGAAGGGAAAGGAATACATCTCAGTGATGCCTGGATAGGAGCAACAGAAAACCCAGCCGGACCGGGTGGTTTCTTCTTTATTAACGATCCTGCGGTCAGTCGTCTGGATAAAAAAACACAATTATCAGCCGGGAATGCAGATGAATTTATAAATGTTGATAAGACCGCATATTCTATTAAAGAACTGCCTACTGCGCCAGATGAACCAAAGAACAAAGATATAACACCTATTGAAATTCCTTATGGCCCCGTAAGTGCAATTCCCAACCGACCTGATATCCGTATCTTCAAAACACCGGATATTTACCCGATCAGTGGTCATGATATTTCGTCTAACGATGGCGAAATCGACTGGAAATTGTTTCAGGAGAAATCACCTGCGCGTTTTGTCTACGTGAGAGTGGTTGGCTGGAGAGGGCCAGACTCGTCGTTTAAGGCTCACTGGAAGCAATTAGCAGATTCAAAATTTGATCGCGGAGGCTATTTTAAATTTGATTTTTGCCACACTCCTGAGGCGCAACTGGAAACAGCAAAAAGCCTGCTGCCTGAAGACCCGAAAATGTTGCCTCCCGGTATTTTACTGGTGAATCCAGAAGGTGAAGATACAACCCAACTGGCTTGTTTTAAAAAATCGGGAATGGTGAATGCACGGAATGATATTTTACGTTTTGCTGCCCTGATGTATAAAAATTACCATAAAATACCAATATTTTATGGCAATCATAATAATTTGTCCCATTTCATGGACAGTCGGTTCGACCAGTATATGGTGTGGATGGGGTATTGGGGACAAGCTGGTGTGAAACTCGAGGGGCGTAATCCCTGGACGCTTTGGCAATATTCAGGAAACGAAAAGGTGCCGGGCATTGGTCACAGCACAGAGTCAGAAGTTTTCTTTGGTACTGAAGAACAGTATGCCCAGTTTAAAGCGGGTGAGAATAATGTCGCTCTGGCTGCGGTAAATTAAGGTAATAAATAAAACCGGATGTCGAATATTATTATCGTCATCCGGTTTTGTTGAGTGTTATTTAAGCTGTTCGGGGGGTGTAATATTATCCATATACAGCGTCTGGCTGGGGAAGGCAAAGTCCGCGCCGTGTGACTGCACAATATCAATAATCTTCAAATAAACATCCTGCTGGGCGGCCAGCCATTCGGCCCAGACCGTGGTTTTAGTAAAGCAATAGACCATAATATTTAATGACGAATCGGCAAACTGGTTGAAATAAACCAGTAAGGTTTGTCGCTGGTCGATAGCAGGGTGATTTTTCAGCATCTCACGTACGGCTTCGACAATAGCCCCAACTTTTGCGGCATCTTCATAACGTAAACCAATGGTAGTGGTAATACGCCGGTTGGTCATTCGCCCTGGGTTTTCTACGCTAATGGACGAAAAAAGCGAGTTTGGTACGTACAGTGGGCGATTATCAAAGGTGGTGATTTTTGTGATACGCCAGCCAATTTCTGCTACTGTGCCTTCGATATTCCTGTCCGGTGAACGGATCCAGTCGCCAATACTAAAGGGGCGATCGAAATAGAGCATAATCCCGGAAAAGAAGTTACTCAGAATATCTTTACCGGCCATACCGACAGCCAGACCACCAATACCACCAAAGGTCAACAAACCAGAAAGGCTCATGCCGAAATGTTCGCCATAAAGCAGAACAATCACCACGATAATACTGATTTTGATGATGCGCGACATAATCCGCGCGCTGGTGATGTCTCGACCTTTTTTTATCTGTTGCCTTTCAAACTGATTAATCAGGAGAAATAACTTAACCGTCAGAATAAGCGCAATCAGTGACGTACAGATAAAATCGATAACGCCTGGGGTGATAAATTTGAGTTTGTAATTTTCAATAACATAATTAATGATGCTGCCGACAGCACTGATAATTATGGTGTAGATTAAAAATTGAACCGCATGGAATAAGAATCCTTTTCTTTTACGATTTCCACGACGAAACCAAAAGCTCATCAGAATCAATGCTGCGCAGCTACCGAAAATAATGACCAGATTAAGCGCATTATTTGTAAACAGTTCAGCGATCATTGTTTTATCAGGCTCCTCCAGATAATTGATGTCATGCCGGAAACCCCTGGCCGGGGTATTTTATCGCGATAATTCATTCATATCATCAATAGACAGGGAAGGAAGTAGCAACATTAGCGAATTTATCAATGGGTTGATGATTTGAACAGCAACAATCTCATGCTTTCGGGGCAGACAACGAGGAAATGTCATGATATTGTTACACACAAGTAACAAAGGGTTTATCTGCATAAGGATTACATCATGATCATGACGAAGCTGAAGTCAGCAAAGGGGAAGAAGTTTCTCTTTGGTCTGTTGGCGGTTTTCATTATTGCGGCGTCAGTTGTGACTCGCGCGACTATCGGCGGTGTTATCGAACAATATAATATTCCGCTTTCTGACTGGACGACATCAATGTATGTGATTCAGTCATCGATGATTCTTGTTTATAGTCTGGTCTTTACTGTATTGCTGGCAATCCCGCTGGGAATTTATTTCCTCGGTGGTGATGAGAAGTAAATAAAAGAAAGGCCCGAGATATCGGGCCTTGCAAGTAATTGATAAACAATTAATCGTCTTCTTCGTCATCCAGTTCGACAGGCGTCTGGTACTGGTCAGGTTTAATCACCAGCAAATCGCAGCGGAGATGATCAATCACCTGTTCTGCCGTATTACCAAGGAATGCCGCAGAGATACCGGTGCGTCCCACAGTGCCAAGAACGACAATCCCTGCCTGCAAATGTTCGGCCAGATCTGGAATCACTTCTTCAGGCAAACCTTTTTCAACGTGCGTCATGTTTTCATTAATGCCGAATTTCTGCCGCAGGGCTTTCATCGCCAGCAAATGTTGTCCACGAATGGCATCGTTATAAACGCTTGGATCAAATTCCGGCAGTTCAATGGCAATATTGATAGGTGTTACGGGGTAGGCGCCAACCAGATGGACTTCGGTGTGATTTACCTGTTCCGCCAGCTCGATCGTTTCTTTCACCAGTTTTTCATTGAGCGCATTATGATACGGCTCTTCACTGGCGAGATTCACCGCCACCAGCGCCTTACCACCTTCCGGCCACGGCTGGTCTTTCACCATCCACACCGGGCTTGGGCATTTGCGTAACAGGTGCCAGTCGGTAGGGGTGAAAATAACCGCTTCCAGACGGTCATGTTGGTGCGCCATTTTTAGCACCAAATCGTGCCCACTGCTAACCACTTCCTGAATGATGGCTTCGAAAGGACGGTTATGCCATACCACTTTAATTTCAATCGGGACGCCAGCGTTGAGATAATACTTTGCCTGCTCATGGATCCAGGCAGTACGCTGGCTGATAACCCCCTGACGCATAGCGGTACGCTCGTCGGGAGAGAGCAGGGTAGTCATTTCGTATGAGAAGTCATAAATCGGCAAAAAGGCTTTAATTTTGCCACCAATCCGTTGATGTAAATAAACAGCTCGCCGTAATGCCGGTTGATCGTCCTGGTTAGGGTCGATAACAACGAGCATGTTCTGATACATAGCCATACAGGGTCTCCTTACAACAACTGTCAACGCAGTTTGTAATTAAAAGATTAACCCATATCTGGTGAATGAAACAGTGATGAACCTTCTGCCAGATCAATAAATCAGAAAAATTTAATGATATGACAGAAGGATAGTTGATTATGCGGAAAAATCAGGCAACGTTACGCGTATGACCAGCAAGCAGGGCCAGCGCATCGTTATTTTCGATGGTGATGTATTTACCTTTGACTGCCAACATGCCGCTTTTCTGGAAACGACCCAGCAGACGACTGATAGTTTCTACCGTCAGGCCAAGATAGTTACCGATATCGCCACGAGTCATCGTCAGGCGGAATTCACGAGGGGAGAAGCCGCGTTGGGCAAAACGACGGGACAGGTTGTAGATAAAAGCAGCCAGGCGTTCTTCTGCATTTTTCTTCGACAACAGCAGGATCATGTCCTGATCGCCTTTGATTTCACCGCTCATCAGACGCATCATCTGCTGACGCAGATTCGGCATTTTACCAGACAGATCGTCCAGGGTTTCGAACGGGATTTCACATACCATTGAGGTTTCCAGCGCCTGGGCGAAACTCGGGTGATGACCGCTGCCAATAGCGTCAAAACCTACCAGATCGCCTGCTAAATGGAAGCCAGTGATTTGCTCGTCGCCTTGCTCTGTGATGGTATAACTTTTAATTGTACCGGAGCGGATGGCATAAAGCGATTTAAGTTCATCACCAGCCTTAAACAGCGTCTGGCCTTTCTGAATAGGCTTCTTTCGCTCGATGATATTATCAAGCTGATCAAGCTCATGTTCGTTGAGTGTGAACGGGATGCAAAGCTGACTGATGCTGCAATCCTGGCAATGGATAGCACAACCGCCAGACTGAATGCGCCGTATAATTCGCTTTTCCGGGATCATAGGTCTGCTCAAGCCGTAATTGATATTTGTCAATTTTAACATCTTTTTAGGGAGCAAGTAAGTCTAAGCAAACCTTAACAGCGGAGAATTCCGATAATAGATGTAAATTTATGTCTATCCCTTTGAAAACCTTTAAATTGTTAAGGGTAACTTTACATAAAACTGTGAACAAATCGGCACAAATTGTTTAAGGTTTATAGCAGCAGATAGCCTTCATGGCGCAATAACCACTCTTTTCGCTGCACTCCGCCTGCATATCCTGTCATCGTGCCGTTTCGTCCAATAACCCGGTGGCAAGGGACGACAATGCTGATCGGATTAGAGCCATTTGCTGCGCCAACGGCACGCGCTGCGCCTGGTCGACCCAGATGTTCAGCAAGTTGACCGTAATGCATTACCTGCCCGCAGGGGATAGTGCGCAGTGTTTTCCAGACCTCGCGCTGAAATGGCGTGCCTCCTGTGGCGGTAGGAAGGGTATCAATAATGCTAAGATTCCCGGCAAAATAGTCACGAAGTTTGTCGCTTAAGCCCCCTGGATTGGTGGCAGAAATGCGCTCATAACCTTCTTTGCGATAATGGATGTCCAGCAGCTGCCCCATGCGTTCGCTGTACTCTTCCCATTCAACCGCCCGTAGACGAAATTGTTCATCGCAAATCACCCACAGAGGTCCCAGTGGCGTGGCAATTTTTTCTTCAAGTAATCTCAGCATCCGTTCTCTCTTAAGTCAAACGTGGGTAAATCCCCGAACCAATAGGCTGACCGATAAGATACCACGCCAGCAACATTAGCAGCTATACCACCAAAAAGATTAAGACTAACAAAGAGTAAGTACCTGGTTTCGCGTCTGGTTTGTCGCGATCTGGTAGCATAAAGCGATTTTTCTGCCTGAATAAATGGGGGTAATCCATCACCTGGCTCGAGGCTGGAATAATTCCAGTCAGCGAAATTTTACCGAAGGCGACCTGTTATTTGATTCAGCAGCGTGATAGCCGCCTGGCACCACTGAACTCGCCATTCATCACCCAATCCCGGCGAGAATGTAGTTATTTACAGAGCTAAAAAATGAATAAAAAAATAGAGCCTGTCGACATCCGCCAGACTCTACAGTACACACAGCAGTGCATCCGCGTCTTAAATCCGGCCTGGGTTCCTCGTGACCGGTGACAGTGTTATAACGGTTTTGCCCATCCGTTGCCAATTTTCTTCAGTGACAGATTTCACGAAAATATAAGTTAAATCATTCGTCTCGTGATTGCATAATCATGCATCGCTAATCTGCGTTCTGCTCTTCATCGCATTTTTGTTAGTTCCTGCTATGAATAAATCACCCTGATCGGATACCTGAATTAAACCCGGCCTAAACTGTTCGATACTGTCACCAGGCTAGTATAAAATGCCCCGCCTGTGCAGACACCAGCAGGTATGGAGCAAAGTATTGTTTCAATCTGCGAAGTGAACGATGCAGCAAATATCAGATGTGTGAAGGTGCATAGGAGGTTACATGAACCTTGACGACAAATCGCTGTTTCTTGACGCCATGGAAGATGTCCAGCCACTGAAGCGCGCTACAGATGTCCACTGGCATCCAACGCGTAACCAACGTGCGCCGCAGCGTATCGACACGCTGCAACTTGATAATTTCCTTACCACTGGATTTCTCGACATCATCCCGCTAAGCCAGCCGCTGGAGTTTCGGCGGGAAGGGCTGCAACATGGGGTGCTGGATAAGTTACGCAGCGGTAAATATCCGCAGCAGGCCAGCCTGAATCTTCTACGTCAGCCGGTGGAAGAGTGCCGCAAAATGGTGTTCAGTTTTATTCAACAGGCATTGGCGGATGGTTTGCGTAACGTGCTGATTATTCATGGCAAGGGGCGGGACGATAAATCGCACGCCAACATTGTTCGCAGCTATGTGGCGCGCTGGCTGACCGAGTTTGATGATGTTCAGGCATATTGTACCGCGCTACCGCATCATGGCGGCAGCGGGGCGTGTTACGTCGCACTCCGTAAAACAGCGCAGGCGAAGCAGGAAAACTGGGAGCGCCACGCTAAACGCAGCCGTTGATCACGGGACGCTTCCGTGGCTTATGCTGCCAGCACGCGGTTGCGTCCATCATTTTTTGCCCGATACAACGCATCATCGACCCGTTTAAACAGTTCATCAATACTTTCATTTCCTTCGTGATGCGCCACGCCAATACTGACGGTGAAGCGCGGCAAGCCCGAAATGCTCACTTTTGCCACGCTCAAGCGGATAGTTTCAGCCAACGAAAGTGCAGTATCCAGAGGGGTTCTGGGCAATAATAAGACGAACTCTTCACCACCCCAGCGAAACACCAAATCACCTTTGCGGGCGCAGCTTTCGAGTGTACGGGCAAGTGCGTATAACACTTCATCCCCTTTCTGATGACCGTATAAGTCATTGATATGTTTAAAACGATCGGTGTCGATGAGCAGCAAACTGTAGTCCTGAGCGATTGCCAGGTGCTGCATCTGTCCTGGTTCAGTTATGTGGTAAAACTGTCGACGGTTAAGTAATCCCGTTAGCGCATCATGGTGGGCCGCATGTTCCAGCTGTTCCTCGAGCCTTTTTTGCTCAGTAATATCATGTACGATGCATAACATTAACCTGTCACCGTAAATCTCAATTGGTCCAGCATAAGTTTGTACGTGTCGAACGGAACCATCTGCCAGTTTATGGACAAAATTGAGGGGCTTATGCCCGCCGGGTAAACGTGAAATTTCATGCATGACAGGCATAACGCGACGCCCAAGCATATTAATTTCCCAGGTGTGTTTCTGACACATTGTTTCATGGTTATAGCCATAGAAATTAAGCGCGGCCAGATTGGCATCGACGATTTGGCCATCACGCGAGGGATCTATCAACAACATTGGCGCGGAGTTAGTCAGAAAAAAACGCGCATAAAACCCTTGTTTTTTACGTTGATAATTCGCAGAGCGGCTGGCTTTTAAACCCAGAGTTGCGGGTGTTTCCATTCCTTCAAATATAATTACTTTCTCTATGTCATTAATCTCTTTGAGGGTCAACCGACAGCTTAATGCTGTATCTTCACCATTACGCTGGACAGTGAGGATTTCTACAATATCAAGCTGGTTATGCAGGTCTGTAAGGTATTTAGGCAGTTCGTTTTGCGAGGAGATGGAATAGAGGCCGGTACGTAGCTGACTAAAAGTGAGTTCTTGCATCAACAGTCGCGCAGCACTATTGGCATAAATTAATTGTTCCTCGAAGGGTGAAACGATCCAGACAGGACTGGTTAATAAGTCCAGGGTATTGAAGTTGTGCGTAGTCATTGAAATCCCGTTATTTTTATCAATCTTTTGTTGCTACCTGATCGCAAAAATGCCACGACAAATGATCAGATAATTCTGATAATGATAGACGCTATTTAACGCTTCACACGTTTTCAAATCAGGAAAAGTATTTTGCTTTCTGTATTTAATTTTGACAGGATTTTATTAATCATTTCAGGGTAATGGGGTGATGAGATTTTGCGTAACATGACCAGAAGACTAGACTACAAAATAATCCGTTGATGATGGGAGGCACTGTGGAAGTGATTAAGGGAGCGGACGTAAATGTCCCGGATGCAGTATTTGCCTGGATTCTGGATGGCAAAGGTGGCGTTAAACCGCTGGAAAATACAGATGAGATAGATGAAGCGCATCCTTGCTGGCTCCACCTCAATTATGTGCACCATGACAGCGCCCAGTGGCTGGCGACGACACCACTGCTGCCAAATAATGTGCGCGATGCGCTGGCGGGAGAAAGTACACGGCCCAGAGTCAGTCGTCTTGGCGAAGGGACGCTGATTACTTTGCGCTGCATTAATGGCAGTACTGATGAACGTCCCGACCAGCTGGTGGCCATGCGTGTTTATATGGACGGACGGTTAATTGTCTCGACCCGACAACGTAAAGTGTTGGCGTTGGATGATGTGGTTAGCGATCTGGAAGAGGGCACTGGTCCGACCGATTGCGGCGGCTGGTTGGTGGATGTGTGTGATGCGTTGACCGATCATTCCAGTGAGTTTATAGAACAACTGCACGATAAAATTATCGACCTGGAAGATAATCTACTCGATCAACAAATTCCTCCGCGCGGTTTCCTGGCGCTACTGCGTAAACAATTAATTGTTATGCGTCGCTATATGGCGCCGCAACGTGATGTTTATGCTCGTCTTGCCAGCGAGCGCCTGCCGTGGATGAATGACGACCAACGCCGTCGAATGCAGGATATTGCCGATCGTCTCGGACGTGGTCTGGATGAGATTGACGCCTGTATTGCCCGAACTGGCGTGATGGCAGATGAAATCGCCCAGGTCATGCAGGAAAATTTAGCGCGTCGCACGTATACAATGTCCTTGATGGCAATGGTCTTTTTACCCAGTACGTTTTTAACGGGATTATTTGGCGTCAACCTTGGTGGTATTCCTGGTGGGGGATGGCAATTCGGCTTTTCGCTTTTTTGTATTCTGTTAGTTGTTCTTATTGGTGGTGTTGCTTTATGGTTGCATCGTAGTAAATGGTTGTAACAAAAGAAAATTTGTCTACTTCCTGTATACAAAAACGCCGTAAAGTTTGAGCGAAGTCAATAAACTCTCTACCCATTCAGGGCAATATCTTCCTCGCAGGTGAATGCAACGTCAAGCGATGGGCGTTGCGCTCCATATTGTCTTACTTCCTTTTTTGAATTACTGCATAGCACAATTGATTCGTACGACGCCGACTTAGATGAGTCGGCTTTTTTTTGCCTGTTATTTGTCAGCGTCTACCCTTTAAGAGTCCACCCAATGACCGGAGGGAAATATGACGACACTCATTTATTTGCAAATTCCTGTCCCTGAACCGATTCCTGGCGATCCTGTTCCAGTGCCTGATCCGATTCCTCGTCCGCAACCTATGCCCGATCCGCCGCCAGATGAAGAACCGATTAAATTGTCGCATCGTGAGCGTAGATCTGCGAGGATACGCGCCTGCTAATTTTGCGTCGATGACCACGAGAATAGATTGTGACCGCTTTTTCTACCCTGAACGTTTTGCCTCCCGCCCAGCTCACTAACCTTAATGAGTTGGGTTATTTAACCATGACGCCGGTGCAGGCCGCTGCGCTTCCAGCGATCCTTGCCGGAAAAGACGTTCGCGTGCAGGCAAAAACCGGCAGCGGCAAAACGGCGGCATTTGGCCTCGGGTTGTTACAGCAGATTGATGCGTCGCTGTTTCAGACCCAGGCTTTGGTACTGTGTCCTACGCGTGAGCTGGCGGATCAGGTTGCCGGGGAATTGCGTCGGTTGGCGCGTTTTCTGCCAAATACTAAAATCTTGACCTTATGCGGCGGTCAGCCGTTCGGTATTCAGCGTGATTCGCTGCAACATGCGCCGCATATTATCGTGGCAACGCCGGGTCGTTTGCTCGATCACCTGCAAAAAGGCACGGTATCGCTGGATGCGTTGAATACGCTGGTGATGGATGAAGCCGACCGCATGTTGGATATGGGATTTAGTGATGCCATTGATGATGTGATCCGTTTTGCACCTGCTTCTCGTCAGACGCTTTTGTTTTCGGCGACCTGGCCAGACGCAATTGCTGCGATTAGCGGTCGTGTACAACGCGATCCTTTGGCGATAGAAATTGATTCGACAGATGCTTTACCGCCTATTGAACAACAATTTTATGAAACATCCAGCAAGGCTAAAATTCCGTTATTACAACGGTTATTAAGTTTGCATCAACCCTCGTCTTGTGTTGTGTTTTGTAATACTAAAAAAGATTGTCAGGCTGTGTGTGACGCGCTGAATGAAGTAGGGCAAATTGCATTGTCGTTACATGGCGATCTGGAGCAACGTGACCGCGATCAGACCCTGGTACGTTTTGCTAACGGTAGCGCCCGAGTGCTGGTAGCGACCGATGTCGCAGCGCGCGGTCTGGATATCAAATCTCTTGAGCTGGTAGTGAACTTTGAACTGGCGTGGGATCCTGAAGTTCATGTACATCGCATCGGGCGTACAGCGCGTGCAGGAAATAGCGGACTGGCGATCAGTTTCTGTGCCCCGGAAGAAGCACAGCGCGCCAATATCATTTCTGACATGTTGCAGATAAAACTTAACTGGCAAACGCCGCCAGCCAGTAGTTCCATTGTGCCGCTGGAAGCAGAGATGGCGACGTTGTGCATTGATGGCGGGAAAAAAGCCAAAATGCGACCGGGCGATGTGTTAGGTGCGTTGACGGGCGATATTGGCCTTGATGGCGCAGATATTGGCAAAATTGCTGTGCATCCGGCGCATGTCTATGTCGCCGTGCGTCAGAGTGTCGCCCATAAGGCATGGAAGCAGTTACAGAGCGGGAAGGTTAAAGGGAAAACGTGCCGGGTGCGATTATTAAAATAACGAAATGTTGAATTGCCGGATGCGACGCTGGTTGCGTCTTATCCGGCCTATGCAAGAGTAGCCCGATAAGTTTGCGCATCGGGCGCTATCCTGGTTATTTCACTTCAACCACATTCAGCCGTAATTCATCCAGCTGATTCTCATCTTCTTCAGGCTGCCAGCCCGCAGGCTGTAGTGGGATCTCTTCGCGATCGAACGCCAGATCACCGCCGTTAACCACTTCGGAACCGTGGGTAATGCCTTTGAAATCGAAAAGACTGGTATCGCACAAATGAGACGGCACCACATTCTGCATCGCGCTGAACATCGTCTCAATTCGCCCCGGATAACGCTTATCCCAGTCACGCAGCATATCGGCAATCACCTGACGTTGCAGGTTAGGCTGTGAACCGCACAGGTTGCACGGAATGATCGGGAATGCTTTCGCATCGGCAAAGCGTTGAATATCTTTTTCGCGGCAGTAGGCCAACGGGCGAATAACGATGTGCTTGCCATCATCGCTCATCAGCTTCGGCGGCATACCTTTCATCTTGCCGCCGTAGAACATATTCAGGAACAACGTTTGCAGGATATCGTCACGATGGTGACCCAGCGCGATCTTCGTCGCACCCAGTTCCGTTGCGGTGCGGTAAAGGATACCGCGACGCAGACGAGAGCACAGTGAGCAGGTAGTTTTGCCCTCAGGAATCTTCTCTTTCACGATACCGTAAGTGTTCTCTTCAACAATCTTGTACTCAACGCCCAGCTTTTCGAGATACTCCGGCAGAACATGTTCCGGGAAACCAGGTTGTTTCTGGTCGAGGTTAACGGCAACCAGCGAAAAACTGATTGGCGCACTTTGCTGCAAATTACGCAGAATCTCCAGCATGGTATAGCTGTCTTTACCCCCGGAGAGGCAAACCATAATGCGATCGCCATCTTCAATCATATTGAAGTCAGCAATGGCTTCGCCTACGTTACGACGCAGACGTTTTTGCAATTTGTTCAGGTTGTATTGTTCTTTCTTTGTAATTTGTTGATTTTCTTGCATTATTTCAGTTCTCTGGTACTAAATGGGGCAAATTGGGGGCAAACTTTGCAACTATGATAACCGCGCATTCAACATGGCTATCTGTTCGTCGTTCATGTCATCAATCCACATACCGTAAATTTCATACACCATCTGCGCAGTTTCATGCCCCATTTGGCTGGCTATAAATGCCGGGTTCGCTCCTGCCGTCAACAGCCAGCAGGCAAAAGTATGCCGCGTATGGTACGGATTACGGCGGCGAATACCAGCACGTTTTACTGCTGCATTCCACCTTGCCCCCAAACTGCTTACCGAGTAATAAGGTTTTTGTTTTCCGTTACACACCCTGGGCATGAAAACAAAATGCAGTTTTTGCTTTTCGGTTCTGCCGTACTCCCGATGATAAAAGGTGATTTCGCTTTTGCGATGATGCCCGGTCAGTTTGTATTGCTCCTTCAGTGCTTCAAGAGCAGGCTGCAGTAGTGTTACTGTCCGGATCCCGGCATTTGTTTTTGGGGGACCGAACATATCAAGTATCGTCAGGTTTCTTCTGACATTCACTATTCCCTTTTCGAGATCCACATCCTCCCACGCCAGAGCTGCCAGTTCCCCGTGACGAAGTCCTGAGTAAACTGCAAATTTCCACATGTTCTGGCTCTGTCCTTTTTCACTTTCCATTAATGCATTGAATTCTGTTTTAGATAACGGATCAGGCTTTATTCTGTTTCGCTGTAATTTTTTTACTCCTTCAAATGGTTTGGTTGATATAAATCCCGACTGATACGCAAAACGTAACAGCGAACAGAGCAGGGCGATATAGTTATCAACTGTGCGCACGGTTCTTCCTTTTTTGTTGGATCTTGGATTATCCAGGTAAAGCGTTTCTCCATGCAGCAGTTCATTCCGGTAGTTTAAGATATCGCTATAACGAATATGTGATATCAGGGTACTTTCACAAATTATTATTCTGAGTGTTTTTAATTGTGATTTCGTTTTCTTCATTGTGTTTGTTGTTAACTCTGTCTCTTTAATTTTCGTCCAGATATCACAAAGCTCTCCGAACGTTTTTATGACTCTCGTTGTCACCATTTTTGCCCCAGTGCTGGACTGGGGAAAACGTCTTAAATACTCAAATTCACCGGAGTTTATTTCATGAACTATCAGCGCTCTTAAATTTCCGGCCTTTTTAATATTACTGTTTGTAATCTCCCAGCCTTTTAATGTTTCCCGACATCGTTTTCCTCGAAACATGAACCAGATGCGAATGTATCTACCTCTAATCTCGACACCTGTTGGTAATTTAGACATATCATGAGTCTTTGATAAACTGATTTATCTTTGGATAGTTGTACCAGATAATCCCTCGTTTGCTGTCTGGCTTACCTAAAGGAGATACTCGTTTGAAGTGGAAGCCCTCCACCCAACAGTTCTGGCGGTATGCTTCAATTTGTCTGGCCCCCAGACCAGTGCGAAGCATCAGGCCGTATTCAACCATCCACTCTTCATTAAAGATTACTTGTGCCATCGCATCACCTCTGGCAGGCGCCAATGTTAGACTGAAATTGACGCCCGATGTTGATTATTAATAATCAGCTATGAAGTTTTAATTTGAATACAATGCAATTCACGAGGACTGAAGTTTCTCGCAATTAAAATTTATCAGTTTTACTTTCTGCTCTCTGGAAACGCCTGCTTCTTTTTTACCTGAGAGCATTTTTTCGCATTCTGATTTCGTTAGTTTAGATTTTGAATATCTTGTCCAGTTAGTAGGAGTGCCACCTTCCTTTTCAATAGTGGCGGTAATTTTATACATGAACACCTCCGTTATTATTTCCAGTGGTTCGTTTATTCCATCTTTCGAGTGCTTCTTTTTCACTTCCACCATAACCGGTTCGGGATTCGCATCCGTTACACTTCGCTCGGTAATATCCTGAAATGACTTTCACCGTTACTGATGGACAACCACAAAATGGACATGGTTTAACATTGTCATATCTCATGATTTTTCTCATAAAAAATATTTCAAGTTGGCGGTGCATTACACCGCCAGGCTGAATTATTCCTCTGAATTATCGATTACACTGTATTCCCCGGTTAATACAGAGGAATCTGCAGGATCGATTGTCAGTGGTTCCTTTTCATCCATTGATACTGCACGCTGGATCTCAATTGATACGGGCAGATATTTGAACAGGCGACGAATAGCCGTTTTCTTTGCCATTTCTTCCCAGTGAGTTACCCACGGCCCGTTATTACCAGCTTTACTCAGGCTGCGCACCAGCTCAATCTGTTTGCGCGTCATAACTTCAAACTGAGTACCTCCGTCTTTAAGTCTTGCGACAGCATAGACGTGGGTAACCGGGGCATCTTCGTTTTCTCCCGGGCGGTGTATTAACTTTTCATCAAGGCCAAATTCGAAGCTAAACTCGTCACCTTCACGGACAACACGGGCTGACAGGCTGGCGATTTGACCAGAACGGCGAGCCAGATCAATCATGCCGCGATAGCCAATGATTAGCTGAACGTTCTTTTTACCGCTCTTTTCGTTTTTATTACCAAAAGGCAGTAAATATGCATGACCGAGGGCGCTACCTGGCTCAAGTCCGAGCTGTGAACACTGTACGATCGCACTGACAAAACTCATAGTGTCACAGTTTCCTAACGCCGGAACTTTACGAATTTCTGTGGTGGCGATACGGATCATACGTTCAGCCGTCATATGGCGTGGAAGAGCTGCTGCCAGTTGCTCTTTCATTGATGGCTGGTTAATAAAACTAATCACGTCGCTATTTTTAACTGCTGCTGGTGCACGGTTTCCCTGAGTTTTTTGCAGATCGGCTTTTGCGATTGGTGGTTGCTTAGTCATTTGCATATTCCTTAGCCCAGCGGGGCAGTGATAATGTCTTAATAGCTGGCCATTCATCGGTATTCAGGCAGTCAGACAGGGTTCGCAGATTGCGGTGATATTCCTGTTGACCTGCCAGTTTTGCTTCTTCGCCCATCATGAAAATTTCAACCGGATAACGTCCGCATTCAATAGTTGTGCTGGCAACCAGAAAAACGAAAGTTGGCTGCACTCCAAACTGTGCTTCATAACCGTCACTGTAGAATGCATCCTGAACGTGATAGCGGTAGTCGTAATAAGCGGTTTTGAATCGTTGAATATCCGCCGTAGTTTTCACGTCCATGATCCAGTGAAATTCAGGGATAATTTTGTCCGGACGGCACCGACACAAAATTCCTGTTTCAGGATCTTCCCAGTAAATTGATGATTCAGCGTGTCCGGCGCTTTCAACAAGCCATTGCCCCAGCGGCAAAGCCATAACGCTTTGATACATGAGTTCAATTTTCCGGCCTTCTTCCGCAGTGATAACTGTTTTTCCTGTGCTTGCGCATTCCATCAGAAACGCTTTCTCTTCTTCTTTTCCGGCGTTTGTACGGCGGTTAAATTCAGGTGCTACGATAAAGCGGTTACTGAATTCTTCCGGTTCAAGTACCCGGCAGTGGAAAGCGGTTCCTAAATCGAGCGTTTTTGTCTTTGTGGTGTCCACGGGGGCATTTTTACGCCACAAATATAGTGCCGGAGTATCAGCAATGTCATCGAGCTGAGACTTACTGACACCGGGACCCGCGTGGTAATTCTCATTCGAAATTCCGTAATAAATACCTGGCTCTATGTCTTCTACGATTACGGGATCTGCGACTTCGCCAGTTTCATCACTGCAATCGCGATGCGGATCGCTGCCAGCATTCTCATTGTGCGGATGTTCAGCGCCTTCCATTTCCTCCGGATCATTTTCCTTAGCTTCAACCTGACTCTCTTCATCGAATGTTTCCTGGTATGTTGCGTCGCCCATCACCGCACCACAGTCAGGGCAGTTATCCCCGCCAGTCTGGCCGCAGGCATTGCAGGCTATTTCCGGTTCCTGTTGCACTACTGGCTCAGGTTGATTCATATCCGGGCTGGTTTTTTCCGTTTCTGGCTGGTTCTGGTACACACAATTGTGAGTCTGGATCCCCTTTACCCATTTCGGATCGTTCGGGTCGCTAATTCCGTCAACAAATTCACCACGTGATGCAGCAAGCAATTTATCGGCATCGACAGGATCTTTTGATGGAATGTTTTTCCGGGCTTCATGGAGTTCTGCCCGCAGTTCCTGATATTTCGCATCAACAGAATTTACCTGTGACTGAGCATCCAGCGGCTGCGTGTCCTGATGATGTTCAGTTGCGTCCGGTTCCATTGTTTCAGCCTCTCCCTGTTCAACTGCCGTTGTTCCAGATGGTTGCGGTTTTTCTTCATCATCCTGTTTTCCTTCTTCTGTTACTCGCTGCGGCATCGGGGCAGAGGAGCGACCGCAGGCAATATCCACGATTTCCGGATCAGGGTTGGCATGATCGGTTTCAGTCAGTACTTTGTTCAGATATTCAGTGACGTGCGCGGGGATGACCTCGATCCCAATTGGTGCTTCTTTTACGGACGCAACCACGATGGCGCGGGAATAATCCAGCCCGCCAGGCATGGTGATGAATTTGTCGCGGAAAACAGAAAAGGGCGGTTTATTTTCAGCGATAATTTCCTCAATGCGTTTAGCGTGTGCCGGATGAAGGTTATAGATGTCCAGATCCATTGAACGGGCCAGTACGCCAGTGGCTACGTCGCGCGCCAGTGACGTCAGATCGTGTACGAAACCTTCGCCGCGATCGGTGAGGTTTCCGCCGCCAGCATTAGCACCGGAAGCCGTGCGAGTGATGTGTGAAACACGATTACCCTTCATCCACTCTTTTGTCAGCAGTCCTCGATCGGTGTAGTCAGCGTTCAGGTATGCTTCGAAAAAAGCAGTTATCAGTCCCAGGTTTGAATTACCAGGATTAGGGAAAACTTTGTCAGTGTCACGAACCAGTTTGTGGAGTTCGCGAATTTCCAGCGGGTCGAGCAGGCTGGTTTTGTGGGAAACAGCCAGGGCAGTAACAGCCGGTAGTTCTTCAGCCCGAGCAATGTGTAATGCCTGGAGTCCTTCGCGTGAAACGTGCGTTACCGGTTTTTCGCTGCCGTGTTGAGCAAGCCAACGAATGGGCAGTTCCTGGCCAGAAATTGGGAGTAGCATATTCTCCTCAATCTCAGTCATGTCTTCGCCGTTGACGTTGGTATTGCCTTGATAGTGAGCGTTGTCTGGTGCTGCTCCCGGTTTTAGTTCCCATGTCATGGAGTCTTTGCTGAGTTGATAGCGTTCACTCCAGGTAAAATCGATCTCACCTTCAGCGGGCAGGTCATTAACGACAGGAAAATTCGTGGCAACAGCTTTAAAATAGCTGCTCAGTTTTTTACCTGACTTAACGATCAGGTAGTCCAGAGTGGCACAGGTCGATTCAAAATCGTTGCTTGCCCACAGGACGACGTCAGGTTCACCGGATGATTTTTTCGCTTTCCGTAACAGGAAGAGTGGTTTTGTGCTCATTGTTTTTTAACCTCAACTCAGATTAAAATTCGTTTTGTTCAGTGAATGATCTTGCCGGATACACACTGTTCATAGCCTGCGCCATACGCAGGCTATTTCTTTCAGATTTCACCTTTTAATTTCATTGCAATTAGAGTTGCCAGAAATTCGGCTTTTTTTTCTGCGGGCAGATTCTTTCCGATATGCACCAGGCACATTTTTTTGACACCTTCATCAAGTGTTTTTACGTTGCCTGATGGACCATCGATATCAACCACAGTGAATGGGGTTTCTTTATTTTCTGTTTTAATTACGTAGCCAATGCGCTTTCCTTCCAGATTCACCTCGTGAACAATGTCATCGGTAGTTACAACAGTGGCTTCATAATTGGTAATCATGTTTTTCTCCTTAATTAAGGTTGAGCGAATACCTGCCATTTCTGGCATAAATTCAGTTTCGAATAGTCAATTAATTAAAGTTCATGTGCCATCTGGTCTTTTTCGGCACAAGCTTCACTGCAATATTTTCTCGGTTCGTCTTTTGATAAAATCCCGTGCATGAAGTGAAGCATTCTTTCAATAGCTTTGCTTTCTTCAACGTCTTTTTTGCAAAGGTGGTAAGCACATTTTATTTTCTTAGTCATCACCATGACTCCGCCTTTACAGGTAAACCATCACGACCGAGGAAGACTTTAATCATGCGGTCAGTAATGCATGTCTTTGTGGTCAGGTTACGAATATATAGTTTTCGCTTTTTAATATTGTTTGCCGAGGCAATATATGTCCGGCCTTCATGAAGAACATAATCGCCAGGAGTCACACACTGACGTGGTATTTCATCAGTTCCGAAGTGATGTGCAATCATAATTATCTCCATTTTTACAAATGAACTTTGTTGATGCGGTGCCTGGTGCCTCCAGGTGACTGCAACCAGTTAACAATTACAGTCGGCTTTCCCACCCAAACCAATAAGGACTAACATGACTTTTAACTGTGCCACGTGCGCTTAGCCGCATTCACCGCATCACAAAATTCACTTTAAAAAGGGCGGACATCAGCCGAACTTCAAGAAAAAAACTGATGCCGCCAGGACTACACACAGCAATGTCGTTATTTACAACCGGAGGCGCACTCCCACCATTTAAATTTAACAGACAAGACCGACTCTTTATGGATATCGGAAATGCGCCTTCGTGTTGTGCCCGGTTTTATTTCACCACCTCCGGGCTTCGGTGGTCTCGGCTATACCCCTACAGCGAGAGCTTGTGTTAACATTTCAATACCCTTACAGTTGAGAGTTATTGATATGTTGGATGTATTTACTCCATTGTTGAAACTTTTTGCTAACGAGCCACTCGAAAGACTTATGTATACGATTATCATTTTTGGTCTCACTCTCTGGCTGATACCGAAAGAGTTTACTGCCGCATTCAATGCTTATACTGAAATACCTTGGCTCTTTCAGATTATCGTTTTTGCCTTTTCTTTCGTGGTCGCCATTTCCTTCTCAAGATTGCGAGCACATATTCAAAAGCATTATTCATTACTACCAGAGCAACGAGTATTGCTTCGTTTATCTGAGAAAGAAATCGCTGTATTTAAAGATTTCCTTAAAACAGGAAATCTTATTATCACTTCTCCTTGCCTTAACCCGGTTATGAAAAAATTAGAACGGAAGGGCATCATTCAACATCAGAGTGATAGCGCAAACTGTTCTTATTATCTCGTCACCGAAAAATACTCCCATTTTATGAAGTTATTCTGGAACAGCAGGAGTAGACGTTTTAATCGTTAGCTTACTGTGTGCTTCTCCAACCATCGGCGCGCACCAGTTTCGGTTTTAAATGTTTTGCTTTTGGTATACGTCATGGCAGTGAACGTTCCATCCTGGTTGGGGAACACGCCGCACACCAGGGATTCGTTGTTGCCGAGGTCGATTTTTTGCATTTTGCGAATCTCACATCTTGTTGCTACGTATAGCGACTTCTGCCTGCCAGAGATCCCAGTCGTTGCTGCGTAAAGCCTGCACAGCCTGGTTGTAAGTGATACCGCAACAATCCATCAAATACTGAACTACTTCGTAATGCACCATCTTATCTCTCCCCTTAACGCCGGGTGGCGGAACTGAAACCTGCTGCACTGCAAAATCTGAACCCTGCCGTCATGTTCATACGCCTCGGGCTGGCTACTTAACCTCTGACCACTGCCTGGTAACTCGAAGTATTGCCCGGCGTTCTGTGGGACGGGGTGGGTTGGTAGGCATATAATGTACTTTGTGTTCATTGTTGTAAAGTACTTTAAGTACATTTTGTGTGTAAAAAAATGAGATGGGATAAAGTGAAGCACAAACCCGGAGGGGGACGCTACCGGATTTATGCTGGTTTAAGAGGCTTTTTGTTTTTTCTTTCGTGCTAACTCTTCGTAAATTGCATTGTACTTCTGTTTTTTCTCCTCAAGAGTTTTTAAAAGTTCATCTGTCTCACTGTCAGGGAGCTCGTCCAGAAGGTCAATGATGATTTTTTGTCTTGGATTTAACTCCTGATAGAAACGTACCTGTCCACTTTCTTCTGTATCCTCTCCCAAAAGATAGGTTGGTGTTGTTCCAATGAGTGTTGCTAATTCCCTTAATTTCTCTCGGCGAGGAATTGTTTCGCCATTAAACCATTTGCTAACCGCTTTTGGTGTTAATTTCATTCGACGGGCAATTTCTGCCTGCCTTCCATGTTGTTCATAACCAGCGTTTTCACAGGCTAGCGCAAGCCTACTGGCGAACTCTTTACGCGCTTTATCTTCATGAACCATAAGTTCAATGATATTCGCTCTTGAATGTACTGTCAGTTCTGTTATAGCATGTACTCAAAGTTCACATTGTGAGGGTGATATGAACCAGAAAACACTTGAAGATGTAATCAAAACTGTTCGCGTTTCTGTTGTGGCCGACGTTTGTGGTGTCAGCCAAAGAGCAATCTACAAATGGATGGATAACGGAAAACTGCCTCGCACAGAATATACCGGCGAAACAAATTACGCTGAAAAAATCGCTCATGCATCAAACGGATTATTTTCTGCCGATGCAATTTTAACTATTGGCAAAAATAAAACTACTACGAAAAAGCTGATGGGAGTTGATTCATGAAAATCAAGCATGAGCACATCGAATCAGTGTTGTTAGCCCTGGCAGCCGAAAAAGGGCAGGCATGGGTAGCCAATGCAATTACTGAAGAATATCTGCGCCAGGGGGGCGGCGAATTGCCCCTAGTTCCAGGCAAGGACTGGAACAATCAGCAGAATATCTATCACCGTTGGTTGAAAGGTGAAACGAAAACGCAAAGAGAAAAAATTCAGAAGCTGATCCCAGCAATTCTGGCAATCCTTCCGCGCGAGCTGCGTCACCGACTCTGCATCTTCGATACCCTGGAACGCCGTGCATTACTGGCGGCGCAGGAAGCGTTAAGTACGGCAATTGATGCGCATGATGATGCAGTCCAAGCCGTTTACCGGAAAGCGCATTTCAGCGGCGGCGGTTCTTCCGACGATTCTGTCATTGTTCATTAAGCAAAAGTTTCCATGCTGTTTGTGCTTATTCTAAGCCACCGGGCAGCATCATACGGGGCAATTATGGCCGCATTACCATACATGCAACTGTACATAGCTGATTACCTGGCTGACACCATGCATTTGTCAGCAGAGGAGCATGGTGCGTATTTGTTGCTGATGTTCAATTACTGGCAAACAGGAAAGCCAATACCTAAAAACAGGCTGGCAAAAATTGCCCGTCTGACTAACGAGCGATGGGCTGATGTTGAACCATCCTTGCAGGAGTTTTTTTGCGATAACGGCGAGGAATGGGTGCATCTTCGGATTGAGGAAGATCTGGCATCAGTCAGGGAAAAATTAACCAAAAAATCAGCCGCAGGAAAAGCATCTGTTCAGGCCAGAAGAAGCAGAAAGGAAGCAGATGTTCAAACAAAACAAGAGAGAAATTTAACAGGTGTTCAAACAGATGTTGAAGTGGTGTTTGAACATGATGTCAACACAAAGGCAACTAATAAAGATACAGATAAAGATCTAAAAACAGATCCCCCCCTAAATCCCCCCCGGGGGAATCTAGGTGTCAAAAAGTTTGACCCTCTGGATATTGCTTTGCCGAACTGGATTTCTTTCTCGCTTTGGCGTGAGTGGGTTGAATTTCGCCAGGCATTGCGTAAACCGATTCGAACGGAGCAGGGCGCTAACGGGGCGATACGGGAGCTGGAAAAATTCCGCCAGCAGGGTTTTTCACCTGAGCAGGTGATTCGACACAGCATCGCCAACGAATACCAGGGCTTGTTCGCGCCGAAAGGTGTTCGACCTGAGACGTTACTCCGACGGGTTAACACCGTTTCGTTACCGGGCAGTGCGATCCCACCAGGCTTCAGGGGGTAACTGACCATGAAAAATATTGCGACAGGCGGCGTTCTTGAACGTATCCGCAGACTGGCCCCGTCACATGTAACCGCGCCATTCAAGACGGTGGCGGAGTGGCGTGAGTGGCAACTTTCCGAAGGCCAGAAACGTTGTGAGGAGATCAACCGTCAGAATCGTCAGTTGCGGGTGGAAAAAATTCTGAATCGCTCTGGCATCCAGCCATTGCACCGCAAATGCTCGTTTTCGAATTACCAGGTGCAGAACGACGGTCAGCGATACGCGTTGAGCCAGGCGAAATTCATCGCCGATGAACTGATGGTCGGGTGTACAAATTTTGCGTTCAGTGGAAAACCTGGTACCGGGAAGAACCACTTAGCGGCAGCTATCGGGAATCGCCTGCTGAAAGACGGTCAGACAGTGATTGTGGTTACCGTGGCTGATGTTATGAGTGCCCTGCACGCCAGCTATGACGATGGGCAGTCAGGCGAAAAATTTTTGCGGGAACTGTGCGAAGTGGATCTGCTGGTTCTTGATGAAATTGGCATTCAGCGCGAGACGAAAAACGAGCAGGTGGTACTGCACCAGATTGTTGATCGCCGGACAGCGTCGATGCGCAGCGTGGGGATGCTGACAAACCTGAACTATGAGGCCATGAAAACATTGCTCGGCGAGCGGATTATGGATCGCATGACCATGAACGGCGGGCGATGGGTGAATTTTAACTGGGAGAGCTGGCGTCCGAATGTCGTCCAGCCAGGAATTGCGAAGTAATTTTTACCGGGAGAAAAATTTAATGGAGACTGTTTTTGACGCACTGAAAGCAATGGGAAAAGCCACATCCATAGAACTTGCTGCGCGACTTGATATCAGTCGTGAAGAAGTGCTGAACGAACTATGGGAACTGAAAAAGGCTGGTTTCGTTGATAAAAGCGCATACACCTGGCGTGTGGCTGATAACAACGTTCAGCAGGAACAGCCAGCGCCGGCAGAACTGCCGGAAGAAACTACCACGGCAACAGTCGCGAAAATTTCAGAGAGCGATTTAACTGCGACGATTGAACAACGTGACCACAAACGGCGGATGAGCTGGCTACATTGTTTGGTACCACATCACGCAAAGTAGCTTCAACGCTGGCAATGGCAATCAGCAAAGGTCGTCTGATTCGCGTAAATCAGGGCGGTAAATTTCGTTACTGCATACCGGGCGATAATTTACCAGCAGAGCCGAAAGCCGCATCGGTAGCGGAAACTGATGGTAAAGCCTTTCCTCAGCCAGCCGGTGTTGCGTTACCAGTACAGGAAGCGGCAACACAGGAAGATATTAAAACAGAAACTGTAGCGGACATTGTGCAGTCGCTGCCATCGTTTACTGCAACGCGAGAAGATGATTTGATTTTGCCATCGCTGCATATGGCAAACCGCGAACTGCGTAGGGTGAAGGATCATGTCCAGAAGTGGGAGCGAGTCTGCGCCGCGCTGCGGGAGCTGAACAAGCACCGGGATATTGTTCGTCAGATTGTCGATTCCTCCAGTCGTATTGTGTCGGAAAAGTGATTGCCAGAGGCGCTTATGGCAAAAGTATTTACACAAGAAGAGCGGGAAAAAATTAAAGGACAGGTTGTTGAACTCGTACGCCTGAGTGGGCGCGAGACGTTACGACAACTGGAAGCTAAAACTGGGGCAACAAGATATCTGATGAGCGTTCTGGCCAGAGAGCTGGTTGCCAGTGGCGATGTATACAACTCTGGTTACGGGCTATTTCCCTCTGAACAGGCTCGTAAGGACTGGCAAAACGCCCGCAAAAAACTATCGAGGGCAAAGGTGAAGAAACCTGCTGTAGTTGATCCGGACCTTATCTGGTCATTTACCAGACGGAGAAATACGCCGCTATGACAGGCGTCTGAATATAATCTGTCGCGAGTGCCGGAAGAGCGAAGTCATGTAGCGTGTATTGGCGTTTTATCCGGGAAGTTTTTAGGAGGTGTTGTTGTTGGAAAAAATTATTCTGACCCAGATGTTATTTAGGCCGAGAGCCAAAGTTTTTATTGTTTGTTCCTTACCAATGCGTTCATTTCTTGCATTTATCTGCGCGCCACGGAGGGGAGTAGAACACAAAATTGTTCAACGAGAGGGGTTAAAGTGAGAATATTTCTTGAATGGCGTGAGATACTCTAGAACGCTACATAAGATGTCAAGAATTACAATAATTATCTAATTATTGTTTTGTTGGAGCTACTGTTCTATTGAAAGGCCGCTAACATTTCTCTGACGGCCTTTTCAGTATGAATTATTATGCGGGATAATTATAAATTAAGTTTATATTCATGGCCATTAATAATGCTTTTGATTAATTCTAATGTCGCAGGAGAGTATTTATGAACCCCTTGCTTCCCTGTCTTCACTAAAACATGGTAATTATTATCTGAGGATTTAATATTAGTACCAGTTTCTTTTTGTATTTTTTCTAAAATTTGGTGAACATAATGCCAAGATCCCATATTAAGTAGTTTTGCAAGCTCAGAGATGGTGTAAGGATAACTTGCATTAAGTGCTTGTCCATTATTTAACTCTGCGATACCATAAAGTTTAGCTAATACATTATCTTGTTCGGCAATGTTCTTAAGCATTTCAAAATCATATGGAAGTTCTTGTTTTACAAGTGATTGTGAAGCAAACGTATAGGTCCTGGCTAAGAGTGCTCTAACTAGTTTGGGGTTAACACTAATTTCAGGAGTATTAGATGAGAGAGCATCATAAATCCAACCGAAATCATTGGCATATATCACTTTGATTCTGATGCTTTTATTCTCACCTACGCCAATTAGAATCTCTTTCTGATGTGAGCCAGTGGTTTCACATTCTGGACTAAAAGAAACCAGATAGATATTAGGGATTAATGCATTGTTAGGTGCAATTATCTCATCAATGTCGGATAGGATATCTTTAATGTTTTCATCGTTAATACTATAACCGATGAAGAACAAAGGATGTTCAACAAAATATGTTAATAGTTTTGCACTAATGTATTTTCTGCGTTTATAGAACTCATCATAATCTTCATTTGTTATAATTATACTTTCGGGTTCTTTACTACTTCCATGAATCTTCATGATTTCGCCGTAAGTAGTATAATTTACAGTAACAACATTATGACCGACTATTGGTTGATAGTTGTCAAATATTTTTTCAAGCAGGTCATCATAGTTTGTTGTAATAATGGCATGGGGCCTTACTCTTTTTAACTTTTCAATTTCTTCAGCATATTCTATAGTTGGAAAATCAATTGACTCTGAAAGTTTATTCAACAATGTCGCAATTTCATACTTGATATATATGTCTTTAGGGGTTTTGCTATTGAAATATTCTTCAGGATAGCGAGAAGTTCTGACATCCCAAGCCCATTCAGCGTATAATTCAGAAAAATCGCTGGCTATCAATGGCTTGTTGTCATTTTTTGTTTGACTGTAGTAACCATACGGACGAGTGATTAATGGACAAGTTTCAGCAAGATACTTTAACAGGTTTTCCCAATCAGGAGCTTTTAAGTAACGTTGAGATACTCCCGCGCCCATAAAGAGAATTGGCTGTACTTGCAAACCTTCAAGACATGATTTGATATCTTCAATTATTTCTGTCTGATATTCAGTGAAGTCCATACTTTAACCTTTAGGTTGTTTGATGCCGGAGTAGCAAATCGCTGCGGAGCGGTCCGGAGTTTTGTGATTCTCTGACTTTACCTTGGTATCTCCGGAGCGTTCTTTGTCAATCATATCATTGAAAGCACTATTTTTATCGAAAATTTCACCAGCACATGGTTGGTAGTATCTTCAATGTATCAACTATGGTGTTATCGCCCAGTGAACGCTGTTTTTCTGCCCCATCGAAAAGAGTCAATATCAGTGTTAATCGTCAGTGAACAAAAATACGGCTGTTCCCTTGGTCGAGTTTCACTCCTTACGGATAGCGAAATGCATCATTCCGTCCCCGCTTTTTGAAACGGAGGAAAGCCGCCCATTTCTGGAAGAAATTTTTGCAGGCCCGCTCAAGGTCTTTCAGTGACTGCTGCAATGGCTGTGACGGGGCATCTTTAAGCCACTGCATTTCCGGTGATTTTTTCCACTCAACCAGCCACGAAGTCATTTTCGTGTAGGAAATATATCTGTTTCCGGCCTCATGATTCTCATTCTGACGTGCCAGAGCACGATTGAAAACGAAACGACTGTGCCAGCAAAGCGCCTCATTTCACGCTCCTGTTGTCCATCGGGTCTTAACCGGAATTTGAAAGCCTGTCGTCGTTTCATACCACTAAAATAGTCAGGTAGAAAACGGAGCCTTATATCCCCGCCCTGAAGGACGGGGATATAAGGCACATCGGGTAAGAGACTGGGCGGGATAAACCCCCGCCACCTCTGATGTGTCAGGCATCCTCAACGCACCCACACTTAACCAGCTTTGGCGGGTTTATTTTATCTGTGAATATTTTTATAAAAATAATGCCCACGCACAGCATAAAACAAAAAGTATTACAGATAAAAAAGGAACGTAATGTGCAGATTTGTTGTTTTCCATATTTACTCACCTTAATATGATTAACCCTGATAGGGTTGTTATTTCAGCGGTTTTCAAATGAGATATTATGGTGATCTGGCAGATTTGCATAACATTAAAATTTAATTTGTTTAACCGCTTTTAATAATAAGCGTTGTTTGTATCCCAGCAATCTGTTGTTTGGTTTTTATTCCATTAAGGTGGGGGCTTTACACTGGAACCAGTTTATTTATACTTTATACGTCAGCCTGAACAACTGGCATCTGCTGCACTGCGCCATCGAGAGATTGAGAAATGGCGCATATACAACTGGTCAAACAAACTTCTTCTGGTTTACTTCTCCCGGCGACGCCGGAGAGTTGCGATTTTCTGCATCAAATCAAAATAGGTGAGTGGATACACGCAGACTTTAAGCGTGTGCGTAACTACGCATTCCACAAGCGTTTTTTCAAACTCCTGCAACTGGGATTCGATTACTGGACTCCGGTCGGTGGGGCGATCACGCCTCGCGAACGAGAACTGCTGTCTGGTTTCGTTGATTACCTGTGCGAATCAGTTGGTCGGGAACACACGCCAGCCCTGAGTGATGCCGCAGAGCAATATCTGAATACAGTTGCGACACGCAGAACCCGGGATACGGCATTGCTAAAGTCGTTTGAGGCTTTTCGCGAGTGGGTAACCATTCAGGCTGGATTTTACGCCGAACATTTTTATCCGGACGGTAGCCATGGGCGTCGGGCGAAATCCATCGCTTTTGCGAATATGGACGAAACCGAGTTTCAGCAGGTTTATAAATCTGTTCTGAATGTGCTGTGGAACTGGATTCTGTTCCGTAAATTTTCCTCTCCGGAACAAGTCGAAAATGTGGCCGCGCAGCTGCTGGAGTTTGCGTAATGGTGGATTTACGTAAAGCGGCGCGGGGGCAGATGTGCACCGTCAGAATTCCTGGCTACTGCAATCACGATCCGGAAACGTCTGTGCTGGCGCATTACCGACTGGCGGGAACGTGCGGAATAGCGACAAAACCACACGATATGCAGGCGGCGATTGCCTGTAGCTCATGCCACGATCTAATCGACGGGCGGGTAAAAACCAGCGATTACACCAAAGAAGAATTACGCCTGATGCATGCAGAAGGTGTTTTTCGCACACAAGAAATCTGGAGAAAGGAGGGATATTTGTGATTTACCCAACGAATACAGGAAAAAGCGGAGAACACCTTCGTCTCGCCACGCTGGAAAGTGTCTGGATTCAGGGCAAACTGCGTATGTGGGGGCGCTGGTCGTATATTGGCGGTGGCAGGTCAGGAAATATGTTCAATCAGTTGTTGGCATCCCAAAAATTGACGAAAACAGCCATCAATGAAGCCCTGCGCAGAATGAAAAAAGCGGGAATAGAGAAAGCTGAGCTGGAAGCGTTTTTGAGAGAGATGATCAACGGCAAGCAAAAGAGCTGGCTGGCGCATTGTACTGATGCAGAGGCGTTATGTATTGATCGAGTCATAAGTGAGGTGCTGGCAGAGCATCCAGGATTGATTTGCATTCTCCGGCAACGCTATGAAGGGCGGGGGATGACTAAGCGTAAAATGGCTGAATTGCTACATGATGCACACCCAGAGTGGTGTTTTAGCACATGCGAAAAACGGATTGCTAATTGGTTAGCTGTTGCTGAGTATGTCCTATATATTCCCATGCGTGAATCATTTGCTGAGAAAATGGCTTGATTTCTTACGTATAAACTGCTTCAATTTCGCTATGCTTCGCAAAGCTGTATCGCGAGGCGAACAATCCCACGGATACAAAAAAACCACCTAAAGGTGGTTTTTTTGTATCTGTAAGAAATGAGATATTAGTGTTGATATATTGTTGTTGTTTTGATGCATATTTCTATGCCTAAATAATGTGATGTAGATCACTTATATTATTAATGCTGTAATTTAATCTATTAAGGATCTTGAGGTGTTCCCCAGGGCGGGGGTGGCAAGGTATAACTGTTTAGCGGGAGGGAAGCCACAGTGTATTAGTCAGGAGCTGATATACTTCGGGAGGCACCCGACGCCTCAGATCATAATAATAATGACCTCTTTAGCTAACCATCTTTTTACCGCCTTGACGGGCGGTTTTTTGTTTATATAGAAAGTATTTGGCAGGGATTTTAGGCTAAAAATCACCACGTAGTCTTAATTCAGGACTGAGGAGACGTTGATGTTGGTGAGATGATGCAGCACGGCTTCTGGCATAATTTCAGGCAAAAAAAACGGCCCGTGAAAGAGCCGTAAAATCTAATGCATTTCAAAATTCGCCTCCAGAAAAACTCTTATATCTTTAGGTGTCATGATTTGTTTTTCCTTGACCTTAGTCAATATTACTATGTCATTATTAATGGTTGATTGTTTTTCATCCAGATAAAAAAGCCCTCTTGCGAGGGCACTAGTATGAAAATATGTGAAGCAATATTTATTAGCGTTTATGTAGTGGAGTTTTGGATTTTGTGATTTTTTTATAAGTTTTTTTGTGATGCAGATCTTTTTTTGACATTGTGTCGGTGATAGTCCGAAAAAAAGCGACCCGTTAAAGAGTCGCTTGTGAATAAAGGAAGTATATAAGTAACCGCGTACGTTATTAATTCTATTGCTCTATGCCTGTGACGGATATTGATTTTGGTCAATTCATCTGTAATGAGTGGTTATTTACGATAAAAAATAGCTCCCCGGAAGAGGAGCCCGTGAAAATTCATGGTGAGAAGAACAAGGATTTACAAAAGATTCCGACAGACAAAGAATCGTAGGTATTTTATGAGGCGATATTGGTTTTGTGGTGATTTATATCAATATCTTGATGGTTTCTTGAATGCTTGATGGCTAATTATAATTATGCATATTAAATGATTATTATTGTTTTCATATAGAAATAAGTAGCATCCTTGATATGGTAACAGCACAACTCGAATTTTCTTTCACTGGGAGACTATTTATGCACTCACACCATCATCAAATATCTATGAGCCAACTTACCATGAGTTCACCCATTAAAGGTTTTTCACTGTATGTAGAAAGCGAAGACGTGGCTGTCGCGATAGCTGAACTTGAAAAGGCCTTATCACAGCTCAGGAACGGAGATAAGGCATTCAAAGAAAGTGGTACGCTGGTTGGTAACGTCAGAGCAAGTTATTGCTATCCTTACCGCCCCCATTGTGTCGCGAAAGGTCTTTATTGGGATGAAGGGGATTAAGCAAGGACTTGTTCACCGATAGTTACTGGTAGCGGACAAATGTATTCCCAGACTGGATCAGGGTTAAAGGTTTTACCTGCCCAGTAAAGTTCCATTCTGTAGGTGAATTCCAGTACTGATGTATCATTTCTTAATAATGACATATCTCCGCGATGATAACTATCTGTTTGTATTATGAAGATTTTATCTGATGGTTTCCCGTCTGTAAGTCGAAAATGTTTAGCCTCCTCCAGGTTACCCCATGCGAAGAGTGACGTATAGCGAGAAGGTTTTTGCGGGTAAACTCCTCTTCGGTAAAACTCTAACCCCCAGTCGATGAATTCGTTTTTATTATAAATTTTTGCCGCATTGTTAATAAGGTATCCCTCGCCATGTGGTGCAAGCCCGCACGGAAAAAGTTTGTCTACCAGAGATGACATTTCGACAGGACTTATATCGGAGAATCGCTTTGGTGTAACAATATCGCCAGTTGAGTATATTCCTCGGCGATCAACCAAAAATAGTTCCATTCATTTTCTCCATTGATAGTTGTTACTTTTGGCGATGTAACGATATCAAGTGCGAGGTTATGCCGCCAGATTCTTAATCTGGTACTTCATCAGGCCCTTGCATGTACCAGGGCTTTTTCATTGTCAGGCTACGGATAACATCTCTGACTTCTTGTTAGTAAATCTGAGAGCCTGGACCCTACGTTTAGCACCATCCGAATTCTCGGAGGTGAGGCTATGAAATCCATGGACAAGTTAACAACGGGCATTGCCTACGGCACCTCCGCAGGCAGTGCTGGATACTGGTTTTTACAGTGGCTGGATCAGGTCAGTCCGTCACAGTGGGCTGCAATTGGTGTGCTGGGAAGTCTGGTTCTGGGCTTTTTGACTTATCTGACAAATCTGTACTTCAAAATCAGAGAAGACAGAAGAAAGGCTGCGAGAGGAGAGTAATATAATGACCCAAGACTATGAACTGATTGTGAAAGGGATCCGCAATTTTGAGAATAAAGTTGCGGTAACTGTAGCATTACAAGACAAAAAACGCTTTGACGGTGAAATTTTTGACCTGGACATCTCGCTGGACCGTGTTGAAGGTGCCGCGCTTGAGTTTTATGAGGCAGCAGCGAGAAGGAGCATCAGACAGGTCTTCCTGGATGTTGCTGCCGGGTTATGTGAAGGGGATGAGCAGTCACCGGAAAAGCGCCCCGTAATTTTAGAGGCGCAGAATGTGTGGATAACCTACAAAGGAAAGCTACCAGGAAGAATTACTGATTTTCTGAAGACTCCACCGAAATGGTAATTTTACCAGCATATTTTTCTTCCAGTAATGTCGCCAGCCACTTAAAAGAATTTTGTTGTTCCTGGGACCATTTGGGGTTGCGTGATTCAAGCAGGAGCGATGCCAGTGTTGGTTGCATTTGTTCTCTGGGAATTGATAAGGCCAGATATGAAAATGCAACAGTGAGGGCATTTACATCATCCCGAAGCCTGGAAATGCAGTCGAGCAACTCCTGTAGAGAAATGGTGTTATTGTCCATAAATAATCCTCTTGATTGTATTTACCTTTTCCCCGCCTGATTCAACAGGCCGGGGCAGATAAACATATCCAGGGTTCAGAAACCGATAAATCCTGATAAATATCCATGAACGCAAAAATCAAATACGGCCTGTCAGCGGCCGTTCTGGCGCTGATTGGAGCAGGCGCATCTGCTCCTGAGATACTTGACCAGTTTCTGGATGAAAAAGAGGGTAACCACACTACGGCATACCGCGATGGTTCCGGCATATGGACCATCTGTCGCGGTGCCACGATAGTAGATGGTAAACCTGTTATTCCGGGCATGACACTGACGAAGGAAAAATGCGATCAGGTTAATGCCATTGAGCGTGATAAGGCGCTGTCATGGGTGGATCGCAATATTAAAGTAACACTGACCGAACCACAAAAAGCGGGTATCGCGTCATTTTGTCCCTATAACATTGGCCCCGCTAAGTGTTTTCCGTCGACATTTTATAAGCGGCTGAATGCAGGTGATCGTAAAGGTGCCTGCGAGGCGATTCGCTGGTGGATTAAGGACAGGGGGCGCGATTGCCGCCTTCGTTCAAATAACTGTTACGGTCAGGTTATTCGTCGTGATCAGGAGAGCGCATTAGCCTGTTGGGGGATAGAGCAGTGAGCAGAGTTGCCGTGATTATTTATGCTCTGGTTATCTGCATCATCGTCTGCCTGTCATGGGCTGTTAATCATTACCGTGATAATGCCATTACCTACAAAGCGCAACGCGATAATGTGACGGAAAAACTCAACCAGGCGACCGCAATCATTACTGACATGCAGATACGCCAGCGTGATGTTGCTGCACTCGATGCAAAATACCTGAAGGAGTTAGCTGATGCGAAAGCTGAAAATGATGCTCTGCGTGATGATGTTGCCGCTGGTCGTCGTCGGTTGCGCATCAAAGCAGTCTGTCAGTCAGTGCGTGAAGCCACCGCCACCTCCAGCGTGGATAATGCAGTCTCCCCCAGACTGGCAGACACCGCTGAACGGGATTATTTCACCCTCCGGGAACGACTGGTAATGATGCAGGCCCAACTTGAAGGTGCTCAGCAATACATAACCGAACAGTGTTTAAAGTAAAATCTTAACTACAATATGATTCATTTTGATGATTGTTTCATAAGGAACAGTGAAGTAAGATCTAAGAGGAGTTAAATTTTATACAGTATAATCATAATATTGCAGCAAGGTGGTTATAATTGAAAGAATATTTAGATATGAATACATCTCATGTAAGAGTTGTTACTCATATGTGTGGGTTCCTGGTTTGGCTCTATAGTCTTTCAATGTTGCCACCAATGGTTGTAGCATTGTTTTATAAAGAAAAAAGCCTGTTCGTTTTCTTTATAACTTTCGTTATATTTTTTTGCATTGGTGGCGGAGCGTGGTATACAACTAAGAAATCTGGCATTCAATTACGTACCCGTGATGGGTTTATTATAATTGTAATGTTTTGGATTTTGTTTTCTGTTATTAGTGCATTCCCTTTATGGATTGACTCAGAACTTAATTTAACGTTCATTGATGCTCTGTTTGAAGGGGTTTCTGGAATAACAACAACAGGAGCAACTGTAATTGATGATGTTAGTTCATTACCTCGGGCATATTTGTACTATCGGTCACAGTTAAATTTTATAGGTGGTTTAGGAGTTATTGTTCTGGCGGTTGCAGTATTGCCATTATTGGGTATTGGTGGTGCAAAGCTTTATCAGTCAGAAATGCCGGGGCCATTTAAGGATGACAAACTCACTCCCCGCCTGGCCGATACGTCACGGACACTGTGGATAACTTATTCTTTATTAGGTATTGCTTGTATTGTCTGTTATAGACTTGCAGGAATGCCTTTGTTTGATGCTATTTGTCACGGGATTTCCACAGTTTCGCTTGGTGGTTTCTCAACTCATAGCGAGAGTATCGGATATTTTAATAACTATTTGGTTGAGCTGGTGGCTGGTGCTTTTTCCCTGCTATCGGCTTTCAACTTTACTCTTTGGTATATTGTTATTAGCAGAAAAACGATAAAACCTTTAATCAGAGATATTGAACTTCGTTTCTTTCTGTTAATAGCCTTAGGGGTGATCATTGTTACCTCTTTCCAGGTCTGGCATATAGGTATGTATGACTTGCATGGAAGTTTTATTCATTCGTTTTTTCTTGCCAGCTCCATGCTCACTGATAATGGTTTAGCTACGCAGGATTATGCAAACTGGCCCACGCACACGATAGTGTTTTTGCTGTTGTCAAGTTTCTTTGGGGGATGTATAGGTTCAACCTGTGGTGGAATTAAGTCACTTCGATTTCTTATACTTTTCAAACAAAGCAAACACGAGATAAATCAGCTTTCTCATCCCAGAGCGTTGTTGAGTGTAAATGTAGGAGGGAAGATAGTTACAGATCGTGTAATGAGGTCTGTATGGAGTTTCTTTTTTCTTTATACTCTCTTCACGGTGTTTTTTATACTGGTGTTAAATGGTATGGGGTATGATTTTCTTACATCATTTGCAACAGTGGCTGCATGTATTAATAATATGGGATTAGGTTTTGGGGCTACTGCATCGTCATTCGGAGTGCTTAATGACATTGCAAAATATTTAATGTGCATAGCTATGATTCTTGGTCGCCTTGAAATTTATCCTGTTATTATATTGTTTTCAGGTTTTTTTTGGCGCTCCTAATATATGGCTGATTTATAATTGTGAGTTTAATATTATGTTGACTCACTCATTGATCCAATACCTAACTTTACCAGCAACACCTCCGCCCCCAGTAGCACTGGCTGCTGGGGTGCGTTTTATTCATAAAGCAAGGCTGTATGAGCGAGAAATTAAAGATAGTCTATCGCCCATTACAAGAATTGTCACCGTATGCGCACAACGCCAGGACGCACAGTACTGAGCAGGTGGCACAACTGGTAGAAAGTATTAAGCAATTCGGCTGGACTAATCCGGTGCTGATTGACGAAAAGGGCGAAATTATTGCGGGTCACGGTCGTGTTATGGCGGCTGAAATGCTCAAAATGGATTCTGTTCCGGTCATTGTTCTGTCTGGCCTGACGGATGAGCAGAAAAAGGCGTACCGCCTGGCAGATAATCGCCTGCCGATGAATGCTGGCTGGGATGAAGATCTGTTGCGGATGGAGCTGTCGGACCTAATCAATGCTGATTTTGATGTCTCCCTGACAGGCTTCATCCCGACAGAAATTGATGAACTGTTGACGGATGTTTTGCCCGGTACAGGAAATGAGGAGGAGCCGTATACGACGAAAATTGATACGCCTGTTTATGAGCCGTCGGACGGTAAACCGGATATCAGTGAACTGTACGACGATACGAAAACTCAGGAGCTGATCAGCCGGATACGTTCGGCGTCCCTTGATCCTGATATTGAGAAATTCCTCCTGTGTGCGGCAGAACGTCACACAGTGTTTAATTTCAGCAGAATTGCGGACTATTACGCTCATGCCCCCGCTGAAATTCAGTGCCTTTTCGAGGAGTCGGCGCTGGTGATCATTGATTATCAGCAGGCTATTGAAAATGGATTTGTCCGAATGACGCAGCGCATGGTGGAGATCATGCATGGCGGGGAGGAGGAGGAATATGCGTGATGATTTTTGCGCCTTTATTCTGACTCACGGGCGACCGGACAAAGTTCTGACTTACCGGACGTTGCGTCGTGCTGGCTATACCGGGAAAATTTTTATCGTTGTTGATGATGAAGATAAGACACGGCATCAGTACATGGCTGAATTTGGTGAACAGGTGCTGGTATTTTCCAAAGCCGATATTGCCAGTCGTTTTGACGAAGCCGATAATTTTGGTGACCGCCGCTCAATTTTTTACGCCCGTAATGCCTGTTTCGACCTGGCAAAACTGGTCGGGTGTAAATACTTCATTCAGCTCGATGATGATTATCACGAGTTCCAGTTTCGGGTGGATCGCAACTATGACCAGGCCTATTTCCCGATAAGGAAACTGGATGCGATCCTTTCTGAAATGCTGGCGTATTACGAATCAATACCCGCGCTTTCCATCGCTATGTCGCAGGGCGGGGATTTTCTTGGTGACAATGGCGGCCATGCTTCGTGGGTGAAACGCAAGGCAATGAACAGCTTTATCTGTTCGGTTGATCGACCGTTCTCATTCATGGGGCGCATTAACGAGGATGTGAATACGTACACGAATCTCGGTCGCTGTGGTGAATTGTTTATGACGATCGGTGCTGTCCAGTTAGGGCAGAAACAGACGCAGAAAAACAGCGGCGGAATGACCGAGCTGTATCTGGACTCCGGAACCTACGTTAAAAGTTTTTACTCCGTCATGTATTCGCCGTCGTGCGTAAAAATCTCACTGATGGGTGCCAGCCATAAACGCATTCACCATCAGGTCACCTGGAACAACGCTGCAGTAAAAATCCTTCACGAAAAATACAGGAAGAAGACACCCTGCATATCAATGGGGGTGACAAATGATTCCGTATTCGAAAGTCGAGTCTCTGGCAGCGTGCCGGATGACTGCACAACAAATCGCTGACGTTCTGGATGTTGATCTGAACCGACTGAAAGAAAATCGGGAAGCAATGACAGATTTTTATGCGGCCATCCGTAAGGGCAGAGCGAAAGGTGAAGCCGAGTTACGAGCGGCATTGTTTAAGCTTGCCAGAAAAGGGGATGCCTTTGCTCTGCGCGAACTACTCAGGGTGGATAAAAATCAGGACTAACTGATGAGCAGACCGGACTGGGGGGCGTTGCAGCAGGAGTATATTGCTGAATACACCCGCTCCGGTATATCTCCGGTGGCATGGTGTGAAGCAAGGGGACTGAACTACGCAACAGCCCGTCGTTACATCAAAAAAACTCCGAAAAATGCGCAGAAAGAAATGCGCAAAACTGCGCAAAAAAGTGCGCGAAAAAAAACTGCGCAGACTGCGCAAAGGCAGAACGGAAAATCTCAGAAAAAAAAGGCTGTATCCGATGCACTCCTGATTGAGGGGGACACGGAAGAAATTTCGTTCTGCCCCGATGAATTCGGTATTTCTGACCAGCAGGCAAAATTCGCCATGTTGGTTGCTCAGGGGAAAAAGCCGACAGAGGCATACCGACTGGCTGGTTATGAGGGGCAAGGTGCGACAGCTAACAGCAACGCCAGCCGTATGCTTAGAAATGCCAGGGTTTATCGTGCTATCAGCTACTTCCGCAATCAGTACCAGAAACGCTATATCGCAGACCTGGATTTACTGGTGAGCCAGTTGATGGCCATTGTCCAGGCCGACCCCAATCAGTTGGCACAATTTCGCCGTGTTAACTGCCGTTATTGCTGGGGCGAGAATCATCTCTACCAGTGGCGTGATATTGCAGAATTCGATAAGGCTGCGGCACAGGCCTCCAGAGATGGTAAACCCGAGCCGGAATATGGAGGCCTCGGCTTTGTTGATAACGCCATACCCAATCCTGATTGCCCGAAGTGCTGCGGTGAGGGAACAGGACAGCTTTATATGGCTGATACCACACTGCTTGATGGGGATGCGCGGCAATTATATGCAGGGTCAAAGCTCGGAAAATACGGTGTTGAGATCCTGCTGGAGGATAAGGCTGCCGCCCGGCGTGAATTGTTGCGTTTGTTTTCTGCTGGCGGGGCTTTATGTGCAGATAAACGGCTACAGGAACTGGAAATTGAACGGCGCAGAATGGAAAACCAGAAGCTGCGCAAAGAGATCGAAACGGTGGAAGATAATGAACATCCCCAGCCTGTGGCGATCAATATTAATGTGGTTGATGCCAGAGTAAGGAGTGATGAAGATGATCTCTCCGACGCTTAATGTGCCTCAGGCGCGATTTCTTTCAATGCCCCATAAATTTAAAGCCTATATTGCTGGTTTTGGCTCGGGCAAAACATGGGTTGGGTGTGGCGGCATATGCAAGGGGATTTGGGAGCATCCAGGTATAAATCAGGGATATTTTGCGCCAACGTATCCCCAAATTCGCGATATTTTTTACCCTACAGTGGAAGAAGTTGCTGCTGACTGGGGATTGAACGTAAAAATTAATGAGGGAAATAAAGAGGTTCACTTTTATTACGGACGCCAGTATCGGGGAACCACTATCTGCAGATCGATGGAGAAGCCACAAACGATCGTCGGTTTCAAAATTGGTAATGCGTTGGTGGATGAACTGGACATTTTGCCGAAGGAAAAAGCCAGAACGGCGTGGCGCAAGATAATTGCACGTATGCGTTATAAGATTGATGGACTTCGCAACGGTATTGACGTTACAACCACGCCGGAAGGATTCAAATTTGTCTACGAGCAGTTTGTTAAAGCCGTGCGTGAAAAAACAGAGCTGGCCTCACTGTATGGTCTGGTGCAGGCATCTACTTTCGATAATGAAAAGAACCTGCCAGCAGATTACATTCCTTCGCTTCTTGAATCATACCCTCCAGAGCTGATTAAAGCCTATCTTCGAGGACAGTTTACTAACCTGACAAGTGGTACTGTTTACCATCAGTTTGACCGGAAACTGAATAATTGCGAAGAAGTGGAGCAGCCAGGGGAGCCGATTTATATTGGGATGGATTTTAACGTTGGAAAGATGGCGGGAATCGTCCATGTGCTGCGTTTGGGGCTTCCATGTGCGGTAACTGAAATCATCAATGCCTACGATACGCCGGATATGATCCGCATCATTAAAGAACGCTTCTGGCTGTATGATGGGAATGATTACCGGAAAGTGAGGGAAATTTATATTTATCCAGATGCTTCCGGGGATTCCAGAAAATCAAGTAACGCAAGTACGACGGATATAGCCCAGCTTAAGCAGGCTGGTTTTAACGTTGTGGTGAACAGCTCGAACCCGCCAGTAAAAGATCGCGTTAACTCAATGAATGCAATGTTCTGCAATGCCAATGGTGAGCGTCGCTATAAAGTTAATGTGAAGCGTTGCCCGTTATATGCCGAATCTCTGGAGCAACAGGTCTGGGATGAGAAGGGGGAGCCTGATAAAAAATCTGGCAATGATCACCCGAATGATGCCGGAGGTTATTTCATCGTTAAGCAATTCCCTATTGTCAAACCGACCGGAAGAGTCACATCACTTCGGATTTAATTATGGCTGATATATCAACACCCAACCTCGACTATAACGATATGCTGGAGGCGTGGGATATTAACGACGCACTGATGGGCGGTACGCTTGAAATGCGCAGGCAGGGGGAAAATTATCTCCCAAAATGGCCTAACGAAGATGAAGACGCTTATAAAAAACGCCTGTCTGTGGCTACGCTACTTCCTGTGTATGAAGAAAGCATCAAGCAAAATATTGGGCGCATATTTGCAGAGCCGACAGTATTGAGTGAGGAAACGCCGGCAAAAATCAGGGAATATGCAGAAAATATCGACATGGAGGGGAGCCGACTGGATGTGTGGGCGCAGCAATTTTTCAGCCTCGCATTTCAGTATGGTGTGGCACATGCGCTGGTGGACTATCCACGAACGGATATGAAAGAGATTCGGACAAAAGCCGATGAAAACGCGACCGGTGGTCGTCCGTACGTTACGATGCTGAATCCACGCCAGGTTATTGGATGGAAATCGAAAGTTGAAAAAGGGAAAGTTGTTCTCACTGATTTGCGTATAAAAGAGGTCATCATTATTGATGGTGATGATTTCGGGCAGAAGAAGGTGGAGCAGATCCGCCATATTATGCCCCGTCGAGTTGAAATTTATCGACGTAGCGAAGGCACTAATGGCGAATCTGTCTGGACGCTTCATGAGTCATGGAATACCAGCCGTGATGATATTCCTCTGGTAACACTGTACACGAAGAAAACAGGATTTATGCGTGGTACACCGCCATTGCTTAATCTTGGCTTGCTGAATATCAAGCACTGGCAAAGCCAGAGCGAGCAGGACAATATTCTTCATGTTGCCCGCGTTCCATTGCTGGTGGCCTACGGGCTGGACAGGAATGAAGAACTGACGGTTGGTGCATCCACCGCTACGATTTTTGAGGACAGAACAAAAAATGGCCTCGAATATGTTGAACATAGTGGCGCAGCGATAGAATCTGGCGAAACATCACTTGAGAAGCTGGAAAATCAGATGCGTCATGCCGGCGCTAAACTTCTGCGTGCTGAAAATACATCCACCAAATCTGTTGATCAGACTAATGAAGAGCGAATGCAGGAAAACTCGCCGCTTTATACAATGGCGAACTCCCTCGAAGATGCCCTCGATAATATTCTCCAGATAATGGCGGAATGGATCGGAGAGAGTTGCGGTGGCAATGTGGATGTGCGCACTGAACTGGATGTATCTGCCCAGGTGTTTGACTCATCCTCCGCGCTGGCTGTTCAGTCATTGCGTCAGGGCGGTGATATACGTCAGATTGATGCGGTTCGGGTGTTGCAGGCGTTGAAATTTATCGATCAGGATTCCCGTCCAGAGGAAGTGATCGATGAATTAAAAAATCAGAGTGTAATGCTGATGGAAATCAATGATGCAAACCGTGAATGAACGGCTGCGTGATGAATCAATTGCTCATGCAGTCTGGATATCCCGCTATAGCACTGGCGTGGCTGCCAGAATGGTGAAAATACTGAATGACAGCGATGCGGAACTTACTGCTCGCCTGCTGATAGCACTGGACAGCCTCGATCCAGGTAGTTTTACCGTTAAGCGCCTGGAGTCACTTCTGGCGAGCGTCAGAGAGGTTAACCGCACTGCTATTAACAGCATGTTTACCAGTCTCTCCGGAGAGCTGAACGAGCTGGCAATTTATGAGGCTGGTTATCAGTTAAGTCTGTTTGATTCTATGCTACCTGATTTTGTTGCTGATGTTCACCCTCTGGTTGGTATCTCTCCTGATGCACTTTATGCCGCTGCAATGGCGCGACCATTCCAGGGACGACTGCTCAGTGAGTGGGCCTCAGATCTTGAGGCGGATCGGCTCAGACGCATAACAAATACAGTGCGTCAGGGTTTTTTGCTGGGGGATACCAATGAGCAGATCGCAAGAAAAATTCGGGGACATGTCAGTAAGGGATTTCAGGATGGTGCATTGCAGATGAGCCGGGCTAATGCGGCCAGCATTGCAAAAACAGCGGTTGGACATCTTGCTGCTACTGCCCGTGAGAGTTTTGCCAGCGCGAATAATGATTTGATTAAGGGTAAGCAATGGTTATCAACGCTTGATAATCGTACTACGCCACAATGTCGAATCAGGGATCGCCTCAAATATACGCTGAATAATAAACCTGTAGGTCACAGCGTGCCTTATTTGCAGGGGCCGGGAAAAATTCATTTCTGCTGCCGCTCAACGGAAACGTTCATTCTGAAATCAGCGAAGGAACTGGGTATTGATGTTCGCGATATTTCCCCGGCTGAGCGGGCCAGCATGGATGGAGTGGTGGCCGGAGATACAACCTACAGGGAATGGTTTTTGCGTCAGCCTTACACCAGACAAAAACAGATTGTGGGGGAAACCCGAGCAAAGCTGATTCGGGATGGTGGTATGTCGCCAGATGAATTTTACACCGATAAAGGCGAATGGCTGACGCTGAAGCAGCTCCGTGAGCGTGATGCACAGGTATTCAGAAAAGCAGGGATTTAAATAAATCATTTATTACAACAGGCTACCTTCGGGTGGCCTTTTTTATTGCTGCGATCCGGATGGTGAGCAGCGTAACTGTCGGAAGAATTAAACCAGGTACTAATATGAAACTGAAAACGGTCGAGATTAACGGAAAACAATACGCAGAAATTGATACTGCTGGCCTGCCAGTTTATGTGCACGACGATGGTAAAGAAATTGGCTTCGATGCACCGCTGGCGACAAAAAAAATTACAGAGCTTAATGGCGAGGCAAAAAATCATCGCCTGGCTAAAGAAGCTGCAGAGGAAAAACTGGCTAAGTTTGCCGCTATCGAAGACCCGAAGAAGGCGATCGAGGCACTGGAAATGCTGTCAAAAATCGACCAGAAAAAGCTGCTCGATGCGGGACAGGTTGACCAGGTTAAGGCAGAAATTACGAAAAATTTTCAGCAGCAATTAGATGAAGAAAAGCAACGCTCTCAGATGCTGGAGAAGCAGCTTTACGATTCTATGATTGGCGGTAGTTTTGCGGGTTCAAAATATATTGCCGATAAAATTGCGATCCCGGCAGATTTATTACAAGCCCGCTTCGGGCAGGCATTCAAAGTGGAAGAAGGGAGGATCGTTGCTTATGACGCTTCCGGCAACAAAATTTATTCCCGCGCGAAGCCTGGCGAACTGGCGCAGTTTGATGAGGCGCTGGAGTTCCTTGTCGAAAATTACCCTCAGAAAGACTACATCCTGAAAGCCAGTGGCAACAATGGCGGCGGCTCCCGTCCGACACAGCATGATATTGGTCAGAAAACGATGAAACGCTCTGCTTTTGATGCACTGGATGTTGCAGGTAAGCAAAACGCATTGAAAGACGGTATCACAATCGTTGATTAACACATTTGTCAGCTTCCGGATGGGAGCTGGTGTCAGGGCTGGATAGCTCATTACTCCATCTATTCACAATTACGCAAATTTTTAAGGAATATTTAATTATGGCTGGAAATACCCTGACCGGGTTGATCCCGACTATTTATACCGCCCTGGATGTTGTATCCCGTGAGCAGGTAGGTTTTATCCCTGCGGTAGCAAAAAACGCAAAAGCTGACGCCGCAGCAAAAGATCAGACGGTAACCGCGCCAGTTGCGCCTGAGGCGAAAACCGAAGATATCGTACCGGGGCCGTCAGCTCCGAATACCGGTGATCAAAATATTGGCACTGTTGATGTAAAAATTACTAAATCCAAAATGGCACCGGTTAAATGGAATGGTGAAGAACAACTGGCTCTTGGCCCTTCAGGGACTTACAACACCATTCTGGCTGATCAGTTCAAGCAGGCTTTTCGCGCCCTTGCAAACGAGGTTGAGGCTGATCTTGGTGCGTTGTATTTCGGTGCTTCCCGCGCCGTGGGAACCGCAGGGACAACGCCGTTTGGTGTTAAAGATGATCTTTCTGATGCTGCTCTGGCTCGTCAGGTTCTGGAGGATAACGGCGCACCGACAACCGATCTGCAGATGGTGCTTGGCTCCACTGCCATTGCTAATTTGCGCGGAAAACAGTCTGTATTGTTTAAAGTGAATGAATCCGGCACTGAACAGCTACTGCGTGAGGGCGTGTTGGGGCGTCTGGAGGGATTCAATATTCACAGTTCGGCAGGTGTGAAACGAGCGCCAAAGGTTGCTGCAACTGGTTATCTCGTGAATGGAGAGAAAAAAGAAGGCGATGTTCTTATTTCCATTGATACTGGTTCGGGGAGTATTTCTGCAGGTCAGATTGTTACGTTCGCTGGTGATCCGAATCAGTATGTTGTGGCAGCAGCGACCAGCAATCTGATTACTCTTGCAGCGCCCGGACTGCGTCAGGATCTGGCCGATGATACTGCCATCACAGTTGTTGGGGCCTTTACTGCAAATATGGCGTTTGATCGCAACGCGTTTCTGCTGGCATCCCGTACTCCGGCAATGCCGGAAGGTGGCGATAATGCTGATGATGTAATGAATGTTACGGACCCGATTTCAGGGATTACGTTCCAGATTGCACTGTATCGTCAGTATCGCCAGGTGCGCTATGAAGTTGGACTGGCATGGGGTGTTTCATCAGTGAAGCCGGCACATGGTTGTCTGATTCTTGGTTAAACATTCAAACGGGGCTTCGGCCCCATTTTTAATGGGGGGCATATGGCCGGATTAACTAAAGAGCAAAGAGCACAGCGTGAAGCCGCACAAAAAACGCAAATTGAGTTAGTGGTTATGGTGACCGATTATCAGATGTTTCCCGGCGCACCAACTATCGCTAATGTTCATCCTGATGAAGTTGACAACTGGAAGGCTATGGGCTGGAAAACTCAGGAGTAACACATGATCACTTACGTGACCTGTGATGACGTTGATAATGCGTTTGGGAACGCCTGGACGAGTGAGAACGCTAAAAATAAAGCTGTTTTAATGGCTAATGCCTGGCTTAATGGCTTCAACCTGAAAATTAACCCATCCCGTATTCCGGAAGAGGTAAAACTTGCGGGAGCATATGCAGCCAGAATTGCCTCATTCGGTAAGTTGTTTCAGCAGAAAAATGATTCTGGCGTTGTTATCAGTAAAGCCGTGTCGGCTGACGGGGTCAGTGTATCGAAATCATTTTCTGAGTTGCCAGCAAACAGTACTGCATTGCTTGAACCCGATTTACAGCTTGCGATAGCACTGCTGAAACCGTACGGACTTAGTCGCTCACAAGCCAGGGTTGTGAGGGGGGGATAATGGGGCTTCGTGAAGAGATTCAGTCAGAGGTTGCCGCTGCTTTTGATGAGGATTTAGCGGACGCCGTGAGTGATTTTTCTGGTTCTTACGTTACGCACCGGCACTGGGATCCTGTGACGGAAACTGGCGGCGAATCCACCGCAATCTATACCGGGCGAGGCGTGTTGACACGTTATAAGCTGGGCAGAATTGATGGGATTAATATTTTGCATGGTGACCTTAAATTAACCGCTCTGGTATGCGAGGTTACGGATAAACCAGCTGTCGACCATATTATTGAGATTTATGATCCTGTATTAAGGCAGTTACAACGATACGAGGTAATTACAGCGAGTGTAGATCCTTCCGCATCAGTTTACTCTATCCAGTTAAGGAGAGCGTAAATGGCAAAGGCATGGGATATAGAACCGTCAATATTTGCCGGGATGATTGAGGAAGATGTGGGGCTGAAAATTCGCTACATCGCTATGCAGATTCTTACTGCTATTGATATTGCTGCTCCGGTTGATACCGGACGTTTCAGAAATAACAACCTGGTGTCGTTACAGCATCCCGATTTTGGTATATCTGATAACGTGGATCCGAACGGTACGATTGCGGTTCAGCGTGGGATCGGGGTTATTTCGAAAGCTGCAAATTACGGAGTTATTTATATCCAGAATAACCTTCCTTATGCAGAGGCTCTTGAAAACGGTCATTCACAACAAGCGCCAACTGGCGTGTATGCCAACGCTTTTCATGGTGTTTTACAGGCTTACAAATGACGTTTACTGAAATCAGAAATACGGTTATTTCCAGAATGACGGCACAGACGATTATTGATGGAAAAGACGTATTGTATCCGAACGCGCCAACGTTCGATCCTTCCGGTAAGTTAATCTGGGCGCGGTTAAGTAATATTCCCGGGCAGGCTGGAGTTAATGAAATTGGCGCGGGGCCGATTGTTTATCGCACGGGGATAATCATTATTCAGTTATTTGTCCCCGCAGGTTCTGGTTCAAAACTCATTACTGAGACAGCCGATAAATTGCGGGAACTGTTTGAGTTTCAGGATGACGATCGTCTCAGTTACCAGGCTGTTTCCTCAATAGCCGTTGGCGAAAAGAATGGCTGGTTCCAGCTTAATCTTCAAATTCCATATCGCGCGCTCTAGCGCAATTAATGACATAGGAGGCTCCTGTGAGTTCAGGTGCAAAGGTTATCTCGGCATTTATCCGGGAGACGGTTGCAGGCACTACGCCAGCAAGTGGTGACTGGAGTTTATTAAAACGCACAAGCTGGGGAGTAAAACCCACCCAGAATAAAGGCGAAAATAATGAGATTGGTGGCTCCCGGATGGCTCAGGGGGCGACGCCTGGCACTGTGGATGTCGGCGGTGATGTTGGTACCAAATTTCGCTGGGGTCAACATGATGATTTTCTTGCATCCTGTTTCGGCGCGGAATGGTCAGGCGATTCTCTGACAATGGGGAATGAGCGAATAACATTTTCTCTAGCGACCTATGCGTCCGATGTCGGAATTGCCTCTGTCGTCAGAGGAGCGCAGGTTGGCTCATGGAAAATGCAGATCCCTAACGACGGCGATATTACAGCGACCGTAACCTTTGCCGGACTGGACTGGGAATCAAAGGCCGATGATACGAATTTTATCAAAGGCGAACCTGTGGATAGTGCAGGAAAGCTACGTTATTCGTTTAAGGAGGTTTCAGCAGTAAGCCTGAATGGTGTTGCCGGAGGTAACGGTTTTTGTATCGACAGTTTTGATATTCAGTTCGATAACAAACTCCAGACACAGCGTTGTATCGGGACTGGCTCGCCTTATGCAGGAGCAAATATTCCGACTACTTTTACACCGTCCGGTACGGTGACGCTTTCATGGTCTAAAGCCGCGTGGGAAATCTGGAGTAAAACACTGACTGGAGAAACAGTTCCGTTCAACTTTACGCTTTCGAATGGAGAGGGGGCATACACTTTCAGTTTCCCGAAGGTTCAGGTGTCAGGTGAATGGCCTGATGGGGGTAATAGCGACATTATCCAGGTTCAATTGAGCATTACCGCAGCAGATGAAGCACCTACGATAACCAGAAAAAAAAATTCCCCGGCTGCCGTGATCGCAAAAGCCAGTGCTGAGGCGATTAGTTGATTTTCCGTTATTCCTCCTGTGGTACTGCCCTACAGGGGGACGCATTGAATGAGGTTATGGATGTTTATTCTTAATCAGAAAATTATCATTGGTGGAGAACGCTGGTTTACGCCAATGAAGGACTTAAAACCTGTAGACGGGTTAAAACTGTTGGTGGCAAGCAGCGATAACGATCAGTATCGCTCCCGTAATGCATTAATCCGTCGCCACATTGAGAAAATGGATGCCAGTTTGCACGTCGGAACGAAGGAGTTTGATATTTCAAAGGTTTCCGAGGTGGATTCTGTTGATGATTTACTCATTGATAATGCCGCTCGTTATCTGCTGAAAGACTGGAAAGGGGTTGGTGAACTGGTTAATGGTGTTGAGGTTGCACTGGAATATACGGCAGAACGAGGGATCGCGCTGCTTAAGCAGAATCCAGAGTTGTACTGGCAGATCCTTGCAGAAGCAGCCAGCATCGCCCAGGGTAAAGAGCAGCAGAAGCAGGATACGATAAAAAAGCCATAGCTGCCCAGCGGTGGTTATCGGAGTTCGGGGGAGAAAGGGGGGAAAAGGCAAGATGGAAGCGAGAAAAACTCAGGTTGCCACCGATACCGGAACCAGAAATAGACCCGGTGCTTAAGGAGTTGTTGTACGCCTATTCGGTAATATCCCGTGCCCGACGTTATGCTGGAATGGCTGGGGTGCCTTTGCCTTTATCTCTGACAGAGATAAATGAATATTTAGCCACTCATCCGGTATTGATTGAGCGCGATGAATTTGAAGCAGTGATCTTTGCACTGGATGACCAGTATTTTCAGGAGCAGTGTGTGTAGTTGTTAATTACGTACACTCTGTTACAGAGATGTGATGGTGTCTTTAATTAAATCGATGATGCTCCTGGAGAAAAGCATTGCGTGGCCTCGTAATCGCTATATCTACTATTATGTCGCCTGAAACCCACTTCGCGGTGGGTTTTTTGTTGTCAGGAGTTTTAATAAATGGCAGAGCAAACCTCGCGTCTCGCAATAATTATTGATAGCACTGGAGCGAAAAATAATGCTGACAATCTGACCTCCTCATTAGTCAAAATGACGCAGGCTGGGGAAACTGCTGCAAATAGCGCAGGGAAAGTGACTAAGGCAACAGAAGATGAGAAGAACGCGCTCGCAAAATTAAAAGCAGCTATTGATCCAGTTGGTGCCGCAATTGATACTGTCGGTCGACGCTATTCTGAATTAAAGAAATTTTTCGATAAAGGGCTTATTGATAAAGAAGAATATGAATTTCTTGTCCGTAAACTTAATGAAACCACAGAGGAATTGAGCGGGGTTGCGCAAGCGCAGAGAGAAGCCGAGAAGGCCGGAAAACTTGCTGCCGCCCAGCAGGAAGCGCAGGCTCAGGCCTTTCAAAGAATGCTGGACAAGATCGACCCTCTGGCTGCGGCGCTAAGAAATCTTGAACAACAGCATGATGAACTTAATGCTGCGTTTGCATCCGGGAAAATAAATGGTTCTCAGTTTGAGAATTATAGCCGAAAAATACAGGAAACACGGCGAGAGCTTATCGGAGAGGCTCAGGCAGAGCGAGAAGCAGCAAAAGCGCATGATGAACAGGTTGTTGCTTTGCAACGTCTGATTGCTCAACTTGATCCTGTCGGAACTGCTTTTAATCGTCTGGTAGAACAACAGAAACAGCTCAATGAAGCAAAAGCTAAGGGGATGCTTTCTCCTGAAATGTATGAGGAGCTTTCTGGAAAACTTCGTGCTATGCGGAGTGAGCTTGAGGTTACTCAATCACAATTAAGCAAAACCGGAATGTCGGCAAAACAAACGGCTTTTGCTATGCGCATGTTGCCTGCACAAATGACGGATATTGTTGTTGGGTTGTCCACTGGTCAGTCACCATTTATGGTGTTAATGCAGCAGGGCGGCCAGCTAAAAGATATGTTCGGTGGGATTGGCCCGGCGATCAAAGGTGTAGGTTCTTATGTGCTGGGATTAGTTAATCCTTTTACCCTGGCCGCAGCAGCCGTTGGGGTCTTAGGACTGGCTTACTATAAAGGCTCTCAGGAGCAGGACGAATTTAATAAATCTCTTATTCTTACCGGAAATCAGTTGGGGACAACCAGCGGGCAATTGGGCGATATAGCTCAACGTGCCGGGAATGCGGCTGATTCGACAACTGGTGCTGCGGCGGCAGTATTAAATCAGCTTGTGCGTTCGGGAAAGGTAGCGAGCAGTTCGCTGGAGCAAGTGACGACAGCGATAGTAAAAACGAGCGAAGTAACAGGAATATCAACCGAACAACTGGTTAATGACTTCAATGAAATTGCAAAGGATCCTGTCAGTGCCATATCAAAACTTAATGATCAGTACCATTTTCTGACACTTGCGACTTATAACCAGATTAAGGCGCTACAGGATGAAGGGAACCAGCAGGAGGCCGCCCGCATTGCGACAGAAGAATACTCATCCTCAATGATCCAGCGCACCAACCAGATTAAAGAAAATCTTGGTTATCTTGAGACTGCATGGAAAGCTGTCGCAGACTCCGCAAAATGGGCATGGGATTCCATGCTGGATATTGGCCGTGAGACCTCCCTTGATCAAAAAATCTCAGATGTTCTCCGTCAAATTGATGAAATAGAAAAAAATACCCGACCCGGAGTTTTCGGGTTAGGTGGCATTGGAGATGGCGGAGCTCAAAATAAAAGGCTGGCACGATTAAAGCAGCAATTGGGCGTACTTCAAGCAGAAAAAATTGCTCAGGACGTACTAAATTCATCAATAAACGATTACAACAAGCGACAACAGGAAGGAATTGAACTCAGACAGAGAGCAGATGCCTTTTCAAAACAATATCAGACCCGGGAGCAGCAGAGAGCTAGTGAACTTGCAAAACTGGAAAAGCTAAAGAATCAGTATTCAAAGGAAGAATATAATAATCTTATCGCTCAAATAAATGAGCGTTATAAAGATCCAAAGCAACCAAAGGCGAAAGGTTATTCTGATGATGCAGCCCAACGAATGATTGATCATCTGAATCAACAGAATGCGTTACTAAGTTCACAAGCTGAGTTGACCGTTAAATTAAGTTCCTCTGAACAGGAACTGGTTAAGTGGCGTCAGCGGATTGCCGACCTAGAGTCACGACCATCAACGAAATTAACCCAGGATCAGAAATCGCTTCTCTTACACCGGGAAGAAATAACCGCGTTGATGGAGAAAAATGTTGCGATTGAAAAAAATAACAGGCTAATCAAGGAATCCGCCGAAATAACAGCATGGCGTGATTCATTGCAGGCTTCGATTGATAATCGTCAGCAGGGGTATGATATTCAGATTGCTGGTTATGGGGTTGGCGATAAAAATCAGCAACGCCAGCAGGAATTACTGCGGATTGAACATGGATATAACAATCAGCGTTTGCAACTTGAACGTGACTATGCAGATAAATCCCGTGGAATGTCAGATCATGTTTTTCAAGAGAAAATGCAGGCTCTGAATGATGCTCTGGAACGGGAAAAAGAAATTGTCAGACAGAAAAACGAGCAGCTCGATATTCAGGCAGGAGACTGGGTTAGTGGTGCCTCCCAGGGATTCAATAACTGGCTGGATGACACTAAGGATATCAGTGAGCAGATAAAATCAACCACGACTCAGATGTTTGATGGGATGACCGATGCGCTGGGTGATTTTGTCACGACAGGCAAGGCAAATTTTCGTTCTTTCGCTACTTCCGTGATTTCGGATCTTAGTCGAATAGCATTAAAGGCTTCAATTACTGGGATTTTCGACAGCATTAGTAACAGTTCTTCTGGGGGGATTTTAGGAACTATCGGGAGTGCTATTAGTAAATTTATTCCGAATGCAAAGGGCGGTGTTTATGAGTCTCCGTCATTGAGCACGTATTCGAACGGTATTTATGATTCCCCGCAATTTTTTGCTTTTGCAAAAGGGGCTGGTGTTTTTGGTGAGGCTGGACCGGAAGCTATTATGCCATTAACACGAACTTCCGATGGTTCTCTTGGTGTCAGAGCTATTAATAGTAAAAGTGGTAATGGAGGCGGAGATATTACCTATGCCCCTGTATACCAAATCACTATTCAAAATGACGGCCAGAATGGAGAGATTGGCCCTCAGGCAATAAAAGCACTTATGGGGATGGTTGATCAGCGGGTGCAGGGCAATCTGTTAAATATGCGACGTGATGGGGGAATGTTAAGTGGCTAATACGGAAGAATTTCACTGGTTACCAGAGGATGGAATGAAAACAGAAAATAAACCATCGATAAAAACTGTAAGATTTGGTGATGGTTATGAGCAACGAAGTCCAAATGGACTTAACCATTCTCTGCGCGTTTTCACCTGTGATTTCAAAGTTGAGGCGAATGAACGTGATTCATTTGAAAAATTTTTAGCCCGGCATGAAGGCTATAAATCTTTTTTTTGGCGCCCGCCGGGTATTAACAGAAAAATCAGAGTGGTGTGTCGAACGTGGTCAGCGACAGAACATATCACCTATACCGATTTTTCGTGTCAGTTTGACGAAGTGGTGATCTGATGCAGGACATACGACAGGAAACACTGAATGAATGCATCCGTGTGGAGCAGACGGCCAGCGTGGTGCTCTGGGAAATTGATCTGACAGAGGTCGGTGGGGAGCGTTACTTTTTCTGCAATGAGCAGAATGAAAAAGGTGAACCGGTTACCTGGCAGGGGCGAAAGTATCAGGCGTACCCCATTCAGGGAAGCGGCTTTGAGATGAACGGTAAGGGCAGCAGCGCACGTCCCACACTTAAGGTATCTAACCTGTATGGCATGGTCACCGGGATGGCCGAAGACCTGCAGAGTCTGGTCGGCGGAACGGTGGTCAGGCGTAAGGTTTATGCCCGTTTTCTGGATGCGGTGAACTTCGTCAACGGAAACAGCGACGCCGATCCGGAGCAGGAGGTGATCAGCCGCTGGCGCATCGAGCAGTGCAGCGAACTGAGCGCGGTCAGTGCCTCTTTTGTACTGTCCACACCGACTGAAACGGATGGTGCCGTTTTTCCGGGGCGCATCATGCTGGCTAATACCTGCACCTGGACCTATCGCGGTGATGAGTGCGGTTATAACGGTCCGGTTGTTGCGGATGAATATGACCAGCCGACGTCCGATATCACGAAGGATAAATGCAGCAAATGCCTGAGCGGCTGTAAGTTTCGCAATAACGTCGGCAACTTTGGCGGCTTCCTTTCCATTAACAAACTTTCGCAGTAAATCCCATGACACAGACAGAATCAGCGATTCTGGCGCACGCCCGGCGATGTGCGCCAGCGGAGTCGTGCGGCTTCGTGGTAAGCACGCCGGAGGAGGAAAGATATTTTCCCTGTGTGAATATCTCCGGTGAGCCGGAGGCGTATTTCCGTATGTCGCCGGAAGACTGGCTGCAGGCAGAAATGCAGGGTGAGATTGTGGCGCTGGTCCACAGCCACCCCGGTGGTCTGCCCTGGCTGAGTGAGGCCGACCGGCGGCTGCAGGTGCAGAGTGATTTGCCGTGGTGGCTGGTCTGCCGGGGGACGATTCATAAGTTCCGCTGTGTGCCGCATCTCACCGGGCGGCGCTTTGAGCACGGGGTGACGGACTGTTACACGCTGTTCCGGGATGCTTATCATCTGGCGGGGATTGAGATGCCGGATTTTCATCGCGAGGATGACTGGTGGCGTCACGGTCAGAATCTCTATCTGGATAATCTGGAGGCCACAGGGCTGTATCAGGTGCCGTTGTCAGCGGCGCAGCCGGGCGATGTGCTGCTGTGCTGTTTTGGTTCATCGGTGCCGAATCATGCCGCCATTTACTGTGGTGACGGCGAGCTGCTGCACCATATTCCTGAACAACTGAGCAAACGAGAGAGGTATACCGACAAATGGCAGCGACGCACACACTCCCTCTGGCGTCACCGGGCATGGCGCGCATCTGCCTTTACGGGGATTTGCAACGATTTGGCCGCCGCATCGACCTTCGTGTGAAAACGGGGGCCGAAGCCATCCGGGCGCTGGCCACACAGCTCCCGGCGTTTCGTCAGAAACTGAATGAGGGCTGGTATCAGGTGCGCATTGTCGGGCGTGATGCAGGAGAAAATGAATTATCTGCCCGTCTTAATGAGCCGCTGGCAAATGGTGCCGTGATCCACATTGTGCCGCGTCTGGCGGGAGCTAAAAGTGGCGGTGTTTTTCAGGCAGTGCTGGGTGCGGCGCTGATTGCGGTGGCATGGTGGAACCCTGTGGGCTGGCTGGGTGCCGCGGCTGTATCGGGCATGTATGCGGCAGGGGCCAGTATGATCCTGGGCGGTGTGGCTCAGATGCTGGCACCGAAAGCCAGAACTCCCCGCACACAGACAACGGATAACGGTAAGCAGAACACCTATTTCTCCTCACTGGATAACATGGTTGCCCAGGGCAATGTTCTGCCGGTTCTGTACGGTGAAATGCGCGTGGGGTCACGGGTGATTTCTCAGGAGATCAGCACGGCAGATGAAGGAGATGGTGGTCAGGTTGTGGTGATTGGTCGCTGATGCAGAATGTTTTGTGTGAAACCGCCTGCGGGCGGTTTTGTCGTTTATGGAGCGTGAGGAATGGGTAAAGGCAGCAGTAAGGGACATACCCCGCGTGAAGCGAGGGACAACCTGAAGTCCACGCAGTTGCTGAGTGTGATCGATGCCATCAGTGAAGGGCCGATTGAAGGTCCGGTGGACGGATTAAAAAGTGTGCTGCTGAACAGTACGCCAGTGCTGGACAGTGAGGAGAATACCAATATCTCCGGTGTCACGGTGGTTTTCCGGGCAGGTGAGCAGGAGCAGACACCGCCGGAGGGATTTGAATCCTCCGGCTCCGAGACGGTGCTGGGTACGGAAGTGAAGTACGACACGCCGATTACCCGGACCATCACGTCTGCAAACATCGACCGTCTGCGCTTTACCTTCGGTGTGCAGGCACTGGTGGAAACCACCTCAAAGGGGGACCGGAATCCGTCGGAAGTCC